>NZ_NPEX01000046.1 GCF_003258865.1 Rhodoplanes roseus | reverse complement strand
ACACGCTAGCCGAACTGTGCCGTGCGTTCCCCACGCACGCAGGGATGAGCCCTCCATGCGGCCGACGGCGTCGCCGACCTCCTCGAGGCTCGCGGCATATCCGACACAGGGCGTCTCGAACACCTCGGCCCACCAGCCGACCCGCTCGACCGTGACGTCGAAGGGCGGGGCGCCGCCGTCGGGTCCGGGCTCGCCGAACATCACGTAGTCGGCGCCCGCCTCGGCGCTTTCCATGGCGTCGTGGCGGGTGCGGAGCGCGCCGACGCCGGCGATATGGGCGGGTCGCAGGCCGCCGATCGCCTGGCGCAGGGCCACGACGCCGACCAGATGGGCGCCGTCGGCGCCGCTGCGGCCGACGATCTCGGGCCGGCCTTCGACCAGCACGGCCGCGCCGTGCGTCTGGGCGACCGGCACGATCGCCTTGACGGCGTTGACGGCGTCACGCTCCGCCAGCTTTTCGGGCAGGCGGACCAGCACGGCGGCGATATCCACGCCCGAAGCGAACGCCGCATCAAGGCGCGCGGCCGCCGCGGCGGGATCCCGCATCACGGGTGTCACGATATAGAGGCGTTGGCGGTCGCTGTCCGGCATGGTGCTCGGAATTGCGGGGCGATCAGGGCGAAAGAGGGGCCGAGAGGGTTTCAGCGTGTGTCGCGCTGTCGGACGGAGGGCCCTTCGAACAGTGCTGGACTCCCGCGGGCCCTCTCCCCTTGTGGGGAAGGGACCGGGAAGGGGGTGAACCCCGAGCGCCGCGATCGCGGCTTACATTCCTCCCCACCCCTCCCCCGCAAGGGGGGAGGGGGGAGGTGGTGCCGGGTGGCGATGCGGTGCCTTCACGGCAACCGAAGGGGGACGGCTCACTCCGCCGCGGCGGCGGTGCTGCCGATCACCGGGTCGAGCTTGCCGGCGGCGTAGAGCTTGGCCATCTCGGCCGGCGTGATGATCTTCTTGATCTTCGACGCCTGGCCGGCCGTGTTGAACTCCTGGAAGCGCTGCTTGCACAGCTTGGTCATCGCATCCATGGCCGGCTTCAGATACTTGCGCGGGTCGAACTCGCTCGGGTTCTCGGCGAACACCTTGCGGATCTGGCCCGTCATCGCCATCCGGTTGTCGGTGTCGATGTTGATCTTGCGAACGCCGTTCTTGATGCCGCGCTGGATCTCCTCGACCGGCACGCCCCAGGTCGGCTTCATCTGGCCGCCGAACTTGTTGATGATGTCCTGGAGATCCTGCGGCACCGACGACGAGCCGTGCATGACGAGATGCGTGCCCGGCAGCCGCCGATGGATCTCCTCGAGCACGCGCATCGCGAGGATGTCGCCGTCCGGCTTGCGGGTGAACTTGTAGGCGCCGTGGCTGGTGCCCATGGCGATCGCCAGCGCGTCGACCTTGGTCTCGGCGACGAACTTCACGGCCTCGTCGGGATTGGTGAGGAGCTGGTCGTGCGAGAGCTTGCCCTCGGCGCCGTGGCCGTCCTCCTTGTCGCCCATGCCGGTCTCCAGTGAGCCCAGCACGCCGAGCTCGCCCTCGACCGAGACGCCGCCCAGATGCGCCATGTCGACGACCTTCTTGGTGACGCCGACATTGTAGGCCCAGTCGCCCGGAGTCTTGCCGTCTTCCTTGAGCGAGCCGTCCATCATCACCGAGGTGAAGCCGGCCTGGATGGCCGTCATGCAGGTGGCGGGGCCGTTGCCGTGGTCGAGATGCACGCAGACCGGAATCTGCGGATAGATCTCGGTGACGGCGTCCATCATGTGCTTGAGCATGATGTCGTTGGCGTAGGAGCGCGCGCCGCGCGAGGCCTGGATGATCACCGGAGCGTCGAGCGCGCTCGCCGCCTCCATGATCGCCAGCGCCTGCTCCATGTTGTTGATGTTGAAGGCGGGCACGCCGTAGTCGTTCTCGGCCGCGTGGTCGAGGAGCTGCCTGAGTGTGATTCTCGCCATCGTCGTCTCCCGTCCTGTTGCCCTGATTACTTCGCCCGAAGGATCTCGACGCCCGGCAGCGCCTTGCCCTCGAGCATCTCGAGGAAGGCGCCGCCCGCGGTGGAAATGTAGGTGAACCGGTCGGCCGCGCCGGCGTGGTTCAGGGCCGAGACGGTGTCGCCGCCGCCCGCCACCGTGATCAGCTTGCCGGCCGCCGTCAGCTCGGCCGCGGCCTCGGCGATCTCCACCGTGCCGGTGTCGAACGGCTCGATCTCGAAGGCGCCGAACGGCCCGTTCCACAGCACCGTCTTGAGCAGCTCGAGCTCCGACACGACGTGCTCGATCGAGCGCGGGCCGATGTCGAGGATCATGTCGTTGGGGCCGACCTCGTCGAGCCCGACCACCCGGGACGGGGCGTTCGCCTCGAACTTCTCGGCCACCACGGCATCGACCGGCAGCACGATCTGCTTGCCGTTGGCCTTGGCCTTGGCGAGGATCTCGTTGGCGGTCGGGATCAGGTCCTGCTCGCACAGCGACTTGCCGACCGGATGCCCTTGCGCCGCCAGGAACGTGTTGGCCATGCCGCCGCCGATGATCAGCACGTCGACCTTGTCCAGCAGGTTGCCGAGCAGGTCGAGCTTGCCCGACACCTTGGCGCCGCCGACCACGGCGGCGACCGGGCGCTTGGGCTGCTCCAGCGCCTTGGTCAGCGCATCGAGCTCGGCCTGCATGCTGCGGCCCGCATAGGCCGGCAGCCGGTGACCGAGGCCTTCGGTCGAGGCATGGGCGCGGTGCGCCGCCGAGAAGGCGTCGGCCACCCAGATGTCGCCGAGCCCGGCGAGCTTCTCGACGAAGGCCGGGTCGTTCTTCTCTTCTTCCTTGTAGAAACGGGTGTTCTCGAGACACAGCACGTCGCCGGGCTGCATCGCGGCGATCGCCTTCTCGGCGACCTCGCCGATGCAGTCGGACGCGAAGCCGACCGGCTTGCCGATCACCTCGCTGACCGCGGCCGCCACCGGCGCGAGCGAGTATTTCGGATCCGGCCCGCCCTTCGGCCGCCCGAAATGCGACAGCAGGATCACCTTGGCGCCCTTCTGGGCGAGCTCGGTGATGGTCGGCGCCGCCCGCTCGATGCGGGTCACGTCGGTCACCTTGCCGTTCTCGGTCGGCACGTTGAGGTCGAGGCGGACGAGGACGCGTTTGCCCTTCACGTCGGCCTGGTCGAGTGTGCGGAATGCGGTCATTTTATCCCTAGCCGAAATGTTGTTCCGATCGGCGCTGTGCTCACGCCGCACGTGGCCTTGGGGCGGCGAGCAGCGAAATCCGACGTCGGCGACTCCGATCCATCACCGCCCGTCCCTGCTCGTCGACCCGCCCCCGCCGGGTCTCGTCTGGTCTTGTCTGGTCTCGTCTCGTCGCGAGCGATGCGGCGGCGGCATGGCGCCGCCGGCTCAGGACCCGCCTAGCGTGATCCTCGGCCAGTCCTCGGTCCGGCGGTCGCGATCGGGCTCGACCTTGCTGCCCTGCCGAAACGCGAACGCGATGAAGGAGAGCAGCCCGACCCATGCCGCGATTCCGAGCACGGTTTCGATCATGGCGGCCTGCCCTCCGGGGCGCATCGAGCGCGGATCTCAGATCAGCTTAGCGAACACCACCGACGTGTCGAGCATGCGGTTCGAGAAGCCCCACTCGTTGTCGTACCAGGACATCACGCGCACCAGGGTGCCTTCCAGGATCTTGGTCTGGTCGACGTGGAACACCGAGGAATGCGGGTCGTGGTTGAAGTCCGAGGAGACGTTCGGCCGCTCGGTGTAGCCGAGGATGCCCTTCAGGGGGCCGTGGGCCGCGGCCTTGATGGCGGCCGTGATCTCGTCCTTGGTGGTCGCCCGCTTGGCGATGAACTTGAAGTCGACGACCGACACGTTCGGGGTGGGCACCCGGATGGCGACGCCGTCGAGCTTGCCGGCGAGCTCGGGCAGCACCAGGCCGACGGCCTTGGCGGCGCCCGTCGAGGTCGGGATCATCGACAGCGCGGCGGCCCGCGCCCGGTACAGATCCTTGTGCACCTGATCGAGCGACGGCTGGTCGTTGGTGTAGGAGTGGACCGTCGTCATGAAGCCCTTCTCGATGCCGATGGCGTCGTTGAGGACCTTGGCGACCGGGCCGAGGCAGTTGGTCGTGCAGGAGGCGTTGGAGACGACCAGGTGATCCTTGGTCAGCTTGTCGTGATTGACGCCGTAGACGACCGTGAGGTCGGCGCCGTCCGACGGCGCGGAGACCAGGACGCGCTTGGCGCCGGCGTCGAGATGCAGCTTGGCCTTGTCCTTGGACGTGAAGATGCCGGTGCATTCGAGTGCAATGTCGACACCGAGCTCCTTCCACGGCAGCTTGGTCGGGTCGCGCTCGGCCGTCACCTTGATCTTTCCGAAACCGACGTCGATCGAGTCGCCCTCGACCTTCACCTCGCCCGGGTAGCGGCCGTGCACCGAGTCGAAACGCAGCAGATGTGCGTTGGTCTCGACCGGCGCGAGGTCGTTGATCGCGACGAACTCGATGTCCTTGCGCCCCGCCTCGGCGGCCGCCCGAAGGACGTTGCGTCCGATCCGACCAAATCCGTTGATTGCGACCCGAACAGCCATTCTCTTCTCCTCCAATGCCCACCATGCGCAGCCCGGCGGGCGGCGCGTCATGTCGATCCGATTTCGGTTCCCGCCGCCTTGATATAGGTCGGTTTTACCCGCTCCGTCCGGCGGCTTTTTTACAATGCCTGCAATTTGCTCAAGGCCACCTCGGCCACCCGCTCCGGCGTGATGCCGAAATGGCGGTAGAGGTCGGGGGCAGGCCCGCTGGCGCCGAAACCCGTCATTCCCACGAAGGCGCCGTGCGATCCGATGATCGCATCCCAACCCTGACGTATGGCGGCCTCGACTGCAACCTTCACGGGCGCGTCGCCGATCACCGCCTCGCGGCGCTCCTCCGGCAGGTCGAAGAACAACTCGAAGCAGGGCACCGAAACGACCCGGGCCGGAATACCGAACTCGGCGAGCCGCTCGCGGGCCGCGACCGCGATCATGACCTCGGAACCGGTGGCGAACAGCGACACCCGGGCCGGGCCGCCCTCGGCCGCCAGCAGCTCGTAAGCGCCGTCCACGCAGCGGTTTCCGAGAATGGTCGCGTCGCGCAGCTGCGGCAGGTTCTGGCGGGAGAGCGCCAGCACGCTCGGCCGGTGGTTGGAGGCCAGCGCCAGCGCCCAGCATTCGGCGGTCTCGACCGCGTCGCAGGGGCGGAACACCTGCAGATGCGGCATGGCCCGCAGCGCCGCCAGATGCTCGACCGGCTGATGGGTCGGTCCATCCTCGCCGAGGCCGATCGAGTCGTGGGTCATCACATGGATGACGCGGCGGCCCATCAGGCAGGCGAGCCGGATCGACGGTCGACAGTAGTCCGAGAACACCAGGAAGGTCCCGGAATACGGGACGATGCCGCCGTGCAGAGCCATGCCGTTCATGGCCGCGGCCATGCCGTGCTCGCGGATGCCGTAATGAATGAAGCGGCCGCTGTAGTCGTCCGGCGACATCGCCGGCATGCCCTTCGGCCGGGTGTTGTTCGACCCGGTGAGGTCGGCCGAGCCGCCGACCAGCTCCGGGAAGGCGGGGACCAGCACGCCGAGCGCCAGCTCCGAGGACGAGCGGCTGGCGCGGTCCTTCGGATCGGCGGCGAGCTGGCGCTTGATCTCGGCCAGCGCCGCGTCGATGCGGTCGGCCGGAACCTCGCCGCGGGTGCGGCGGTCGAACTCGGCGCGCGTCTCGGCCGGAAGGGCCGCGACCCGCTGGGCCCAGGCGGCGCGAGCCTCGCGCGAGCGGGCGCCCGCGGCGCGCCAGGCCGACAGGATGTCGTCCGGGACGACGAAGGGCGGCGATGTCCAGCCGAGATTCTTGCGGGCGCCGGCGATCTCCTCGGCGCCGAGCGGCGAGCCGTGCGACTTCTCCGAGCCGGCCTTGGTGGGCGCGCCGAACGCGATGGTGGTCCGGCAGGCGATCAGGCTCGGCCTGTCGCTCGTCTGCGCCGTCTCGATCGCGGCCAGGATCGCCTCGGGATCGTGGCCGTCGATCCGGCAGGCGGCCCAGCCGGCCGACCTGAACCGCTCGAGCTGGTCGACCGAGTCCGACAGCGAGGTCGGCCCGTCGATCGAGATGTGGTTGTCGTCGTAGAGGACGATCAGCCGGGCGAGCTTCAGATGCCCGGCGAGCGCGATCGCCTCCTGGCTGATGCCCTCCATCAGGTCGCCGTCGGAGCACAGCACGTAGGTGTGATGGTCGATGATCTCGGGCCCGTACTCCGCCGCGAGATGGCGCTCGGCGATCGCCATGCCGACCGCGGTGGCGATGCCCTGGCCGAGCGGCCCCGTGGTGGTCTCGACGCCCTCGGTCGCCTCGACCTCGGGGTGGCCCGGCGTCAGCGAGCCGAGCTGGCGGAACCGCTGGATCTCCTCGATCGAGACCGACTTGAAGCCGGTGAGATAGAGGAGGGCGTAGAGCAGCATCGAGCCGTGCCCGGCCGACAGCACGAAGCGGTCGCGGTCGAACCAGTGGGGCGCCGCAGGATCGAACTTCAAGACCCGGCCGAACAGCACGGTGGCGATGTCGGCCGCCCCCATCGGCAGGCCCGGATGGCCCGACTTCGCCTTTTCGACGGCGTCCATGGCGAGGGCCCGGATCGCGTTGGCCATCCGGTCGTGATCGGCGCGAGAAAGCGGGGAAATGTCGGCCTCCTGTGTCGAGAACGGAGGGTCGGCGTCGGCCGGGGTGCGCCTTCAGGAACCTGACGGATCGGGGGTTGGCGGACGTCGGGACGGCACCGGCCGAGGGCCTCTTCGCTGGCGAGGCTTTGGGACCTGATAGGCAGGTCGCCCCACCCTGTCAACGCGTCAGGCCGGTGGTGTGCCGCCGCGCCGCGCGGCACTCGCGCCAGAGCTGTCCAGGCTGTGTGCATCGCATTGACGCGACTCTCGGAAAGCCCGTAAGCTTCCTGTTCCATCTGCCTGCCATTGCATGGTTTCGCGATGCCGGGGCCGTGCGGGCGACGATCGGGGGCGAGCGGTCGCGGGGCGGACGGGAGATGGCGAGGCGAGGGGCGCCATGACGGACAGCAGTGCCGTGGAAGCGGCCAGCACACGGCTCCAGCGCGCGCTCGCGGCTCTGGAGGAGGCGGTGGAGCGCCGGCACGAGCTGGAACGCGGCCGCGGTGTGCTCTCCGACCAGGTTCACACGCTCGGGATCGACCGGGCGCGGCTCGCTGATGCGCTCGACCGCGAAGCCGCGCGGGCGCAGCGGCTGGAAAGCGTCAATCGCGAGGTGGCGGGACGTCTCGACGAGGCGATCGCCACGGTCCGGACGGTTCTGGCCGGCGATGCCGGATGACGGGACGGTGCGGACACACGGTGCGGCAAGGTCGGCCATGGCCCATGTGAGCGTGACGATCAACGGCCGGCAGTACCGGATGGCCTGCGACGACGGGCAGGAGCACCATCTCGCGAGGCTCGCGCACGATCTCGACCAGCGCATCTCCCGGCTGCGGACCAATTTCGGCGAGATCGGCGACATGCGGCTGACCGTGATGGCGGCGCTGCTGATTGCCGACGAGCTGTCGGAGTCGACCCAGCGGGTGCGCAAGTACGAGGAGGAGCTGACCGAGCTGCAGGAGGCGCGCCGCGTAGCCGGAGAGCGCAGCCATGCCACCACGGCGGCCATCGCGGCCGCGCTCGATTCGGCCGCCGAGCGCATCGAGCGCGTCACCCGGACGCTCAATCACGGCGCCGACAGCCACGAGCTGCCGGCCGGCTAGCGCTGCGCGGGCCGGCTTTGGCAACCGATGCAAGTTCTTCGGCGCGCCGGGTAGCGGCGCAGGGACGGAGTGGTTAGATTGGCCGAGCGGGGCTGCGGGGTTTGTTAGGGGTCTTTTCCCCGGGGCCTTATCGATCCTGAAGGGAGCTGTCCCTGGCCGGGCCCGTGGGCCCGGTCACATGGCGCCCACCTACCATGGTAGGGAACCCGGGATCGCTTACTCCGACGGCTTTCGCGGCTCCGCACTCTTCACCCTTCGGGCGCCGGTCGGGCGCGCACGGCACCCGGGTCTGCAAGGGGTGAATCGAAAATCATGACAAAGCCCCCGACCGATCCGGCCGCCGTCGACAAGGCGGCGCTCCGCCATGCTGCGCTCGACCTGCGCGACGAGCTCGCCGCCGAGGATCGCGCGGCCGCCGCGGCGGCGATCGCGGCACGTCCGCTTCCGGTGACGATCGCGGCCGGGACGATCGTGTCCGGCTACATGCCGATCCGCAGCGAGATCGATCCGACGCCGCTGATGCGGCGCTTCGTCGAGGCGGGGGCGGGACTGGCCCTGCCGGTGGTGCGAGGGCGCGGCAAGCCGCTGGCCTTCCGGGCGTGGGCGCCCGGCGTGTCGCTGGTGACGGCGGCCTTCGGCCTGCTGGAGCCGTCGCCCGAGGCCCCCGAGGTGACGCCCGACGTTCTGCTGGTGCCGCTCGCCTGCTTCGACCGGAGCGGGCACCGCATCGGCTACGGGGCGGGCCACTACGACACGACACTGGCGACGCTGCGGGCCGCGAAGTCGGCGGTCGCCATCGGGCTCGCCTTCGCGGCCCAGGAGATCCCCCGCGTCCCGGCAAACGAGTGGGACGCACGGCTCGATCTCGTGCTAACCGAGACCGAAGTCATCGACTGTCGCTAGCGGCACGTGCCGCGGCCCCGGTCCGCCGTCCGGCCCGCGGCCGTCGGCCAGAACCTTTTCGGGACGTGTGAGCGTGAGGATTCTCTTCATCGGTGATGTCGTCGGCCGCAGCGGCCGGGCCGTGGTGATCGACAGGCTGCCCGGGCTGGTCCGCGACTGGAAGCTCGACTTCGTCGTGGTCAACGGCGAGAACGCGGCCGGCGGATTCGGCATAACCGAGCTGATCTATCACGACCTGCTGGCGGCCGGCGCCGACGCCGTGACGCTCGGCAACCATTCCTGGGACCAGCGCGAGGCGCTGGTGTTCATCGAGCGGGCCGAGAAGCTGGTGCGCCCGCTCAACTACCCGGCCGGCACGCCGGGCCGCGGCGTCGCCCTGCTGGAGGCCCGCAACGGTGCCCGCGTGCTGGTCACCAACCTGCTCGGCCGCGTCTTCATGGATCCGCTCGACGACCCGTTCGCCGCGGTGGAGCGCGAGATCTCGGCCTGCCCGCTGCGCGACGCCGCCGATGCCATCGTGGTCGACATGCATGCCGAGACGACGAGCGAGAAGCAGGCCATGGGGCACTTCCTCGACGGCAAGGCCAGCATGGTGGTGGGCACCCATACGCATGCCCCGACCGCCGACCACCGCATCCTGCCGGGCGGCACCGCCTTCATGACCGACGTCGGCATGACGGGCGACTACGACTCGGTGATCGGCATGGCCAAGGACGAGCCGCTCAACCGATTCCTGCGCCGCATCCCCGGCGGCCGCTTCGAGCCGGCGTCCGGCGCCGCGACCCTGTGCGGGATCGCGATCGAGACCGACGACAAGACCGGCCTGGCCGCCCGGGTCGCGCCGGTCCGGGTCGGCGGCTCGCTCGACCCCGCCGCGCCTGCCTTCTGGGGCTGAACGGCGGGCCTTCATGCGCCTGCCGGGGCCTTGCGGGGCCGGCGCGTATATGGCTTTTGCCGGCGAGCCCCACTATAAACTGGCGCCTCACGCGACCACGACACGCCGACGCGCGCCCATCAGCGGTTGCGGCGCGGCGGCGTCCAGAGACGAGCCCATAGGACCGACCATGGCCGGACATTCCCAGTTCAAGAACATCATGCACCGCAAGGGCCGGCAGGACGCGATGAAGTCCAAGCTGTTCGGCAAGCTGGCGCGCGAGATCACGGTCGCGGCCAAGCTCGGCCTGCCCGACCCGGCCATGAACGCCCGGCTGCGCGCCGCCATCATCGCGGCGCGGGCCGAGAACATGTCCAAGGACTCGATCGACCGCGCCATCAAGAAGGCGGCCGGCAACGACGCCGAGACCTACGACGAGATCCGCTACGAGGGCTACGGGCCGGCCGGCGTCGCCGTCATCGTCGAGGTGCTGACCGACAACCGCAACCGCACCGCCTCCGACGTGCGCTCCTACTTCACCAAGTCGGGCGGCAACCTGGCCGAGACCGGCGCGGTGTCGTTCATGTTCGACCGGCTCGGCGTGGTCGAGTACGGCCCCGAGGTCGCCTCGGCCGACGCCATGCTGGAGGCCGCGATCGACGCCGGCGCCGACGACGTCGTGTCGTCCGAGGGCGGCCACGAGATCTACGCCTCGCAGGAGACCTATCGAGACGTGGCGAAGGCGCTGGAGCAGAAGTTCGGCGAGCCCAAGAAGGCCGCGCTGGTGTGGAAGCCGCAGAATTCCATTGCGGTCGACGACGAGCAGGCCGAGAAGCTGTTCAGGCTGATCGAGAGCCTCGAGGAGCACGACGACGTGCAGCACGTCTACGCCAACTTCGAGGTCTCCGAAGCCGCCATGGCCAAGATGGGCGCGTGAGGCACCTCGTATCCTCCACCCCTGGCATGGCCGGGCTCGTCCCGGCCATCCACGCCGTCACGGCCGAACAGCTTCCAAGACATCGATGCCCGGCACAAGGCCGGGCACGACGAATCCGAACCGGACCTCCTGATCACTTCCCCTCGAACACCGGCTTGCGCTTCTCCTTGAAGGCCCGAAGACCTTCGAGATAGTCTTGGCTGTCGTAGACGACGCGGCGCAGGCCCTGGAGGCGCTCGAAGCCCTCCGGGCTCACCGGGTGAGCGCCTTCGAGGATGCGGAGCTGCTCCTTCATCACCGAGACGGCGAGCGGCGCGTTGGCGGCGATGTCCTTCGCGATGCCGTACGTGACGGCCTCCAGCTCCTCGATCGGCACCACGTGGTTGACCATGCCGAGATCGAAGGCGCGGGCGGCGTTCACGGGCTTCGCCGTGAACGCCATCTCGCGCACGATGCAGGCCGGTGCCGCGTTGAGGAAGGTGAGCATTCCCGAGATGTTGTAGGGCACGCTCAGCTTGGCCGGCGTGATCGCGAAGGTGGCGGTCGGGCCGATCACGATGATGTCGCAGGCCAGCACCACCTCGCAGGCGCCGCCCCACACGCCGCCCTCCACCATGGCGATCACCGGAATCGGGTAGCGGGCGATCTCGCGCACCAGATGGCGCACCGGGTCGTCCCAGCCGAGCGGATCGCGGTGGCCCACCGGCAGCTCGTCGATGTTGAAGCCCGCCGACCACACCGTCACGCCGGGCTTGGCGCGCAGCACCACGGCGCGCAGGTGATCGTCGCGGAACGCCGCCAGCGCGGCGCAGAGCTCGTTGATCAGCGCGCTCGACAGCGCGTTGCGCTTCTCGGCATTGTCCAGCGTGATCGTGCCGATCCATTCGTCGCGCGACGTGCTGATCAAGCTCATCCGGAGCCTCCCACCTGATGACCGCCCATGGCGGGCCTATCCGATTCGGCGTCGTTCCGGCAGAGGGTAGGAATGCGGGGGGGCCGCCGGGATGCTCGGGCGGGCGCGCTCAGGCCGAGAATCGGCGCCACGCCATCCCGGTCGACTCGTGCTTGGCCTGCGACTTCGCCTGCGCCATCACGGCGTGGATCTTGTCCAGATCGCTCGTCATGGTGCCGGGCGCGAGCTCCAGCACGGCGACGCTGCAGCGGAGCAGGTCGAAACGCCGGCTGCGTCCGTCGCGATCGCGCCCGGTGATGAAGCCGAGCCGCTGGTCCTCCGGTCCGTAGAGCTTTCGCGCCTCGCGCCGGAACTCGTCCAAAAGCTCGGCGAGCGTGCCGCGCAGCGCAGCGGAGTCGTGATCGCGAAGTCCAGCGAAGAAGTCGTCGCCGCCGACGTGACCGACCATCACGCCCGGCCCGCCCAGTGATCGCCGCACCAGGGTGGCGAACAGCGAGATCGCCCGGTCGCCGTGCGGAAACCCGTAGCGGTCGTTGAACGGCTTGAAGTCGTCGAAATCGAAATAGCAGAAGTGGCGCGGCGCATCGGCATCGAGCGCGTTGACGGCGACGAAGTCGGTGATCGAGAGATTGCCGGGCAGCTCGGTGAGCGGGTTCTGGTCCTGCGCCTGCTGGATCTTCTTGTCGTTGATGACCGAGAGCAGTGCCGCCGTGGAGAGCACGCCGATGTATTTGAGGTTCTCGGTGACGATCACGCCGTCCGAGCCGCGAGCGTTGGCGAACACCTCGAGGATGTGCTCGGCATCGGTGGCGATGTCGACGATCGGGCAGGCCGTGACGAAGGACGAGACCCGACGCTGATAGGCCCGGTTGTTCAGGAGGTCGCGCCCGAACGGCATGTAGATGTACTGCTTGAGGTCGCGCTCGTGGATGAGACCGCGCGGCTCACCGGCGTCGTCCACCGCCGGGAAGAAATGCTCCTGGGGCGACTGGCGGAACAGCTCGAACACGGACGGCAGCTCGGCGTCGATCGGAACCGTCGGCAGCGCCGCCATCTGGTTGCGGATCAGGAGCTCGTCGGTCTTGCGGTCGCGCCGGTGCTTGGCCCGCGCCGTCACCACGTGCGGATAGGTCGACAGGATTTCCGAGATCTCGCAGGTCGGCCGGGCGACGAAATAGCCCTGCACCAGATCGCAGCCGGCCTCGCGGCAGGCGATGTACTCGGCCTCGGTCTCGACGCCCTCGGCGATCACCCGGATCCCGAGCACATGGGCCAGATTCGACATGGTCGTGACGAGCAGGCGCTTGCGCTGGCTCTGCGCCATGCCGCGGATGAAGTGACTGTCGATCTTGATGTAGTCGATGCCGTAGTCGCAGAGCAGCTTCAGCTCCGAGAAGCCGAGCCCGAAGTCGTCGATGGCGAGCCGGCCG
Source organism: Rhodoplanes roseus (assembly GCF_003258865.1). Taxonomy (GTDB): domain Bacteria; phylum Pseudomonadota; class Alphaproteobacteria; order Rhizobiales; family Xanthobacteraceae; genus Rhodoplanes; species Rhodoplanes roseus. Next base: position 19,535 of record NZ_NPEX01000046.1, on the reverse strand, counting down.
CCCATGGTGCGCAGCGCCCCGACCACCGCCCCGAAGGTCGGCTCGGCGTCGTTGTCGTAGCGCTCGGACAGCTCGAAGCACAGGGTCGAGGCGGGAATGCGCTTGCTCTCCAGCACCTTGGCGGCGGCGCCCAGAATCAGGTGGCCGGACCGGAGCGTGCGCCCGTCGACATTGATGAAGAGCTTCTTCCCGGCCGCGTCCGGCACGCTCGCGAACTTGGCGATGGCGCGGGCGTGCAGCATCTGCTCGAGCGCCACCAGCACGTCGGCCTCGGCGGCGTGGTCCAGCAAGGCCACCGGCGACGCGAGGCCGAGGCGGTCGAAGCCGCGCATCAGCGCCTCGTAGCCGTAGACATAGCCGGTGTTGATCTCGACGATCGGCTGCAACGCGTAGTCGACGACGAGCTTGGCGAGCGACACGATGTGGTCGCGGGCGATGCGCGGCATCGCCGGGGTGCCTGCCAACGGCAGAGCAGGAAGCGGTAGGGTCATGGCATCCTCGGGAGTCGCGGCCCACCGGTGCGAACCGGGTGCGGCTCCGCCACCGATCGCCGGCCCGCAGGTCGGTCGGCGTCCGGTCGCGGCCGACCCGTCCCGCTCGCGTCTGAATACGCTTCGGTCGGCGGCTCCGGGAAACAGACTAGCCCGTCGCCGGATTCGGCTATGTGACAGTTCCGTAAAGCCTCCGGACTTGGTTACCGTCTGGTTTCCGTCCGGGACGGGGAAGCGGGGCTCCCAGTGGGCTCCCGCCGAGGCAGAAAAGGTCGATTTCGCCGGCGGCTGGTATAAGACTCGTCGGCATGCGCGCCACGATTCGGATCCTCGGTATCGACCCCGGCCTTCGCCGGACCGGCTGGGGTGTCATCGACGTCGAGGGGAACCGGTTGAGCTTCGTCGGCTGCGGCTCGGTGTCGAGCGACGACCGCGGCGCGATGGGCGAACGGCTGGTGTCGATCCACGACGGCCTGACCCGGGTGATCGAACGCTTCGCGCCGGCCGAGGCCGCCGTCGAGGCCACCTTCGTCAACAAGGACGCCTCGGCCACGCTGAAGCTCGGCCAGGCGCGCGGGGTCGCGCTGCTGGTCCCGGCGCTCGCCGGCCTGACCGTCGCCGAATACGCGCCCAACCTGGTGAAGAAGACCATCGTCGGCGCCGGGCACGCCGAGAAGGACCAGATCCGCATGATGATCGGCATTCTGCTGCCGAAGGCCGATCCCGGCACCCACGACGCCGCCGACGCTCTCGCCATCGCGGTCTGCCACGCCCACCACCGCACCAGCGCGATCGCCCGGGCGGCCCTCCTGAAGGCGGCCGGGGCATGAGGTCGGCTTTTCGATCGCCGGGGGACCTTTGCCCGAGCCGCATGATTGGTCGGCTCCCTCCCTCCTTGTGGGGGAGGGAACGTCTATCGTTGCCTCTCGCGTCGAGGCGTCATCGGCTGCGGCGCTCGCCATGATCGGCAAGCTCAGGGGCGTGATCGATTCCTACGGCGAGGACTTCGTGATCCTCGACGTGGGCGGCGTCGGCTATCTGGTGCACTGCTCGGCCCGCACCCTGCAGGCGCTGCCGGAGGCCGGCGAGGCGGCGGCGCTGGCCATTGAAACTCACGTGCGGGAGGACCAGATCCGCCTGTTCGGATTCCAGTCCGAGGTCGAGCGCGAGTGGTTCCGGCTGCTGCAGACCGTGCAGGGCGTCGGCACCAAGGTGGCGCTCGCCGTGCTGTCGACGCTGGCCCCGGCCGACCTCGCCTCGGCCGTCGCCATGCGCGACAAGGCCATGGTGGCGCGCACGCCCGGGGTCGGCCCGAAGGTCGCCGAGCGGATCGTCACCGAGCTGAAGGACAAGGGCCCGGCCTTCGCGGCGATCGATCCGGCGGTGGCGAAGCTTTCCGGGGCTCTCGAGGACAAGCGGGCGCCGCGGCCGGTCGCCGATGCGGTCTCGGCGCTGGTCAATCTGGGCTACGGCCAGCCGCAGGCCGCCGCCGCCATCGCAGCCGCGGCCCGGAACGCCGGGGAGGATGCCGACACGGCGAAGCTGATCCGGCTCGGGTTGAAGGAGCTGTCCAAGTGATGGAGGCGCGTGTGACGGATGCGAGCGCGCCGGCCCTGTCCGCGCAGGACCAGGAGCTGATCGCGGCGGCCTGCAAGGCGATCCGCCAGCGCTACCGCAACGACTGGCAGGAGGTCGGCGCGGCGCTGCGCAGCCGCTCCGGCACCATCGTCACCGGGGTCAATCTCGACGCCTATCTGGGCCGCATGGCGGTGTGCGCCGAGGGCGTCGCGATCGGCAAGCTGGTCACCGATCTGGGCGAGATCGGCATCGACACCATCGTGGCGGTCCGGCATCCGCGGCCGCACGAGCCCGACCAGTCGATCCGCGTCGTCTCCCCCTGCGGCAGCTGCCGCGAGCTGATCTGCGACTACGACGAGAATGCGCGCGTCATCGTCATGGGTGAAGCCGGCCTGGAGGCCGTGCCGATCCGGGATCTCCTGCCCAACAAGTACAACCGCGGGACCGGTCTGTGATGGCGACCACCCCGCCACCCCGCCGCCTGGTCACCGCCGAGCGTCGCGACGAGGACGCGGCGGAGACGTCGCTGCGGCCGCAAAAGCTCGACGAGTTCGTCGGCCAGGCGCAGGCCCGCAAGAACCTCACCGTGTTCATCGAGGCCGCCCGGGCGCGAAAAGAGGCGCTCGACCACGTGCTGTTCGTCGGCCCGCCCGGGCTCGGCAAGACGACGCTCGCCCAGATCGTGGCGCGCGAGCTCGGCGTGAGCTTCCGCTCCACCTCGGGCCCGGTGATCGCCAAGGCCGGCGATCTCGCCGCGCTGCTCACCAATCTGGAGGAGCGCGACGTCCTGTTCATCGACGAGATCCACCGGCTCAACCCGGCCGTCGAGGAGATCCTCTATCCGGCCATGGAGGATTTTCAGCTCGACCTGATCATCGGCGAGGGGCCGGCGGCCCGCTCGGTGAAGATCGACATCTCCAAGTTCACGCTGGTCGGCGCGACGACTCGGGCCGGGCTGCTGACCAATCCGCTGCGCGACCGCTTCGGCATCCCCGTGCGGCTCAATTTCTACACCGAGCAGGAGCTCGAGCTGATCGTCAGCCGCGGCGCCCGGGTGCTCGGCGTGCCGATGACCAAGGACGGGGCCAACGAGATCGCCCGGCGGGCCCGCGGCACGCCCCGCATCGCCGGCCGGCTGCTGCGCCGGGTGCGCGACTTCGCCGAGTACGACAAGGCGCCGACCGTCGACCGCGCCGTCGCCGACCGCGCCCTGCAGGCCCTGGAGGTCGACGCCTCCGGCCTCGACGCCATGGACCGGCGCTATCTCTCGGTGATCGCGCTCAACTACGGCGGCGGCCCGGTCGGGATCGAGACCATCGCGGCGGCGCTGTCGGAGCCGCGCGACGCGCTGGAGGAGATCATCGAGCCGTTCCTCATCCAGTGCGGCTTCATCCAGCGCACCCCGCGCGGGCGCCTGCTCACCGGCCACGCCTTCCGCCATCTCGGCCTCGCCGAGCCCAGCCGCGACCCGTCCCAGTTCGGCCTTTTCTCCGAGCCGGAGGAGTAGGGGCCCCCGCCAGGGCGGTCGAAGTCGTTCTGAAACCTTGAAAAAAGAATCAGCGACGGTGCGCTCGAACCTTCTTGCGCCCGGCTGCGACCAACACCCGACGGACGGTAAGGCGCCGCAAGTGTGCCGACCAACGGGGGTGGTGCATGAGCTTCATCGACGACGCCAAGCACTGGGCCACCATGCCGGTGCCCAGCCACCGGAAGACCGGGGCGCAGGACGCGCTCTACGAGGCGATGCCGATCCCGGATCTGGCGGCCCTGTGGTGCCGGCTGCAAAGCCTCGGCCTCAAGGACCAGACCGAGGAGTCCTGGGGCGCCACCCTGTATTTCGATCATCTCCCGCACGATGCGCCGGACCGGGCCTTCGACATGGTCCTGCACGTGCTCGCCTCGGACGTCGAGACGCGGGTCAAGATGCAGCTCGGCGAGAAGCTCACGAGCGCGCTCGTCTACAATCATTCGGGCCGCCTGATCGGGCGCATCGAGGCCGAGGCCGCGCACAACGACCGCCTGCGCTGGCTGCTCGGAGCGGTCCACTGGTGGGCGCCGAGCCGCGACCTCAAGGCGCGTCTCGCCCGCATCGCCGACGAGTCCGCCTGGCGGGCCGACGAGACGATGCGAGACACGCCCTCCACGCGGGTGGATGTCGCCGCGTTGCCCCTCGACGCGCTGGCCCGGGCCTGGGTCGAGCAGCACGGAAAGCCCGAGAAGGACCGCGACGCCAACTGGCATGCGCTCGCCGATCACGAGCGCGACCTGCTCGACCGGGATCCGGACCGCGCCCTCGACCTCGTCCTCGCCGTGCTGGCGATCGAGACCGATCGGAACCTGTTGTCGCTGCTCGCCGCCGGCCTCCTGGAGGGCCTCATCGGTCCCGACACCATCGCCCGGGTGGAACGGGAAGCGGCGACGAACCGCCGCTTCCGCGAACTGCTCGGCGGCGTCTGGTATCACAACGAGCCCGACGAGCTGCGCGCCCGCCTCGACGCCATCGTCAAGACGGCGGCGTGAGCCGAGGGCGGGCCGGCACTGCCTCGCTCCTCATGGTGAGGAGCGATCCCTCTCGGGATCGCGTCTCGAACCATGCGGCCCCGCTCACCAGCCGCACCCGCGTGCCCTCATGGTTCGAGACGCGCTCCTGCGGAGCGCTCCTCACCATGAGGAGCGACGTCGGTGCGGCGGCGTGCCTCCCTCACTCGTACGGCGCGAACTGGTCCGTCCGCCATTTCAGCGCGGCGGCCATGCCCTTCTCGCGGCGGAGCGACGTGAACTGCTCGGCCTCCGGCGAGCCGATCGAGTCCATCAGCGCGCAGGCCTCGGCGCCGTAGGCGATGGCGTTGCGCAGCCCCATGGTCTCGAAGGTCTGGTTGAGGGCGCGCTTGTTCCACTGCAGGCATTCGAGCGCGACGCGCGACATGCGCTTGGCCAGCCTGGTCACCTCCGCCTGCAGCTCCGCCTTCGGATGCACCCGGTCGACCAGGCCGAGCCGGAACGCCTCCTCGGCCCCGATCGTGTCGCCCGTGTAGATCAGCATGCGGGCCCGCTGGCCGATCAGCCACGGCATGATCAGGGTGGCGATGCCGTTGGAGAACCGCGCCTCCAAGGACGCGAAGGTGGAGACGTCGGAGCAGATCCGCATGTCGCAGCACATGGCCAGCTCGAACGCGCCGGCGAAGCAGTAGCCGTCGATCATGGCGATCACGGGCTTGCTGCAGTCCCACACCGAATAGGTGAACTGGATGTCCTTCTGCATGCGGGCGCGCCAGTCGGCCGTGGTGCGCTTCGGCTTCTCGGCCGACTCCTTGATGTCGTAGCCGGACGAGAACGCCTTTCCGCCCGCACCCGTGATCACGACGACCCGCACCTCCGGATCGGCGTCGGCCTGCGCCACGGCGGCCATGATCTCGTCGACCAGCGCCTCGCTCAGCGCGTTCTGCCGCTCCGGCCGGTTCAGCGTGATGGTCGCGACGCGGTCGTCGACCGCGTAGAGGAGAAACTGGTAGCTCATGCGATTCACTCCGTGCCCCGGTCCGGAATCGTGTCGAACAGAACGTCGACGCCCATCGCGCCCTCCCGCCCGACGATCAGCGGATTGATCTCGATCGCGGCGAAGCGCTCGCGGCACGCCGCCCCGAGCTGCGAGAACGCCACGATGGCGTCGACGGCGGCCTGGATGTCGCTCGGCGGGCGGCCCCGCACGCCTCCGAGCAGCGTTCCGGCCGCCGTCTCGTCGAGCATGGCGCGCGCCGTCTCGGCGTCGACGGGCGCCATCCGGATGCTGGCGCGACCGCCGAGATCGACCAGGATGCCGCCCGGCGCGACGACCACGAAGCTGCCGAACGCCCCCTCGTTGCGGAGGCCGAGAATCAGCTCGACCCCGCCCGGTGCCGTCTCCTGGACGACGACCTCTCCCGGCGAGTTTTCGCGCGAATGCTCGGCGAGACGCGCGCTCAGCTCCGCATAGGCGGTACGCACGGCGGCCTCGTCGGCGAGGCCGAGGCGCACCAGCCCCAGCTCGGTCTTGTGCGGCAGATGCGCGGCCGTGCCCTTCATGACGACCGGGAAGCCGAGACTCGTCGCCGCCGCGACGGCCTCGTCGTCGGAGCCGACCGCGCGTGACTGCGCCATCGGAACTCCGAACTCGGTCAGCACCGCGAAGCGGCCCGGCTCGTCGTCGGGAATGTTCGGCGGTGTCGGCACCGCCTCGCCGATCGCCGTCGCCTTGCCGAGCAGGCGGGCGTTGCGGACCGCGGCGAGACCGGGGCGCAGCCCGGACAGATACGGGATCCTCGCCTCGTCCAGAATCGCCCGCACCTCGGCGTTGACGCCGGAGCCGGAGGTGTTGTTGAGGAAGAACATCCGCTTTTTTTGCGCGGCGACGCGTCGGCAGGCTTCGGCCATCACCTTCGCATAGGCGACGTCGCCGCCGCCGCGCCCCGGCGCATCGACCGCGAAGCCGAGCACGCCGATCTCGTCGTCGGCGACCAGCGCGTCGAGCACGATCCCGAAGCGCTCGGCGGTGAAGCCGAGCCCCCAGGCATCGACCGGATTGTTGATCGAGGAGTAGGGGGGAAAGGCCGGGCGCAGCTTTTCGATCGTCGCCGGCGACAGCCGGTCGAACTCCAGCCCGAGATCCGCGCCCAGATCCGCGGCCAGGGCCGCTTCGCCGCCCGAGAGCGTCACCACCACGGTGTGGCCGGTGCGGATCGGCGCCGGATCGGCGGCCAGCATCACGGCCGTCTCCAGCATCTCGTCGAGATCCCGCACCCGGACGATCCCGTATTGGGCGAAGAAGGCGTCGTAGAGCCGGTCCTCGCCGGCGAGCCCGCCGGTGTGCGCCTGCACCAGCGTGCGGCCGCCTTCGCTGGTGCCGAGCTTGAGCGCCACGATCGGCTTGCCGCGTCGCGCCGCTTCGGCGGCCGCCTCGCGAAATTTCGCCGGATCCCGGATGGTCTCGAGGAACAGCAGGACGACCTTCACCCGGTCGTCCGTCACCATCGCGGCCAGATAGTCCGCGACCGTCAGCACCGCCTCGTTGCCGGTGGTGACCAGATAGGCGAAGCCGAGGTCGCGCTCGTCCTCGCTGAGGATCAGGGCGATGGAGCCGCTCTGCGAGATCACGCCGATGGGGCCGGGCGTGACCTGCTTCATGTGGCGCGGCGTCCACAACGCGATGCGGTCGTGGACGTTGATCAGCCCGATATTGTTCGGGCCGCAGATCGCGATGCCGTGCGCCTTCGCGCTCGCCTCGATCCGGCGCTGCAGCGCCTTCCCGTCCTGGTCGCCGTCCGCATAGCCGTTGGCGTTGAGAAAGACGGCCTTGATGCCGCAGCGCCCGGCCTCCTCGACGAGGTCCGGCCCGCCGGTCGCCGGCACCGCCAGGAACGCGGCGTCGACGGTCTCGGGCAGCGCCGAGAGCGAGGGATAGGAGGTCAGGCCCTTGATGGTCTGGTAGCGCGGATTGACCGGATGGATCGTCCCGGGAAATCCCAGGGCCCGGAGATTGGTGATCACGCGCGTGCCGATGGCGTCGTCCCGTTCGGACGCGCCCACCACCGCGACGGAGCGAGGCCGCATCAGCGCCTCGAGCGAAGCTCGCATCTTGTGAATTCCCCCCGAATCGAACGGCCGGCATCCGTGCCGGCCGTCTCTCGTCACCGATCGCTGCCGATCCGGCAGCGTGCTTGCTCGTGCGCGAGCGGCAGAGCCGTGGCCCGCCGCGACGCTGCTTCAGCGCGTCGGTTCGATCCCGATCTTCGGCGCCAGATCCTTCCACTCGGCGATCTCGGTCTGGATCTGGCGGCGGAACTCGTCCGGCGTGCCGCCGCCCGGCTGGATGTTGCTCCGGGCGAGGGCCGACTTGATCTCGTCGCTCTGCAGGATCGTGTTCAGCTCCTTGTTCAGCCGGTCGATGATCGGCTTCGGCGTCTTGGCCGGAGCCAGCATGCCGATCCAGCTCGTCACCGAAAAGTCCGGATAGCCGGCCTCGGCGAAGGTCGGGATCGACGGCGCGCCCTCCAGCCGCGTCTTGGAGACCACGGCGATGCCCTTCAGCTTTCCCGCATTGATGAGGTTCAGCGTGACGGCCGGCGAATCGAACGTGAACTGCACCTGGCCGCCCATGAGATCCGCAAGGGAGGCCGAGCTGCCGCGGTAAGGCACGTGCAGGGCGTTGATGCCGACCGCCAGCTTGAACCGCTCGCCCGCCAAGTGGGTGAGCGTGTTGGCGCCGAAGGACGAGTAGCTCACCGTGCCGGGATGCGCCTTGGTGTAGTCGACCAGCTCCTTCAGCGTGCTCGGCGGAAAGGTCGGCGCGCCGACCAGGATGTAGGGCGAGCGGGTGAGCACCATCACGGGCTCGAGATCCTTGACCGGATCGTAGGGCAGGTTGGCGACGGTGGCGGGCGCGAGCGAGATTTCCGAGATCGCCGCGCCGTACAGCGTGTAGCCGTCCGGCTCGGAGCGCAGCACCGCCTGGACGCCGAGCGTGCCGCCGGCGCCGGACCGGTTCTCGACGACCACGGCTTGCCCGAGCGCCCGCGACAGCGGCTCCGCGAACAACCGCGTCGTCACGTCCGCGGAGCCGCCGGCCGGATATCCGACGACGATCTTGATCGGCCGGTTCGGCCAGTCCGCCGGCTGCGCCGCGGCCGGGCGGCTCGCCAACGCCGAACCCAGGGCCGCGACTGTTGCGACCGCCGCAACGAGCGTCGTGATCCGCCTCGGGGACCGTCGAAGAGTCGGTTCGTTCATCTGCACCTCGTTGCCGCGACCAGCCGACCCGCTGCGGGTCCGCCCGGCATTCCATGCAAATTTTCGTCCATGCGCAACAGCAACTCCGCGGCCCGCTCTACTATGAATACAAAGTAGGCAAATTGCCGGGATTTGTCGCGGGCCGGCCGAGCGTCTAAACCGCGCACCGGACGGCGCCGCCGGGGCGGCTGCCGCAGGCACGGATGCGTTGCATGACCGACACTCTCACGGCGGGCCTCGACGGCGAGATCCGCGACGGCCGCCACCGCCTCGCGGTGCGGGTCTATTACGAGGACACTGATTTTTCCGGCGTCGTCTACTACGCCAACTATCTGCGGTTTCTGGAGCGCGGGCGGAGCAACTATCTGCGCCTGCTCGGTGCCGACCAGCGCGCATTGTTCGAGGAGACCGAGCGCGAGGCGCCCGGCTTCGCCTTCGTGGTGCGCTCGCTCGGCATCGAGTATCGCAAGCCCGCCCGGATGGACGACATCGTCCTCGTCACCACGGAGCCGGCCGAGGTGCGCGGGGCGTCGATCACGCTGAAGCAGAACGTCACCCGCGACGACGTCGTGCTGGTCGAGGCGACCGTGAAGGTCGCCTTCGTCTCCGGCGGCCGCGCCCGGCCGATCCCCAAGGCGCTGCGGATCGCCATGCAGGCCGACCAGGAGGGCGAGCCCGCCTGACGTGGCTCAGCGCGGCGGCGTCACGTCGATGTCGAGGCGCATGCGCGACAGCACCTTGGGGCCCATCGTCTCGAGGTCGTCGAGCTTGACGGTCTGGCCGGGGCGCGGCGCCGCCTTGACGGCGATGCGGCCGGGGCGGCGGACGAAGGCGGCGATCTTGTCCAGCGCGGCGGGCGACAGCGCGCCGCCGAACGCCTCGGCCGCCTGGGCCCGGGTCTCGGTCGACAGCCGGTCGCGCGCCACCTGTACGGTCACGCCGGCGGACTTGGCGAGATCGGCGTAGAAGCGATCGGCGAGGCCGAGATCCGCCACGGAGATCTCGACGCCGCCGAGCCGGGCCTGGCTCTCCAGGATCGCGTCGGCGCGCTCCGGATCGGCCAGCGCGGCGGCGAGGTCGACGCCGTCGATCCGCAGCGTCGCATCGACGCGCCCGGCCTCCGCGACCGCGAGCGAGGTGTCGTCGAGCACCAGCGCCTTTTCGGCCGGCAGCCAGCGCAGCCGTGTCCTCGTGTCGATCCGGATCGTCGTGTAGCCGATCTTGGCGAGCGCCTCGCGTCCGTCCGAGCCGTCGGCCGGTCCGACCGGCAGCGTGAGCCGGGTCAAGGCGAGCGCGAGCCGCTCCGGCAGGGCGCCGGGCCGGTCGATCTCCAGGTCGAAGGCGCCGAGCGTCACCGGGCCCTCGGGCGTCGCGGCATCGAGCTCGGCGAGCCGGACGGCGGCGATCTGCGGCAGCAGGTCGAGGATCTTGCTCGGCTCGATCTCCGGCTCCCGTCCCGTCTCGGCCGCATCGAGGCCGAGATCGACCAGGGCGGCGAAGCTGGCTTTCTCGATCGCCAGGCGGCCGAGACGGATCGGGCCGTCCGGCGTGCGCAGCGCGATGCCGGTGACCTCGAACAGGTCGAAGCCGCTCGCCACCATGCCGCCAAGGCCCACCGCGGCGATCGTCAGGTCGACGTCCGGAGCCGTGACGGCGATGTCGCGCAGGCCGATCGACTCCACCCGCAGGCCGCGCAGCAGCCCGCGGTACCAGCGCACGATCTTGGCGACGACGGCCTGGTCGGGCTGCGCGCCGGTCTGCAGGGTCGTGGCGAGGGCGGCCAGGTCGGTCGGCATCGGCTCGGCCGGGGCGGCCAGGGTGACGGGGCCGATCTCGTAGGTTCCTAGCCGCACCGTGGCGGCGGGCGTCACGATCTCCATCCCGTCGATCGAGGCCGAGGTCATCACCCGCCGGGGCGTTCCGTCCCCGCCGGTGAAGATCCGCAGGCTCTCGCCGATGTCGAGGTCCTGGTACCGGACCGCGCCGGTCTTCATCCGCACCGGCATTTTGGGGTCCGGCGCCGAGGTGAGCGCGATCCCGTCGAGCCGCGCCGTGGCGATCACGCCCTGGGCCAGCCGGGTCAGCACGAAGCCGCTCAGCACCTGCTCGGAGTTCAGCGACTTGTCCGTGACCGTGATGGTCCCGATCGTCACCAGGTCGGCCACCACGTCGCGGAACAGGTCGGGCCACGGGCGCGTCGTGGCGGCGCCCTCGGCGAGGGCGCGGTAGAGCTCCTCGGGGATCCGCACCCCGTCGAGGGTGACGAGCGGAATCCGCCACGTCTGGGTCGCCACCGTCGCGGTGAGGTTCTCGATGGCGAGCCGGGAGGCGACGACGGTGCCGCCGTCGCGGCTGAAGCCGGCGAAGGCGGCGCGGCCGATGGTGACCGAGGCGCCGCCCTGGCCGCCCAGGGTGACGTCCTTGATCTCGATGGTGCCGACCCGCATCCGCGCCACCGCCGAGCCGGCGTCGCGGACCGCGTCGCCGAGCCCCTGCGCCTGGGCGCCGGCCCCGAGGAGCGCGAGGCCGCAACCCACGGCCAGGGCCTGCCACCAGGTCGTTCTCATGCGGGGGGATCCTCGTTCGGTCGGAGCGGGTGTCGATCGGCGATGTCGGTCGGCCGCGGCGGCGGCGCCGCGTCTCAGACTATACTGGTCGGTGCCGCGAGTGTTGAGCGGCGTTCACGCCTCGGTCGTTCCTATCGACGCCGTCCATCCCCTCATGTAAGCCTCCTTCACATGAGCGGGTCGCAGGCATGAGCTGGTCCAAATCCGATCGCGACGGCTCCGGCCGCGAGTCTCCGCGCGGCTATCACCACGGCAACCTGAAGGAGGCGCTGATCCGCGCCGCCCTGGAGCTGATCGCCCAGAAGGGGCCGGCCGGCTTCACCTTCGCCGAGGCGGCCCGCTGGGCCGGCGTCAGCCCGGCCGCGCCCTACCGGCATTTCCGCGACCGCGACGAGCTGATGGCCGATGTCGCCCGGCGCGGCTTCGAGGCCTTCGAGCAGGCCTTGGCGCGGGCCTGGGAGAACGGCCGGCCCGATCCGGGCACGGCCCTGGATCGATTGGGCAAGGGCTATCTGGCCTTCGCCCGCAGCGAGCCCGCCTATTTCTCGGCGATGTTCGAGGCCGGCGTGTCGCCCGACGCGACGCCGGAGCTGCGCGCCGCCGGCGACCGGGCCTTCGGGGTGCTGCGCACCGCCTGCGAGGTTCTGGCGGCCGGCATGCCGCCCGCCACCCGTCCGCCGGCCCTGATGATGGCGCTGCACATCTGGTCGCTCGCCCACGGCATCGCGTCGCTGTTCGGCCGCGGCGATGCCGCCCGCCGCTCGCTGCCGATGAGCCCCGAGGAGCTCCTGGAGGCCGGCGTGCTGGTCTACCTGCAGGGGCTCGGCCTGCGCGCCGGTCCGCCCTGACCGCGGCTCGCGCGCCGGCGACTGCGGCCTGCGGCCGCGCAACTTTTCCTCGCATCGCCCTTGTGCCGCGGGTTTCGCGGGCCACCTGATTCCGCGAGCGCCGATCAGCCGGCAGCCGCTCTGCCGCAGGCGAAATCGGCCGCTGCGAGGGGCGCTCGGATCCGAAATTTCGACGACCTCCGGTTTGGGTCGTCTTGACAATCCCCGGGGTCGGCCGTATCTATGTAAATGTAATTAACATTCACCATGAGGACACCGCGAGGACGACCATGCCCTTCGTAGCGAAACTCGACGAGCTCGGTTCAGGCGCCTGGGTGGCGCTCATGATCCTCGGCTTCGTGTTCTGGTGGCCGGTTGGCCTCGCCCTTCTCGCCTTCACCTTCTGGAGCGGACGCATGAGTTGCTGGAACGGTCGCGGGATGTCCCGCTGGCAGGACAAGATGGAGCGCATGCGCGGTCGCATGCAGCGTGACGGCGCCGACTGGTTCGGCGGCTCGACGAGCGGCAATCGCGCCTTCGACGAGTACCGCACCGAGACGCTCCGCCGGCTCGAGGACGAGCAGCGCGAGTTCAAGGACTTCCTGCAGCGTCTGCGGATGGCCAAGGACAAGGCCGAGTTCGACCAGTTCATGAACGAGCGTCGCGGCCGCTCCTCGGCCGACGTCGCCCAGCCGCAGGGCTGACGCCACCCCGGACGGCCCGGATCCGGCTCGTCCGACCCCTCTTCGACCGGAAGGGCCGCGCCTCGCGAGAGGCCGCGGCCCTTCTGTCGTAAGGCCGTCGGTTCGAGCCGCCGGCGATCGATGTCATTCAGTCGTCACGACCACGGTTGCGCGGCGCGCAAGCATCTCATCGTATCCGCGGATTGCTCTGTCGCACTCACGAAACGCTCGATCTCTAGAACTTGCCCAATCTTCGCTCTGTTTACCGAGCATTAACCGAGGCCGCGCCGTACTGGCCCCCGGGACGGCGGTGCGGTGCCCTTATTTGGACACGTTTCGCCTGGAGTCGGGCGGCCGGGAATGGGGACGGCTCGCATCCATGCCCATGCGGACAGCGGCGGCGGGGGCGAGACGCTCCGGCCGGCGCCGCCTTTGTGTGATCGTCGTGCGGCCCTGCGGCCGGCGCGGCGCCGGAGAGCCTTGGAAACGAACGATGCCTGAAGCTGCCGGCGTGTCTGCCGATCTCTCGATCTTCGCTCTGTTCTGGCAGGCCCACTGGGTCGTCAAGATCGTGATGACGGGATTGCTCGCCTGCTCCGTGTGGGTGTGGGCGATCGCCATCGAGAAGTTCCTGCTGCTGCAGCGGACCCGGACGGCGATGAACCGCTTCGAGCAGGCGTTCTGGTCCGGCCAGTCGCTGGAGGAGCTCTACCGGTCGCTGTCGTCGCGGCCGAACCACTCGATGGCGGCCCTGTTCGTCGCGGCGATGCGCGAATGGAAGCGCAGCTTCGAGGGATCGACCCGCTCCTTCGCCGGCCTGCAGATGCGCATCGAAAAGGTGATGGACGTCACCATCTCACGCGAGGTCGAGCGGCTGGAGCGACGGCTCCTGGTGCTGGCGACGGTCGGCTCGGCCAGCCCCTTCGTCGGCCTGTTCGGCACCGTCTGGGGCATCATGAACTCGTTCCAGTCGATCGCCGCGTCCAAGAACACGTCGCTGGCCGTGGTCGCCCCCGGCATCGCCGAGGCCCTGTTCGCGACCGCAATCGGGCTGGTCGCCGCCATACCGGCGACCATTTTCTACAATAAGTTCTCGTCCGAGGTGAACAAGCAGGCCTCGCGACTGGAAGGTTTCGCCGACGAGTTCTCCGCGATCCTGTCGCGGCAGATCGACGAGCGGGCCTGAGGCGCCGCCGCCGGACGGTCCTCCGTCCGGTGCGACAAGGCGCTGAAACAACGGTGGTTTTCTACGTCGTCCGCGACCCTGGTCGTGGCCGGCCGTCTGGCACGGGGACGGGTACGGAATGGGGATGATGCTGGCCGGAGGCGCGAGCAGGCGCCGGGGTCGCCGCAACCAGGTGATGAGCGACATCAACGTCACGCCCATGGTGGACGTGATGCTGGTCCTGCTCATCATCTTCATGGTGTCGGCGCCGCTTCTGACCGTCGGCGTGCCGCTCGACCTGCCGCAGAGCCAGGCCAAGAGCCTCGACCAGGACAAGGAACCCCTGACCATCTCGGTCGACACGCAGGGGAAGGTCTTCCTCCAGAACAGCGAGATCCCGATCGACGAGCTGGTCGCCAAGCTGACCGCCGTCACGGCGGCGCGCGGCGGCTTGGAGGAGCGCGTCTATGTGCGCGGCGACAAGAAAGTAGACTACGGCACCGTGATGCGGGTGATGGGGCGGCTCTCGGCGGCGGGCTTCAAGCGGGTCGCGCTGGTCACCGAGGTCGAGCAGGGGTCCTGAGCGGTTGCGCAAGGCGCTGACCATATCGGCCGTCGGCCACGCGGTCCTCATCCTGTGGGGGCTGGTCACCTTCGTGGTGAAGCCGCTGGAGGCCAACACGACCGAGTCGCTGCCGATCGACGTGATCTCGGACAGCGAGTTCACCCAGATCACGGCCGGCATGAAGACGGCCAAGAAGGTCGAGACGCCGAAGCCGCTGGTGGAGAAGATCGGCGAGCAGAAGCCGGTCGAGGAGCTCACCAAGATCGAGAAGAAGCCGGCCATCCAGACGGCGTCGGCCGAGCCGATGCCGATCCCGGAGCCGAAGAAGCCCGAGCCCAAGCCAGAGAAGGCCAAGGCCGAGCCGGAGAAGCAGGCCGAGCCCGAGAAGGCGAAGCCGGCCGAGGCGCCGCCGCCCGATCCGGCGCTCGAGGCGATGAAGAAGGCCGAGGAGCAGAAGAAGGTCGAGGACCAGAAGAAGGTCGAGGACCAGAAGCGCAAGGCCGAAGAGCAGAAGAAGAAGGCGGAAGAGAAGAAGAAGGCCGAGGAGCAGAAGCGCAAGGAAGAGGCCCAGCGCAACGCCTTCGATCCGGGCAAGATCGCCGCCCTCTTGGACAAGCAGTCGCCGCGGCGCGAGGCCGCGACCGGCGACACCATCAACCAGACCGCCTCGCTCGGGCTCGCCAGCGGCCGCTCCGCCACCCTGACCCAGAGCGAGATCGACGCCCTGCGGGCCCAGATCCAGGCCTGCTGGAACCCGCCGGCCGGCGCCGTCGACGGCCGCGAGCTGATCGTCCGGGTGCGCCTGCAGCTTCGCCAGGACGGCTCGCTGTCGGTCGATCCGGCGGTGATGAACCGCGGCGGCCACCCGCAATTCCAGATCGCCGCCGAGGCCGCGCTGCGCGCCGTCCGGCGCTGCCAGCCCTACCGTCTCCCCATCGCCAAGTACGATGTGTGGAAGGATGTTGAAGTCACGTTCGATCCCCGCGATATGTTCCGGGGCTGACGGCCCCCTTCGGACCCTGCCGCGCCACCGACCGCTCGGTGCCCGGGCCCGACCGTAGCCGCAGCCCCGGCTCCGCCCCTCGGGGCGCCAAAGGATGAATCCCGATGCTCGAGCGTTTCACCCGCCGCCGTCTCCTGCTCGCATCCGCCGCCGCGGCGGGCGCCGGCGCGCTGGTCGGCCTGCCCGGCCGCCAGGCCCATGCGCAGCTTCGGATCGACGTCACCCAGGGCAACGTCCAGCCGGTCCCGATCGCCATCCCGGACTTCGTCGGCGGCAGCCCGGCCGACATCGAGGCGGCGCGCGGCATCAGCCAGATCATCACGGCGAACCTGCGCCGCTCGGGCCTGTTCGCCCCGATCGACCAAGCCGCCTATATCGAGCGCATCACCACCATCGACACCCAGCCGCGCTTCCCGGACTGGCGCGCCATCAACGCCCAGGCGCTGGTCACCGGCCGGCTGACCCGCCAGGCCGACGGCCGGCTCAAGGCCGAGTTCCGCCTGTGGGACGTGTTCGGGGCCGCCCAGCTCACCGGCCAGCAATACTTCACCTCGCCCGACAATCTGCGCCGCATCGCCCACATCATCTCGGACGCGATCTACGAGCGGCTCACCGGCGAGAAGGGCTACTTCGACACCCGCATCGTCTTCGTCGACGAGACCGGCCCGAAAGAGCGCCGCATCAAGCGCCTCGCCCTGATGGACCAGGACGGCGCCAATGTCCGCTATCTCAGCCGCGGCGACGACCTGGTGCTCACCCCGCGCTTCTCGCCGACGACGCAGGAGATCACCTACATGTCGTTCGGGCAGGGCGACCCGCGCGTCTACCTGCTCAATGTCGAAACCGGCCAGCGCGAGATCGTCGGCAACTTCCCCGGCATGACCTTCTCGCCGCGCTTCTCGCCGGACGGCCAGCGCGTCATCATGAGCCTGCAGCAGGGCGGCAACTCCAACCTGTTCGTGATGGATCTGCGCTCCAAGGCGACCACCCGGCTCACCGACACGCCGGCGATCGACACGGCGCCGTGCTTCTCGCCGGACGCCTCGCGCATCTGCTTCGAGTCCGACCGCGGCGGCAAGCAGCAGATCTACGTCATGTCGGCGGGCGGCGGCGGCGCCCAGCGCATCAGCTTCGGCGACGGCTCCTACTCGACCCCGGTGTGGTCGCCGCGCGGCGACTTCATCGCCTTCACCAAGCAGGGCGGCGGCCGCTTCGGCATCGGCATCATGAAGCCGGACGGCTCGGGCGAGCGCCTGCTGACCGACGGCTACCACAACGAGGGCCCGACCTTCGCGCCCAACGGCCGCGTCGTGATGTTCTTCCGCGACCCCGGCTCGGGCCCGGCCCTCTACACGATCGACGTCACCGGCCGCAACGAGCAGCGCGTCCGCACCCCCAGCTTCGCCTCCGATCCCGCCTGGTCGCCGCTGCTGTCGTAGGCAGCGGAATTCTCCGCCGCGATTTGTGCCGCAGCGTCGCCGCGATCTCCGACCTCCCCTGGAAGGGGAGGTGGGCGGCCGAAGGCCGTCGGGAGGGGGTGAAGCCCCGGGCGCCGACGCGGGCGGCTTTCACCCACCCCCGCTCGCCTTCAGCGAGCGACCTTCCCCCCTCCAGGGGAGGGTGAACCGCGCCGTGCGGCGCGGCTCCGGCCCCCCTCGCCACGCTGCCGCCGCGTTCACGACGCATTAACCATTCCAAACGGTTTCCGCCGATTCTTCATTCGCACGGGGTCGCGGCAACACCCCGTCAAGGTTGACGGAACCTTCGCTTAACGAAACCGGGGCTAGACCGTTAGGCACGCGCTTCAAGCCGGGGGGCACATCCGGCGCCGAGCAGGTTGAGAAGGAGTTACGGCATGCCGAATGTTAAACGTCTGCGCACCGGCGCACGGATCGCGGCCGCGCTCGCGGGCGCGCTTCTGCTCGCGGCATGCGCCAACAAGCCGAACGATCCCAATGGAGCGGGTCTCGGCGGCGCAGCCGTGCCGGGCAGCCAGCAGGACTTCGTCGTCAATGTCGGCGACCGGGTGTTCTTCGAGAGCGACCAGACGGACCTCACGCCGCAGGCCCGCCAGACCCTCGACAAGCAGGCCCAGTGGCTGCAGAACTACAGCCAGTACGCCTTCGTCATCGAAGGCCATGCCGACGAGCGCGGCACCCGCGAGTACAACATCGCGCTCGGCGCCCGGCGCGCCCAGTCGGTGCGCGATTATCTGATCTCGCGCGGCATCTCGGCTCAGCGCATGCGCACGATCTCGTACGGCAAGGAGCGCCCGGTCGCGGTCTGCAACGACATCTCGTGCTGGTCGCAGAACCGCCGCGCCGTCACGGTCCTGAACGCGAGCTCGTGACCGTCCGTCCTTCCGCGTCGCCTGGCGGGCCGGCACAGCGGCTTCGCTCGGGCGAGGCGGGCGACGGTCGCATTTTCGATGTCCCCCGCGTTATGATGCGATCATGATCGAGCGATCCCATCCGACACTCCCGAGGTGCGGTCCGGCATGGTCCCGGCCGCTCGTGCTGCTCGCCGGGCTTCTGCTCGCCGGGCCTCTCGTCGTCGGGCCTCTGGTCGGCGCGGCGACGCCGGCCGCCGCCCAGATGTCGGAATCCGACCTGGTCGTCCGGCTGAACCAGCTCGAGAGCCAGATGCGCCGGCTCACCGGCGACCTCGAGCAGGCCCAGTTCCGCAACCAGCAGCTCGAGCAGCAGCTCAAGCGGATGCAGGAGGACTACGAGTTCCGCTTCCAGGAGCTCGGCCGTGGCGGCGGACGCGGCGCGCCCTCCGCGGCGCCGTCGGCGGTTCCGGGCCGCCGCGGCGAAGCGCCGGTGGCGCCGCCCCAACAGCAGGCTTATGCGCCGCCCGCCGGGGCAACCGAGCTGCCGGCGCCGCCGGCCCAGCAGCCTTATGGTGGCGGACAGGCCTATGCGGCGGCCGATGCCACGGCGACGGCTCCGGCCGGCCGCGGACGTCGCGGCGACGCCTTCGACCCGAGCCAGAGCCCGGGCGCACCCGGCACGCCGCGCGTGCTCGGCCAGCCCGGCGCGCCGCTCGATTTGTCCAGCATGTCGGCCGCGGCCGCCAGCGATCCGTCGCTGGCGCGCGGTCCCGCCGGCGGGGGCGCGCTGCCGCCGCCGCCTCAGCGCAATCCGAACGCCACCGGCGCTCAGCTCGCGACCCTGCCGCCCGGCGCCGGCGCGAAGGACGAGTACGACCTCGCCTACGGCTATGTGCTGCGCAAGGACTATGCGCTGGCCGAGCAGACGTTTCGCGAGTTCCTGCGCAAGCATCCGGGCGACCGCCTCGCCGTGGATGCCCAGTACTGGCTCGGCGAGAGCCTCTTCCTGCGGAAGTCCTACAAGGAGGCGGCCGACGCCTTCCTGGCCGTGACCCAGCGTGCCGGCGCCAATCCGAAGGGCG
This sequence comes from Rhodoplanes roseus, assembly GCF_003258865.1. Classification (GTDB taxonomy): domain Bacteria; phylum Pseudomonadota; class Alphaproteobacteria; order Rhizobiales; family Xanthobacteraceae; genus Rhodoplanes; species Rhodoplanes roseus. The sequence continues at coordinate 480 of NZ_NPEX01000046.1, read as the reverse complement.
CCGACGCGTTCCTCCGCCTCGGCCAGTCGCTCGCCGCCATGAACCAGAAAGACATGGCTTGCGCCAGCTTCGCCCAGATCGGCGCCCGCTATCCCCGCGCCTCGATCAACGTGAAGCAGACCGTGGAGCGCGAACAGAAGCGTGTCCACTGCCTCTGACGGTCCCCCCGGTGCTCCCCGAGCCGAAGACGCCGCGCCGATCGGCGACACCGAAGCGGCGGACCTGTTCTCCGACCTCGCGTCCCTGCCGGTCTTGATCCTCGCCGTCTCGGGCGGCCCCGATTCCACCGCCCTTCTGCGGATCGCGGCTTCCTGGCGGAGCAGCCTGAGGGAGGGGCCGCGTCTCGTCGCCGTCACGGTCGACCATGGCCTGCGGCCGGACGGCGCCGCCGAGGCGCGGGCGGTCGGCGAGCTTGCGGCCGATCATGCCGGCCGCTCCCGTCACCATCACGTGCATGCGTCTCCCCGGCTGTTCTGTCGC
>NZ_NPEX01000468.1 GCF_003258865.1 Rhodoplanes roseus | reverse complement strand
GGCGCACCGCGCTGGGCGACCGCGCCCCGACCGCCATCGTGTTCCCCAACGACATGCAGGACGTCGCCTACGAGGCGCCGGCCCGCAAGCACGGAACCGTGCATTCGGGAGTCGGCTTCGCCTATCCCAAGGTGGTTCCCTACGAGGCCGATCTGCGTCGCGCGGCCGAGGTGCTGAACGCCGGCGAGAAGGTCGCGATCCTGGTCGGCGCCGGCGCCCTGCAGGCCACCGACGAGGTGATCGCCGCCGCGGACCGGCTGCAGGCGGGCGCCGCCAAGGCGCTGCTCGGGAAGGCGGCCCTGCCCGACGATCTCGCCTGGGTCACCGGCTCGATCGGCCTGCTCGGCACCGAGCCGTCCTGGGACCTGATGACCGGCTGCGACACGCTGCTGATGATCGGCTCCGCCTTCCCGTATTCGGAGTTCCTGCCGAAGGAGGGCCAGGCGCGCGGCGTCCAGATCGACATTCAGCCGACCATGCTCGGCCTGCGCTATCCGATGGAGGTCAACCTCACCGGCGATTCCGCCGAGACGCTGCGCGCCCTGCTGCCGCTGCTCGATCAGAAATCCGACCGGAGCTGGCGCGACCGGATCGAGACGAACGTCGCCTCGTGGTGGAAGACGCTGGAGGACCGCGCCATGGTCGCGGCCCATCCGGTCAACCCGCAGCGCGTCGTCTGGGAGCTGTCGCCGCGGGTGCCCGAACGCGCCATCGTGACGTCGGATTCGGGCTCCTGCGCCAACTGGTATGCCCGCGACCTGAAGGTCCGGCGCGGCATGATGTGCTCGCTGTCGGGCGGCCTCGCCTCGATGGGCGCCGCGGTTCCCTACGCCATCGCCGGCAAGTTCGCCCATCCGGACCGGCCCGTCATCGCGCTGGTCGGCGACGGCGCCATGCAGATGAACAACATGGCCGAGCTGATCACCGTGGCGAAGTATCACGAGCGCTGGGCGAACAGGACGTTCGTCGTGTGCGTCTTCAACAATCAGGATCTGAACCAGGTCACCTGGGAGCAGCGGGTGATGCAGGGCGACCCCCGCTTCGTCGCGTCACAGAGCATTCCGGACGTGCCCTATCACCGTTTCGCCGAGCTGATCGGGCTGCGCGGCATCTTCGTCGACGACCCGGAGCGCCTGGGCGCCGCCTGGGACGAGGCGCTGGCGTCCCCCGTGCCGGTGGTGCTCGAGGTCAAGACCGATCCCGAGGTGCCGCCGCTGCCGCCGCACATCACCTTCGACCAGGCGAAGAGCTTCGCCTCCGCGCTGTGGAAGGGCGATCCCGAGCAGAGCCACATGATCGCCGACACGGCCCGCCAGGTCCTTAGCGCCGTCCTGCCCTCCGGCGGCGACAAGACATGACCGGGGCGGCGCGCGAGACGAACATCTGGTCCGGCACGGTCGTCGACGCCGTCCACCCCACGACCGGCATCGGGCTGATCTCCCGGCTGGTCCTGCTCGCCGGCACCGGCCGGCGGCTGGTCCGCCGCTCGACTATGCGGCGATGGACGTCTTCGGCGGAGGGGACGCGGCCTCGTCGGCCGGCGGCTTGCCGAGCACCTTGGCGATCGCGGATTGGGCCTTCGCGGTGGCGCGCACGACGTCGTCGATCAGAACCGTCAAGTCGGTCTCGGCGTCGTGGAATTTCGATTCCGCTGCATCCATGTCGTGTGCTCTCGTGGGTCCACGGTTGGGCGTCGATCGGGCCCACGTTGGCGCGCCGCGGTTAACGGTTTACCAACGGCCCGGATCGTCGCGCGACCCGCCGCCGCTCTCTCGACCCGCCGCTGCTCCGTCGCCCGCCGGCACCTCCCTCGGCCGCGCATGGAAGCCGCAGCGTCTCTGGCCTATTATGCGGGTCGGGGGAGCCTCGCCGCCCGCACCCGCTCCATCATGAGGCGATCGACATCGTGAGACGTTCCATGCAGTCCACCCTGCTTCGCCTCGCGGCTCCCGCCGTGGCTTTCGCGCTCCTCGCCGCCGCCCCAGGCCCCGCGCTCGCGGCCGAGCAGGCCGTGATGATCCTGCCGGACGCCACGGCGCCGGTGCCGGCCGGGGAGCCGGCCGAGAAGGGCCGGACGCTGGTGCCGCTGCATTCCACCGTGATCGCCGGCGGCGGGCGCACGCGGCTCAACTTCTCCGGGCTGCTGTCGATCCACAACGCGTCCGAAACCGGCGTGCTGGTGGTCGAGGCGATCACCTATCGGGACCAGGCCGGGCGGCTGATCGAGCGCACGCTGGACAAGCCGGTGGGGCTCAAGCCCTACGCCTCCATGCAGGTGCTGATCGCCCAGGAGGACGTGCGCGGCGGCATCGGCGCGAGCTTCGTCATCGACTGGTCGTCGCCGCAAGCCGGCGACGAGCCCCTGGTCGAGGCCGTGATGGTGGCGGTCCAGGGCACCCAGGGCTACAGCTTCATCTCCACCGGCCGTCGCGTCACGCGGCCCTGAGCAGGCGCGCCGCCGCCGGGTGCCGATGTCCGCCGGCCCCTGCCGCGGTGCGACCGTGTGAGCCACCGCTGCGGGTTGCCGCACCGGCGCGCCGTCCTCATAATCCGCCCTACACACTTACACACGAAAACACCGTGCCGTTCCGCCCGCGGGACCGCGTGAGGACCCGTTTTGATGCCGCACGAGACCCCGCTCATCGCCACGATCGTCGCCGGCCTCGGCCTCGCCTTCGTGTTCGGCGCGCTCGCGCACCGGCTGAAGGTCCCGCCGCTGGTCGGCTACCTGATCGCCGGCGTTCTGGTGGGGCCCCACACGCCCGGCTACGTCGCCGACCAGGCGCTCGCCCCCGAGCTCGCCGAGATGGGCGTCATCCTGCTGATGTTCGGCGTCGGGCTGCATTTCTCGCTCGACGATCTCCTCTCCGTGCGGGCCATCGCGGTGCCGGGGGCGATCGT
>NZ_NPEX01000467.1 GCF_003258865.1 Rhodoplanes roseus | reverse complement strand
CGGCAGTGCCGACTGCGCCGACGCGGCCACCGGCAGCAGCGGGCCTACGGCCAGCAGGCCGCCGGCGAGCAGGCCGGCGCAGGACAGGGTCGCCAGCCGGCGCACCGAGGAGGGGAACGGGACGAGACGGGGACGACGCATGCGGCGGCTCCTGGACCGGGATCGGCCGGGACGGCGGCGCGTCCCGGTTGCGAGGCGGGCCGGACGCTAGGCACGAATTGCGACCCCGATGCGGCCGGCCGGCGCGACGGTGCGGCGAGGTTTTCGCGGCCGCGTCTTGCCGCGATGACGTGATCAGCTAGATGGAGATCCGTGCGAGTCGCGGAGCCCCCGTTCCGTGTCGCCTGCGAGAGGTTGCCCGCATGCCGTCCTTCTTCGCCTCGCCTTACGTGCTGCCGATCGTCCTGCTGGTCGCCTCCAACCTGTTCATGACGACGGCGTGGTACTGGCACCTGCGCTTCAAGGAGGTGGCGCTGTGGCAGGTGGTGCTGATCTCGTGGGGGCTGGCCTTCGTCGAGTACTGCCTGGCCGTGCCGGCCAATCGCTGGGGCGCCACCGTCTACGCGCCGGCCCAGCTCAAGACCATCCAGGAGGTGGTGACGCTGGTGATCTTCGCCCTGTTCTCGTGGCTCTACCTGAACCAGCCGCTCTCGTGGAACCACGCCGTCGGCTTCGCCTTCGTGGCGGTGGGCGCGTTCTTCATCTTCCACAAGTGGTGAGGCGCGGCCCGCTCTCAGTCGCGCGAGCGGAGCTGGGCGCCGACGCCGGTGATCAGCACGGTGAGGCCGCCGACCGCGACCAGCCCGAGGCTCACCAGGCCGGCGATCGGCAGGCCGCCGCCGGACCCCGAGGCGGGATCGAGCGACGCCGCCTCGGCGATCTGCAGCGTGACGGCCATGATCAGCACGGCGATCGACACGACGAGCGCGCCCGTGGCGACGAGCTGCGCCACCAGGGCGGCGCGCCAGCGCGGAAAGCGGGGATGACGGGCGTCGTCGAAACCGTAGTGATGGATCGAAGGTGAGGTCATGATCTGCCGTCTGGTTGCCCGGATCGACTACCGGACGATCGGGGCAGGCGTTCGGCCCCGATCGGGCAAAGGCGAGGCATCGTCTTAACAGGCGGTTAACGCAGACCGTCCGGGGGCCGCGGGACGGGGGACGGGGGATGCGGCCGTCCGCTCGTAATTTTGCCGCGCTTTGGCTTTTCTTGCGGGGTGGGGCGTTTCGAGTCGGGAACCGGAGACGATGACGGAGACGGGGAAGCTGGCGTCGATGTCGGCGCTGCTGCTCGCGCTGGTAGCGGGCACGGGCGGCGGAGCGGCGGCGGCCGAGACCAACGGGCTGATCGGCCGGTGGTCCATCGTCGAGGCCGTGCCGGGCCCGTGGGTGCGCAGCAAGGAGCGCAACGCCCTCAACGAGCACGGCCGGCGCCTGGTCGACACCGAGATCGTGTTCGAGGCCGGCGCCATCGTCTCGAAGAACCAGGGGCTCGCCTGCAAGCGCGCCATGTACCAGACCGGCACCTACCCGACCGACGCGCTGTTTCGCGGCTCGCTGCCCGACGGCAGCCAGGACCGCATCGCCCGCGAGCTCGGCCTGACGCGGAGCAGCGGCGACGTGCCGAGCGTCGATGTCGACTGCGGCGGCGGCCATTTCACCTACCACCTGCGCGACCGCAACACCGCCCTGTTCGCCTGGGACGACGTCATCTACACGCTCAAGCGGCGGTAGGCGCCCGGGCGGCGTCGCGCCGCCTCACAGCATCTCCGGGCGGAAGCGGCGGCGCCATTGGCGGGTGGTCTCGCCGGCGATCATGAACGCGCCGTCGCCGCGATAGTGCAGGGTGCGCGGCGAGGTCTTGATCGCGGCCGGTGCGGCGTGGGCCTTCACCACCTCGAAGACGAACAGGCTGTAGGTGTCGATCAGGCTGGCGTCGACCAGACGGCACTCGAAATTCGCCACGCATTCGGCGATCAGCGGGGCCGACACCATGACGCCGGGCTGCGGCGTCAGGCCGAACTTGTCGAACTTGTCGGTGTCGCGGCCCGAGCAGTTGCCGATGTCCACCACGGTCTCGGCGAGCTCGACGGTCGGCACGTTGACGACGCACACCTTGCTCTTGCGGATCAGCGCGTGGGAGTGGTTGGCGTTCCAGATGTAGCAGCCGATCAGCGCCGGCTCGAAGCCCATCACCATGTGCCAGCCCATCGTCATGATGTCGGTCTCGCCCTGGTACGACGAGCTGACCAGCACGATCGGCCCGGGTTCCAGAAACCGCCGCACGTCCTCGACCGGAAAGTCGACCTTCTTCACCGGCCGCGGCCCGGCGACGGATTTGCTTTTCACGGTGGGCCGGGCTTTCGCGGCGGGCCTGGCTTTCGCCGCAGGCTTGGTTTTCGCCGCGGACTTCGCTTTGGGCGCGGGCTTTGTCTTCGGCGTGGGCTTGGTCTTTGCCGCGGGCTTGGCCTTCGGCGTAGGCTTGGCTTTCGGGCTGGCCTTGGCCTTCGCGGCGCGCTTGGTCGTGGCGGGTGTCATGGAGGGCTCCGGGCGGCTGCGGCCGGCCGCGTGGCGCGGCGCGGACGGCCGGCATCATAGCCGAGCCGGGCTCCGATCGTCCGCTCCTCCACAGTTCCGTTTGGCGCCGCGCCCGCGTCTCGCTATAGTCCGCGCCGCGCGCCGGTGTGGCGGAATTGGTAGACGCGCACGACTCAAAATCGTGTTCCGCAAGGAGTGTCGGTTCGATCCCGACCACCGGCACCACCGACCACCGATATTCCCGCCACGACCTCGAGAAGCGACGGCTCGATTAGGCCGGCGCGATCTCGGTGTGCATCACGGTCGGGACGCGCGCAGCCGCGCGGTCCATGATCCCTGGTCGGGAAATGTCGGCGAACGATGACATTCCTAATTG
>NZ_NPEX01000466.1 GCF_003258865.1 Rhodoplanes roseus | reverse complement strand
GGGCCTGCAGGGCGCGGATGCGCTCGACCAGGTCGCCGCGCGGCGCCGGCGCCGTGCCGGCGGCCGGGGCAGGTGGCTCGGCGGGCTGGTCCTCGGCCAGCATGGCCGCGATCGGCGAGCCGGCGCCTTCCAGCGTCATGGTGAGGCGCACCACCTCGGCGGCGACGTCGTTGATGCGCTCGCGCAGCAGCGCGTTCTCGACACGCTCGTTCGCCCACGAGGCGCCGGCGCCGGTGTGGATCGCGGTGAGCTCCTGCTGCAGCCGGGCGTTCTCGTCGCGCGCCGCCTTCAGCTCCTGCTCCAGCCGGGCCTTCTCGCCTTTCAGGCCTTCCGATGCACCGGCCTCCTCGCGGGCCTTGCGGGCGTCGTATTCGCGCTCGACCAGCATGCGGCCCTGCTCGGTCAGCCGCTCCTCCAGCTCCTGGATGCGCTTGGCGAGGCCGTCGGCCTCGCCGGTCTGCTCGCCGAGCTGACGCTCCAGCTCGGCCGTGCGGGTGCCGAGCTCGGCCGCCCGGCTGCGCTCCTTGGCGAGCTCCTCGGCGGCGCCGGCGGCGGCGCTGCGCTCCTGGTCGCGCCGGGCCTTGGTGTCGCGCAGGTCGAGCTGGGCCTGCTCGACCTTCGACTTCAGCGACTCGATCTGCGTCCTCAGGGTGGCGATCTCGATGCGCTGGCTGTCGGACACCGAGGTGCGCTCGTCGAGCGCCGCGGTCAGCTTGGCGAGCTCGGCCTCCTTGCCGACCAGCACCTTCTCGACCGTCTGGGCCTTGTCGCTCTTGCGCGAGAACTCCTGCTCGGTCGACTGGAGCTGCTCGCGCAGCGCCTTTTCACGCGCCTCGATGGCCATCAGGGCGGCGTTCTTCTCGCCGAGCTCCTGCTTCAGGCGGCCGATCGCCATCGACTTGCGGCCGAGATCGGCGAGCTGGCCGGCCGCCCGCGTCTTGAGCTGGTCGACGCTCATCTCCAGCCGGCGGGTCGACATCGCGAACTCGGCGCGCAGCTGGTCCTTCTCGGCCTGGATCTCGGCCATCGAGAAGGGGGTCGCCGCCTCCAGGCGCCGCATGGTCAGCCGCACGGCGCGATTGTGCACCAGCGGGACGAACAGCAGGTTGAACAGGCTCGCGACCAGGAACCCGACCGCGAACAGCATGGCCTGTTCGATCATGACGAACGCCTCCGGCTTCTCGCGCGGCCGGGAAACCATGCCGTCGGGCGTGTTGGTCTTCCAGCTTCGACAGGGATATCAATAACCTGAGCACTGTTTAGCGAGACCGGCCAGAGGAAATCCGGGCCGATCACGCAACAGTGTCCGCCGGTCCCGGAGCCGGCCGGCGGGGGAGGCCCGTCAGAACGGATTCCAGGTCGATTGCGGCGTGAACTTGAGATAGCCGATGCTGGCGCCGAGCCGCAACCCCACGCCGGACCGGATCGGCACCACGACGACGTTGTTGGCGGTCAGCGCCGTCATGCCGAGGCCGCCGATGAAGTAGGCGGAACCGTCGACACCGCCGAAGCGCTGGTAGATCGACTGGGTCGAGGGCAGGTTGTAGATCAGCATCATGGTGCGGGCGCCCTCGCCGCCGACGTCCCAGCCGAACGAGGGGCCCTGCCAGTACACCTTCAGGTCGCCGGCGTTCTTGGTGTAGAGCACGCCCTCGCCGTAGCGCAGGCCGCCGAAGATGGCGCCGCCGCCCTCCTCGCCGAGCACGTAGCCGTTGGGCAGGCCCCATTGGCTGGCCGCCCGCTCCACCAGCGTGGCGAGGCTGCGCGACACGCCGCCGAAGAAGCGGTGCCCGGCGCCGACGACCTCGCTGGTCGTGAAGGTGTCGTTGCGGGGATGCGCAGGAACCGGCTGGCTCTGCGCGTAGGCCCCCACCGGCACGGCACACGAGAGAAGAACGACCGCGGCCGCGATCCAACGCGAGGCTCTGCCCATTTCCGACCTTCCCCGAGCTTTTGCTGCAGCGCGCTAACCGACCGGTTACGAAGTCGCACTAGGAGTGTGCCTCCGAATCGAAGACAACATCCGGCAACACTATGACGCCAAGGCGGCGAACCCGACAAACTGCGCGCAGGATCCTGCTCGCATTCCTGGTCGGAGTCCTCGGTCTGGCGCTCGCGCCTGCCGTGGATCTCCGGGCGGCGACCACCGAGCGGATCGTCACCGACTGGCATTCCGGCATCGCCATCTCGGGCTTCGATCCGGTCTCCTATTTCATCGACGGCGCCCCCGTCGCGGGCCGGCCCGAATACGAATACGTCTACCAGGGCGTGGTCTGGCGCTTCCGCAACGAGGGCAACCGCAACGCCTTCGCCGACAACCCGTCGGTCTACGCGCCGCTGTTCGGTGGCTACGATCCGGTGGGTGTCGCGCGCGGCATCTCGCGGCCCGGCCATCCCGAGGTGTTCCTGGTCCTGCGCGGCCGGCTCTTGCTGTTCTTCAACGAGGCGGCGCGGGCCAAGTTCGTCGAGGATCCGATCGCGGTGCTGACCGACGCCCAGAGCAACTGGCCGCAGGTCCGCGCCCATCTGACGCCCTGACCGGCGGTCGAGCCCCTCAGCCCGCCGACGCCGGGTCCGCCCAGGCGACGAAGCCGGGCACCAGAAAACCGTTTCCGCCGTCGCCGTAGCCGAGCGGGCCGCCGTCCGGCCGCACCACCGCTCCGCCCGCCGCCGCCAGCACGGCGTGCCCGGCCGCCACGTCCCACTCCCGGGTCGGTGCCAGCCGCGGATAGACGTCCGCCGTCCCCTCCGCCAGCAGCGCGAACTTGACGGCCGAGCCGCAGGCGATCCGGCCCGCCGCGCAGCGTTCGGCCAGGAAGGCTTCGCTGGCCGGGTCGAGATGCGAGCGGCTGACCGCGGCGACGAGCCCGTCCGCCGGCTGCGCCCGCGTCCGGATCGGCACGGCCGGGCCGGTCGTGGCGCCGGCCGGCAGCGCCAGGCGCTCG
>NZ_NPEX01000465.1 GCF_003258865.1 Rhodoplanes roseus | reverse complement strand
GGAACGACGCCGAACTGATCACAACGGAGCAGTATCAGGACGCCAGTGCGGTGGCCTCGACCTCGACCAGAAAGCCGTAATGGAGCTGCGGCACCGGGACGACGGCGCGGGCCGGGCGGGCCGCGCCGGCCCAGGCGGCGTAGAGCGCGTCGAAGGCCGGCCAGTTGGCGATGTCGGTGACGTAGACGCGCACCTGCACCAGCCGGTCGATGCCGCTGCCGGCGCCCGCCAGCGCCGCCGCGACATTGTCCAGCACCTGCCGGGCCTGCGCCTCGAACGCCGCCTCGTTCAGCTTGGTGCCGTCCGGCGCGATCGGAAGCTGGCCGGCGACGAACACGAAGCCGCCGGCCGTGACGGCGTGCGAGTAGTGGCCGCCGGGCTTGGCCATGCCGGACGGCGCCGCCGCCACGATGTCGCCCGTCGTCGTGTCGCGCGTGATGTCACCAGCCATGAAAGCGTCTCCATGTTCTCGTTGCGCCGTCGCGGTCGACGACGTGATAGAGGTCGAACTGCGTCGCCGTCGCGCAGGCGTGGTTGGGCAGGATACGCAGCCGGGTGCCGACCGGAAAGCGCCCGGCGATGTCGGGATCGGCTGCGCCGTCGCGGCGCGCCACGATGCCGTGCTCCTGGTTGGCGCCGCCGACCACGTAACCGTCCAAGACCGTGCCGGCGGCGTCGCACACGGCGCCGTAGCCGTAGTCGACGCCCTGAGACTGGGTGCCGCGGTCCCGGCTCATCGCCATCCAGCCGGCGTCGGTGATGGCCCAGCCCTTCTCGGCCTGGTGGCCGATCACGGTGGCGAGCACCGACAGCGCGATGTCCTGCGGACGGCACACGCCGACATTGGCCATCACCAGATCGAAGAACACGTAGACGCCGGCCCGCACCTCGGTGACGCCGTCGAGCCGTTGGGCCGACAGCGCCGTCGGCGTCGAGCCGACGCTGACCACCGGGCACGGCAGCCCGGCGGCGCGCAGCCGCGTCGCCGCCCGCACGCAGCCGGCGCGCTCCTGCTCGGCCATGCGGGCCAAGGCCTCGGGCGAGCTCAGCGCGTAGGAGCTGCCGGCGTGGGTGAGCACGCCCGTGAGGGTCGCGCCGCCACCCTGCAGCGTCTCGCCGACGGCGATCAGCAGGTCGTCGTCGGGCGCGACGCCGGAGCGGTGGCCGTCGGTGTCGATCTCGATCATCACCTCGAAGCCGTGCTGCTCGGCGCGGCCGGTGTCGACCACGGCGCGGGCGCCGGCGAGCGAGTCGACCAGGATCAGCAGCCGGCAGCCGGCCCGCCGCAGCGCCAGCACGCGACCGAGCTTTTGGGGCGCGATGCCGACCGCATAGAGGATGTCGTCGAAGCCGGCGGCGAAGAACTCCTCGGCCTCCTTCAGGGTCGACACCGTGATGCCGCGGGCGCCGGCGTCGCGCTGCAGGCGGCCGACCTCGATGCATTTGGAGGTCTTCACGTGCGGGCGCAGCGTCGCGCCCAGCGCCGTCACGCGGGCCTGCATGGCGGCGATGTTGCGCATCATCACGGCGTGGTCGATGACCGCGGCGGGCGTGTCGATGTCGTCGAGGGTCACGGGTCCTCTCAATCCAGCGAGGCGCCGAGCGCCTTCAGGGCCGGCACGTCGCGTGCGATCCCGTCGGCGATCAGCGTCGACACGGCCGCCGGCGCGAGATCGCCGCCGCGCGGCAGGTCGACGCCGACCGCCTGCATCTTGGCCTGCAGGTCGGGCTCGGCGACGGTGGCGCGCAGCGCCGCGTTCAGGCGCTCGACGATGCGGGGCGGCGTGCCCTTGGGGGCGAACAACGCGCTCCACGAGCGGAAGCTCACCTGCGGATAGCCGGCCTTGGCGACGGTTTCGAGGCCGGGGAGCTGCGGCACCGTGTCGTCGCTCAGCACCGCAACGGCCTTGACCTTGCCGGACGTCACCTGCGCCAGCGCGGTGGTCGGCTGGTCGCACATGAAGTCGATATGGCCGCCGACCAGGTCGTTCATGGCGGGCGCGATGCCGCGATACGGCACATGCGTCGCCGGCTGCTGCATGGCGGCGAGCAGGATCACGCAGGCGAAATGCGCGATCGAGCCGACACCGGCGCTGCCATAGGTCGTCTTGGCGCCGTTCTTCGCGATGTGGGCCTTCAGCCCGGCGAGATCGGAGACGCCGAGGCCCGGCCGCACCACCACCAGCATGGGCGCCGTGCCGGCGAGGCCGATCGGCGCGAAGCTGGTCAGCGGATCGTAGGGCAGTGTCTTGTACAGCGCGACATTGGCGATGTGGGTGCCGATGGTGCCGAAGCCGAGCGTGTAGCCGTCCGCCGGCGCCGTCGCGACCTTGCCGAGCCCGATAGTGCCGCCGGCCCCGGCGATGTTCTCCACGACGACGGTGCCGCCGAGCTTCTCGGCCATCCCGTGCGCGACCGCGCGGGCGAGCGCGTCGCTCGGTCCGCCGGCCGGGAACGGCACGACCAGGGTGATGGGCCGGGTCGGGAACGGCGCGTCCTGGGCCGACACCGGCCCGGACGACACCGATGCCGCGGTGAGCGCGAGCGCCGCGGCGAGCGAGACGAGACGGCGGCCGAACGTGATCATGCGAGGGTCTCCAGCCAGGGGACGAGCCGATCCAGCGTCGGCTGCTCGAGATCGGCCTGCGGCGCGCCGTCCGGGCGGGCGAGCCCGACCCGGTTGTGCCAGTAGGTGCGCAGCCCCACGGCCGCGGTGCCGAACAGGTCGTAGCCGGAGCCGGCCACGAAGGCGGCCTCGTGCGGCGCCACGCCGAGCCGGTCGAGCGCCAGGCGATAGGGCCGCGGGTCGGGCTTGTAGAAGCCGGCCTCCTCGGCCGTGACGATACAATCCCAGTCGATCGCCAGCCGGGCGGCCGCGAGCCGGCCGAGCCGCACCGAGCAGTTGGTCACCACGGCGAGACGGGTGCGCCCGGCGAGGCTGTCGAGCGCCGCCCGGGCG
>NZ_NPEX01000464.1 GCF_003258865.1 Rhodoplanes roseus | reverse complement strand
TGTCCGACGAGGCCCGGGCCTTCGCGGCCGCGACGCTTCCCGACGGGCCGACCTATGTGGGCCTCGCCCCCGGCAGTCGTGAGGCGCGGAAGAACTGGCCGCGGGAAAACTTTGCGGCGCTGGCCGAGAGGCTCGCGGCGAGCGGCCGCACGCCGGTGGTGTTCATCGGGCCGCAGGAGACCGACGTCCGCGACGAGCTGCGCCGTGCCGCGCCGTCGGCGATCTTCCCGGACACCACGGCGCGGCTGGAGCTCGCCGTCGCGGTCGCCGAGCGGCTGGCCGCCGCCGTCGCCAACGACAGCGGCATCGGCCATCTGCTCGCGGCGACGCAGACGCCGCTGGTCAGCCTGTTCGGCCCGACCGAGGTGGCGCGCTGGGCGCCGTTCACGCGCCGCGGCATCGTGGTGAGCGCCACGGAGTTCGGCGGCACGACCATGCAGGACATCCCGGTCGCCGCGGCCTTCGCGGCGGTCGAGCGCCTGCTCGCCGCGCCGCGCGAGTCGTCACGCGCAAGCTGAGCGGGATCGGCGATCTGATCAGGACGTGCGCAGCCGCGCCGGCTGCCCGGCGAACGGGTTCCAGCGGCTGCGCTCGGGCGCGCGCTGCACGCCGGTGTAGCGCTGCAGCTTGGCGATGAAGTCGTCCTTGCTCATCGGCCTGGCGAACAGATAGCCCTGGCCGACGGCGCAACCGATGCCCTGCAGCTTGTGACTCTCGTGCGGCGTCTCGATGCCTTCGGCCACCGTCTTCAGGTCGAACCGCTTGGCGAGCTCGACGATGGTCTCCAGCATGCCGGCATTGGTGCGGTCGGTGTCGCAGTCGGTGACGTAGGCGCGGTCGATCTTCAGCTCGGTGAAGGGGAGCTGGCGCAGCCGGGCGAGGGACGAGTAGCCGGCGCCGAAGTCGTCGACGGCGAGCCCGCAGTTCTGGGCCCGCAGCTCGTTCGCCACCTCGTTGGCCACCTCGAGGTCGTTCATCACCTGGTCCTCGGTGACCTCCAGGATCAGGCCCGACCACGCCTTGCTGCGCGGGCGGCCCTCGCGGATCATCCGGGCGATCGGCATCTCGACGAAGGCGCCGGCCGGAACGTTGACGGCGAGCTTGATCTCCGGCGCGCCGACCGCGGCGCAGTCCTCCCAGTCGCGCAGGCCGGCGGCGATCACCCGCTCGGTCAGGGCCATCATGGCGGCCTCGCTGGCGCCCGGCAGGAACACGCCGGGCGGCAGCACGCCGAGCTCGGGATGCCGCACCCTGATGAGCGCCTCGGCGCCGACCATCTTGCGGGTCTGCAGGTTGAACTTGGGCTGGTACCAGATCTCCAGCCAGTCGCGGTCGAGCGCCCGCTGGAGCGTCACCTTCGGCTTGCCGTCGGGGCCGCGCTCGTCGTCGTCGCGCGACAGAAAGGAGCGGATTTGCTTCAACATGGGGGTGTGTGCGCGACGCGCCTCCTGAGCCGGTCTTCTGTCGGCTGTCGTCGCGACTGTCACGCGCGGGTCATTGATTTTCGGTAGCGCCGCTCGGGTCTCGCCCTGCGTGGTTAGGGGAGTGTGACGGCGGTCGGTAAAGAGGTACACTTCGGCGAACCCGCCGCCGGGGCGAGGGGAGGAGCGCGTTGCGTTTTGCGCGCGCATGGGCGATTGAGCGGGCCGGGCGATTCACCGGTCGCGACGGGACGGACACGAGGTCCGTCCGAACGTGTCCGGTCGGGGTGGGGAATGCTGGACATACTCAATTGGGGGCCGGTCGGCCGCTGGCTGCAGGCTGGAGGCGCGCGTTCGGTGCCGCTGTGGCGCACCGTTCTGCTCGGCCGCTGCCGGGGGCCCGAGGCGTGCCGGGCGGCCCTCGGCGAGGCCGGCGTCCATCTCAGCGCCGATGCCGACACGCTGCTGGGCCGGCCGGAGTTCCGCTGGAGCGACCGCAAGCGGGTGGTCGATCTCGCCACCGTGACGCCGGCCGAGCTCGGCCTCACCCGCGGCGCCCGCTGGGCCGACATCCGGGCCGCCGCCAAGACGTTGCGGCTGGGGCTGGCGCCCGCCGAGACCGGGCCGGCGCTGCGGCTCCTCTATGCCGACCAGCCGTTCGGCGAGCGTGTCGTTCTGGCCATGCAGCCGGTCGGCGATCCCGAGACGGAGCCCCTGGCCTTCGCGCTCGACCGCGACGACGACGGCCTGTGGCTCGACGTCACCGACGGCCACCCCGATGTCTTCTGGGGCGCCGAAGACCGCTTCGCCTTCGTCCGCCGCCCGGCCCGCTGGGGGTTTTGAAGGGCGGCGGGCACGGCGCCGGCGCGCCTTCGCCCACCGCTATGATCTGATCACGACGCCACCGCGCACTCACCGGACTCCGGCGATGTCCGTGTGTGCGAAGTCGTCGCCCTTGAACAGCAGCGGCACGTCCATCGTCCTGGCCAGGGCGTAGGCGGCGCAATCGGCGAGGTTCAGCCTCGCCTTCGGATCGATTCCCTTCCCGAAGCGCTCGAATGCCGCGACGGCGGCCCGGACCTGTCGTTCGTCGAAGGGCACGATCTCGAAATCGTTCTCGACCTGCAGGAACCGCCAGAACCGAGCCACCGCGCCGGGCCCTCGGCGGGCGCGAAGCACGATGGCCGTCTCGTGGACGCTGACGGCGGAGACGAGCAGCCGGTCGGCGCGCTCGAGCTCGGCCGCGAAGACCTCGGCGTCGGCCTCGGTCTCGAGGATCGCAACCGACGCCGAGCTGTCGACCGCGATCATAGGGCGTCCAAGTCGTCCATGATCTGGCCCGGCGAGCGGGGATCGAGCAGCGGCATTGCCGTAATCTCACGGCCGACGGACAGCATGTCGGCGGCCGTCATGCGGCGCCGTCCGCCCAGCCGGGTCGCCTCCAGTCCGGCGGCGCGAGCACTGTCCTCCACGGCTCGCCGGATCGCTTCACCGACCGAAATGCCCTGAGCTTCGGCGAGGCGCCGGGCGAGGCGGACGACATCGAGCGGCAGCTCCGTCATGACGATCTCCTCGCGGGGTCGCGGGCGTGCCGCGACCCC
>NZ_NPEX01000463.1 GCF_003258865.1 Rhodoplanes roseus | reverse complement strand
CCCGGGCGCCGCGCTCGGCCCGCTCGCGACGCTGCTCCTCGGTCGGCGCCCGGTGCCCGATCGGGCCGGAGAAGTCGCAGCCCGCCTCGGCGGCGAGGCGCTCGCCGAGCTGCTCGCGCAGCACCCGGGTCCGCACCTCCTCGATGTCGCCGTCCAGAAGCTCGCCGAGCTGGAACGGGCCGTAGGAGACGCGGATCAGCCGGTTCACCTGTAGGCCGAGCGTGTCGAGGACGTTGCGCACCTCGCGGTTCTTGCCCTCGCGGATGCCGATGGTGATCCACACATTGGCGCCCTGGGAGCGGTCCAGCGTCGCCTCGATCGGGCCGTACTGGACGCCCTCGACCTCGAGCCCGCCCTTCAGGCGGTCGAGCTGGGCCTGGTCGACCGAGCCGTGCGCCCGCACGCGGTAGCGGCGCAGCCAGCCGGTGGCCGGCAGCTCGAGCTGGCGCGCCAGGCCGCCGTCGTTGGTGAGCAGCAGCAGGCCCTCGGTCGAGATGTCGAGCCGGCCGACGCTGATCAGCCGCGGCAAGTCCTCGGGCAACGAGTCGAAGATGGTGGGGCGGCCTTCCGGATCGAAGCTCGTCGTCACCAGCCCGACCGGCTTGTAGTAGAGGAACAGCCGGGTACGCTCGGCGGCCGGCAGCGGCTCGCCGTCGACCGTGATGCGGTCCTGTGCGGTGACGTCGAGGGCGGGCGAGGCGATGACGGTGCCGTTGACGGCGACGCGACCGGCCTCGATCCACGCCTCCGCGTCGCGGCGCGAGCACAGGCCGGCGCGCGCCATCACCTTGGCGATGCGCTCGCCATCGGGCGGGGCAGGGCGCCTTTCGGGCGCGTTGTCGTGTTCGGTCTTGTCCGGCATGGTCTCGATCTTGGATAAGGAAGCGAGCCTGATAGCAGAGTTCGCGCGGCGGAACGAGCCTTTGACGTCTTTCATGGATCTGGCGCTCGCCGAGGCACGCGCCGCGCAGGCCGCCGGCGAGGTGCCGATCGGCTGCGTGATCGTGCGCGACGGCGCCGTTTTGGCGCGCGCCCACAACCGCACGCTCCGCGACCGCGATCCGACCGCGCATGCCGAGGTCGTGGCGATCCGGGCCGCCTGCGCGGCGCTCGGCAGCGAGCGGCTGCCCGACTGCGACCTCTACGTCACGCTGGAGCCGTGCCCGATGTGCGCGGCCGCGATCTCGTTCGCCCGCCTCCGCCGCCTCTATTACGGCGCCAGCGATCCCAAGGGCGGCGCGGTCGAGAGCGGCGTGCGGTACTACGCCTCGTCCACCTGCCACCATCGCCCCGAGATTTATCCCGGCATCGGCGAGACCGAGGCGGCGGCGCTGCTGCGGGGGTTTTTTCGGGAGAGGCGGTGAGTCTCACGGCGCCCGTTCGAGACGCCACGGGTTCAGGACATCGACCCCAAACGGCGCAAAATCCCGGGCGTTGCGGGTCACGATGATCAGCCCGTGAACCAGGGCCGTTGCGGCGATGTAGGCGTCCCGCTCAGGCCGCGGATCAGGAACGTGCAGGGCCGCACATCGTTGTGCGACGCGGGTGTCGATCGGCAGGATCTGGTCGGCGAAACGCGGCAGGACCGCGTCGTCGATCCACCTGCGGAGCACTCCGCCCTGGACGGCATCCCTTCGCGCAAGCCTCGAAGCACCGATCTCGATCTCCAGGATCGTGATGGCGGACAGGAAGACTTGCGGCTTCGGCACCTGCGCGGCCCACGCCGCGACGGACGCGTCCGCCTTGTCCGGCCGCCTCAGTTCCGAGAGCACGTTGGTGTCGAGCAGGTACATCAGTCGAAGTCGGCGGGCTTCAAGGAGAAGCCTTCGAGCTTCGGCGGGTCGAAGTCGAAATCGGCATCGTCGCCGGATTGGGCCACGGCTTCGGCCAGGCTCATCACGCCGCCCGACTCTCTGGCCAGCGTGTTGTAATCCTCGATCGACAGCAGCACGTGAGCCGGCCGACCGCGGTCCGTGATGAAGACCGGCCCCTTCGCGGCGGCCTTCTTGGCCTTGCTGGTGTCCTGGTTGAACTCGCGGCTGGTCATGGTGGTGGGCATGTCCACCTCCGGCTCGTGGGCGGTCTCTTGAATGTAGAAACGTTTCTACATACCGCAAGACGGGTATCGATTCAATCCGCCAGCAGCGCCGTCAGGTCGCGCTTGATGTCGTCCTTGATGGCCTCGCCGGCCCGGATGATGGCGATGGCCTGGAGAAAGTCGAGCAGGCGGAAGATCCCGACATTGGGGCGGATCAGCAGGTCGGGCCGCACCCGCTTGAGCTTCTCGGCGACCAGGGCGTGGCCCATCAGCGTGATGGTGGCGGAGACCGAGTCGAAGGCCTCCGGCACCGCGATGCTGTCACGCGGCGCCGTGGAGCAGTCGACCGCCACCACCACGTCGGCGCGGCCGGCGAGCTGGGTGAAGGGCAGCGGATCGATGGCGGCGCCGTCGACCAGCACGCGCCCCTCGTGCTCCATCGGGCGCAGAAGCCCGGGGATCGCCATCGAGGCGCCGATGGCGGGGCGCAGCGGTCCGTCAGAAAACACCACCTCCTGCTGACCGAACAGGTCGCTGGCGATCACCAGGAGCGGGATCTGCAACTCGGAGAAGGTTTCGGGGACCGCCTCGGGCAGGAAGGCGGCGCAGAACTTGTCGGGGTCGAGCAGCACCGGGTTGTGACCGAACGGCACCTTCAGCAGGCTCGACCAGGCGAAGCCGGCGGCGCGCGCCCCGAGCAGGCGGCGCAGCAGGGCGGCGCGGTCGTGCACGGTGGCGATGACGTGGCGGCGCAGCGCCCGCGGGCTGATGCCGGCCGCGTAGGCGGCGCCCATCAACGCGCCGATCGACGAGCCGGAGATCGCCACCGGCTTCACGCCGAGCTCCTCCAGCGCCTCGAACACGGCGATGTGCGCGAGCCCACGCGCCCCGCCGGCGCCGAGGGCCAGGGCGAAGGTTTTCATGACGGGGCACCTGCCGCGCGGGCGTCGAAGGCCGGGTCATCCCGGGGCGCGGACCGCCGGTCCGCGAGCC
>NZ_NPEX01000462.1 GCF_003258865.1 Rhodoplanes roseus | reverse complement strand
GAGTCGATCGGAATGCCCATCAGGTAGTACCCGGCGCCGTTGACCAGGTAACCGTCCTTGTTCGGCTGGAAGTCGCCCGCGCCTCACACCGCCAGGCGGTCGAGCTCCAGCGGGACGATCGGGTCGTTCTTGGAGTTGCGCAGCGTCAGCGTGGTCTTGACGTTGCGCACATTGGGGGCGCCGGTCAGCTCGGCGACCAGCGCCTGGAAGGTGGACAGGTTGGGCGCCACGCATTTGAGCAGGAAGTCGATCTCGCCCGACAGCATCCAGCATTCGCGGACCAGCGGCTTCGAGCGCACATAGGCCTCGAAAGCGGCGAGGTCCGCCTCGGCCTGGCTCGACAGATGCACCATGGCGAAGGCCGTGACCTCGTAGCCGAGTCGCTTCTCGTCGAGCAGCGCCCGATAGCCGGTGATGAACCCGGCCTCCTCCAGCGCGCGCACGCGACGCAGGCAGGGCGGCGGCGATATGCCTACGCGGCGGGCGAGCTCGACATTGGTCATGCGACCGTCCTCCTGGAGCTCTTTCAGGATTCGGTGGTCGATCGCATCGAGGCGATAGGGCACGGGGCTCTCCAGATCGTCGCCGTGTCGTCGACGGGGCGCGACTCGGCGACAGCATTATCGCAAGAGACGTGCCATCGGAAATATTATTGCGCGACGTCGCGACCCAAGTTGTTCACCGAAATACACATCCGGGGTTATGCGTGTCTTGCATGCCTTGGAGGAACGTCTACATTGACAACACCGTCCGCGACGACGCGGCGGGTCTCTCCGCATGCCTTTCGACGAGGTTCCGCATGGCCGAGACCACCCATGCCCGCGTGGTAATCATCGGATCGGGTCCGGCCGGATACACGGCCGCGGTCTATGCCGCACGCGCCATGCTGGAGCCGGTCCTGATCCAGGGCATCCAGCCCGGCGGCCAGCTCACCATCACGACCGACGTCGAGAACTATCCGGGCTTCGCCGAGCCGATCCAGGGCCCCTGGCTCATGGAGCAGATGCAGAAGCAGGCCGAGCATGTCGGCACCCGCATCGTCACCGATCACGTCAACGCCGTCGATCTCGGCCAGCGGCCGTTCCGGCTGGTGTGCGATTCGGGTGACGTTTATCTGGCCGACGTTCTGATCGTCGCAACGGGCGCCCAGGCGCGCTGGCTCGGCATTCCGTCGGAGGAAAAGTTCAAGGGCTACGGCGTCTCGGCCTGCGCCACCTGCGACGGGTTCTTCTACCGCAACAAGCAGGTCATCGTCGTCGGCGGCGGCAACTCGGCCGTCGAGGAGGCGCTGTTCCTCACCAACTTCGCCTCCAAGGTGACGGTGGTGCACCGGCGCGACGGCTTCCGGGCCGAGCGCATCCTGCAGGAGCGGCTGTTCGCCAATCCGAAGGTCGAGGTGATCTGGAACGCGACGCTCGACGAGATCGTCGGCACCGACAATCCGCTGAAGGTGTCCGGCGCGCGGCTGCGCAACGTGCAGACCGGCGCCGTCACGACGCTCGCGGCCGACGGCGTGTTCGTCGCCATCGGCCATGCGCCGGCGACCGAGCTGGTCAAGGGACAGCTCGAGCTGAAGCCGTCCGGCTACGTGAAGGTGGCGCCGTTCTCCACGGCGACGTCGGTGCCGGGCGTGTTCGCGGCCGGCGACGTCGCCGACGACGTCTATCGCCAGGCCGTCACGGCGGCCGGCATGGGCTGCATGGCGGCGCTCGAGGCCGAGCGCTTCCTCGCCGCCCACGCCGAGACGCGCGCCGCGGCCGAGTGACAAGTCGGGATCTTTCAACCATGGCATCCGGTTTCGATCCGGGGAGTTGCGCAGCGGCGGAGCCCGCGACCTCGAATCGTGCCAGACAAGGACAAGCGCGGGTCGATAACGGCCGGCGCAGTGCTCGCGCGCAACCGCGGGCCGGGATGGGAACGGGCATCGCCCGCGAACGATCATGGATTGGGACAAGCTGAAGGTCTTCCACGCTGCCGCAGAGGCGGGCAGCTTCACCCATGCGGGCGAGCAGCTCGGGCTGTCGCAGTCGGCGGTGTCGCGTCAGGTCAGTGCGCTGGAGCAGGAGCTCTCGGTGGCGCTGTTCCACCGCCACGCCCGCGGCCTGATCCTCACCGAGCAGGGCGAGCTTCTCTACCGCACCGCGCACGACGTGTTCATGAAGCTCGAGTCGGTGCGGGTGAAGCTCACCGACAGCCGCGAGCGGCCGCACGGCGATCTCCGCGTGACCACGACGATCGGCATGGGCGTGCACTGGCTCACGCCGCGGCTCGGCGAGTTCACGGATCTCTATCCCGACATCCGGATCACGCTGATCACCACCGAGGAGGAGCTCGACCTCGCGATGCGCGAGGCCGACGTGGCGATCCGGCTGCGCCAGCCGACCCAGCCCGACCTGATCCAGCGCAAGTTGTTCTCGGTGCACTACCACGCCTACGCGTCCCCCGAGTATCTCAAGCGCTTCGGCACGCCGCGCTCGATCGACGATCTCGACAAGCACCGGCTGGTCGTGCTCGGCGGCACCGTCGTGCCGATCAACCTGCAGAGCGCCCGCTGGCTGCTGACCGCCGGCCGCGAGGGCAAGGATCTGCGCCAGCCGCACCTGATCATCACCAACATCGCCGGCGTGCTGCGCGCCTGCCAGCGCGGCATCGGCATCGCCATGCTGCCGGACTACATCCTCGAGGACGACCAGAGCCTGGTGACGCTGTTCAGCGACGACGAGGCGGTCTCGCTCGACGCCTTCTTCGTCTATCCGGAGGAGCTGAAGTCGGTCGCCCGCGTCCAGGCGTTCCGCGACTTCCTGGTCAGCAAGGCGCAGCGCTGGAACTACTGAGGGGTGCGGGCGCCGGGCGATAATCGCCCGAGGTTCCTCGATTGCGAACAGCCCTGCGGGCTAGACAATGGTGGCATGTAATAACCGTCATTGCGCCCCGCCGGGCCGGCCGACATCCTGATCGAAGCTGAAGGCGACGGCTTCCTCCCAATCTGCCCGGAGCCACCAGCTGTCCCTCTGGAAGGTGTTGTCGGCGTTTGCCGACGAAACTACGCCGGGT
>NZ_NPEX01000461.1 GCF_003258865.1 Rhodoplanes roseus | reverse complement strand
TCTGCTGATAGAGCTCGAAGCCGACCTCCTTGATGTGGCCGGACTGCTCGTCGCCCAGGAGATTGCCGGCGCCGCGGGAGGCGCTGGTGGTGAAGGCGGCGTAGGCCTGCAGGGCGGCCGAAACCTTGCGGTTGCGGTTCTCCGGCTGCCAGGCCTTGTCGCCCTTGGCCTCCATCGCGGCGCGGCGGCGGGCGAGCTCCTCGTCGCTCACGGCGAGATGGATCCTGCGGTTCGGGATGTCGATCTCGATCGTGTCGCCGTCCTGCACCAGCGCGATGGCGCCGCCCTCGGCGGCCTCGGGCGAGACGTGGCCGATCGACAGGCCCGAGCTGCCGCCCGAGAAGCGCCCGTCGGTGACCAGGGCGCAGACCTTGCCGAGCCCTTTCGACTTCAGGTAGCTGGTCGGATACAGCATCTCCTGCATGCCGGGGCCGCCGCGCGGGCCTTCGTAGCGGATCAGCACGATGTCGCCCGGCGTCAGGGCGCCGCCCAGAATGCCCTCGACGGCGGCGTCCTGACTCTCGAACACCTTGGCCTTGCCCGTGAAGGTGAGGATCGAGGCGTCGACGCCCGCCGTCTTCACGATGCAGCCTTCCTGGGCGATGTTGCCGTACAGCACGGCGAGGCCGCCGTCCTTGGAGAAGGCGTTGTCGGCACTGCGGATCACGCCCTTCTGGCGGTCGAGGTCGAGGTCGTCCCAGCGGCTCTCCTGGCTGAACGCCGCGATCGAGGGCACGCCGCCGGGCGCGGCGCGGAACAGCGTGTGTACCGAGTCCGAGTTGGTGCGCGCGATGTCCCAGCGGTCGAGCGCCTCGCCCATGTCCTTGGTGTGCACCGTGCCGACCGAGCGGTCGATCAGGCCGGCGCGGTCGAGCTCGCCCAGGATCGCCATCACGCCGCCGGCGCGATGCACGTCCTCGACATGCACGTTGGCGACCGAGGGGGCGACCTTGCACAGCACCGGCACGCGGCGCGACAGCTTGTCGATGTCCTGCATGGTGAACGGCACCTCGCCCTCCTGGGCGGCGGCCAGGAGATGCAGCACCGTGTTGGTCGAGCCGCCCATGGCGATGTCGAGCGCCATGGCGTTGGCGAAGGACTGGAAGGTGGCGATCGAGCGCGGCAGCACCGAGGCGTCGTCCTGCTCGTAATAGCGGTGGCAGAGGTCGACGATCAGGTGGCCGGCCTCGACGAACAGGCGCTTGCGGTCGGCGTGGGTCGCCAGCACCGTGCCGTTGCCGGGCAGCGAGAGACCCAGCGCCTCGGTGAGGCAGTTCATCGAGTTGGCCGTGAACATGCCGGAGCACGAGCCGCAGGTCGGGCAGGCGGAGCGCTCGACCGCGGCGATGTCGGCGTCGCTCTCGCGGTCGTCGGCCGCCATGATCATGGCATCGACCAGATCCACGGCGCGGGTTTTTCCGCCGAGCACCACCTTGCCGGCCTCCATCGGGCCGCCCGAGACGAACACGGCCGGGATGTTCAGCCGCAGCGCCGCCATCAGCATGCCGGGCGTGATCTTGTCGCAGTTGGAGATGCACACCATGGCGTCGGCACAGTGGCCGTTGACCATGTACTCGACCGAGTCGGCGATGATCTCGCGCGACGGCAGGCTGTAGAGCATGCCGTCGTGGCCCATCGCGATGCCGTCGTCGATCGCGATGGTGTTGAACTCCTTGGCGACGCCGCCGGCCTTCTCGATCTCGCGGGCGACGAGCTGGCCCAGATCCTTCAGGTGCACGTGGCCGGGCACGAACTGGGTGAAGGAGTTGACCACCGCGATGATCGGCTTGCCGAAGTCGGCGTCGGTCATGCCGGTGGCGCGCCACAGGCCGCGGGCTCCGGCCATGTTGCGGCCGTGCGTCGTCGTGCGGGAGCGGTACTGCGGCATGGCGAAACCTCGGGCGTGCGTTTGGATTTTTCGGGCTGGGCCGGCCGACGCCGGCGAGACCCGGGTTCTAGCGCGTCGTCGGGCCCCTGAAAACCCGCCGGTCCGGGAGTTCGTGCCGCAGAGCGCCTACCAGAGGCCCGGAACCAGCCGCCAGCGCACCTGCAGGCGGTAGGCCGCGTAGCCGGGCAGGTGCACGGTGAGATAGCGCTCCTCCGCCACCAGGCGGGCCGCCAGAACGGCGACGAGGGCGAGGCCGGGCCAGAACGCCCACCACGAGCCGAGCGCCAGCGGGCCGAACAGGCCGAGGAACGAGGCGCTCGTGTACATCGGGTGGCGCACCACCGCGTAGGGGCCGGTGGCGATCACCGGTTGCGCCGCCTCCACGGCGACCGTGCCGGCCGCGTAGCTGTTCTCGCGGAACACCAGGAAGCACAGCGCATAGGCGGCGACGATCCCCAGATTGCCGAGCACGACGAGCCCGGGCGCCATGGCGGACCAGTGGAAGCGGTGGTCGAGGCCGGGCACCACCATCAGGGCGATGCCGAAGACGCTGGCGACGATCTGGATGCGGCGCTGCACCGGATCGGGCTCGGCCGCCGGGCCGACCGTCAGGCGCCGCTCCAGCAGCGCGGGATCGTGCGTCAGCATCCAGGCGGCGATCGCCGCGGTGGCGCCGAGCGAGGCGGCGAGGAACAGCCAGCCCGGCCAGAACTCCACCGACCCGGCCGGCAGCATCACCAGCAGGACCATGAAGGCCGTGAGCTTCAGGAATCCGACGACGGTGCGGCGGGCGAGGTCTGTCATGCCGGCGCACCATACGACGGGGGCCGCCCCGGACAAGAGCCGCGTGTCCCGGACGCGGCGCAACGCGCCGCGAGCCGGGACCCAGGGGCGGTCGATCGAAGCGCTGCGACGAAAGAAGCTGGACCCCGGCTCACGGCACATCAGGCCTTCGGCCTGCTGCGCCGCGTCCGGGGCACGAAGCTGCGGGGGCCGGTCGTCCTCACTTCCCCTCCAGCGTCAGCACCGGCTCCCAGCCGGGGCCGGGGGGAGTCTTGGCCAGCTCTCTCGCGCGCGTCTCGAACAGGGCAGCGGGCGGGTCGGTGGCGGCGATCGTCGCGAAGGCCTCGGCGGCGGCGGCGAAATCGTGGGCGCGGAAGCGGGCCAGACCCTCGG
>NZ_NPEX01000460.1 GCF_003258865.1 Rhodoplanes roseus | reverse complement strand
CGGCACCGCCGGCGCGGGCCGCTCCGCGAAGCGGCCGACCAGCACGGCCGCGGCGACCAGATAGGCGCAGCCGGCCAGCGCCGTCAGCAGCAACACCACCGTGAGAAGGCTCGCCAGCATGGGCTCAGGCCGCCGGGGTGCCGGAGGCCGAGACCGCGTTTCGCTCGCGCCAGCGGCGGCCTTCCATCCACTGCCAGATCGCCAGGCCGGGCACGCCGGTGGCGAGATCGGCGACGCGCTTGACCAGCGACAGCGCCATCGCCTGGTCGGGCGGAATGCCGAACACGGCGCACAGCACGATCAGACCGCCCTCCTGGGCGCCGAGCGCGCCCGGGATCGCGAAGGCGACACCGCGGATCGCATGCATCAGGCTCTCGATCACCAGCGCCTCGGCGAGGCTCACCGGATGACCCATGAACCAGAAGGCGACCAGGACCTCGCCGATGCCGGTGAGCCAGTCGAGATAATGCAGCACCAGGCTGGCGCCCATGCGGCTGCGGCTCGCATGCAGGGCGGAGAGATCGACGAACAGGCGCTCGACCTTCTCGCCGACGACGCGGGCCCAGTCGCCGCGGAAGCGCCCCAGAATCCAGCCGAAGGCTTTCCGGCCGCCGCGCCGCTGCACGATCCAGAAGCCGACCAGCGCCGGCACGGCGAGCGCGAGCCCGGCCGCGGCGATCCAGGCGAGCGACGAGTCGGCGCCGAGCCAGACCAGCACGGCCAATCCGGTGAGCGCGAACAGCGCCTGGGTGACGGCGAGCACGAGGACGTCGACGATGACGCTGGCGGTGGCGAGCGGCCCGGGCACGCCCTTGAAGGTGAGAAGCCGCGCCCCGATCAGATCGCCGCCGACCTGGCCGAGCGGCAGCAGCGCGTTGGCGCCTTCGCGCACGAAGCGCAGCGACAGGCAGGTGGAGAGGCGCGGCCGCTCCTTGGGGGGAAACAGCACCCACCAGCCGACCGCCGCGACACTCGCCGTGCCGGCCCGCACCAGCACGACCAGCACGATGCCGAAGCCGATGCCGGTGATCGCCTGGCGCACCATGCCGGCGCCCGACCACACGGTCAGGCCGATCAGCACCGCGATGCCGATCAGGAGGCTCAGAAGCCCGGTGGTCCGGACGAATCGCATGCGCCGTCCTCGAGCCCGCTCACGTCATCCGGCGGGCGCGGCGCGCGTGTCCGATCACCAGAACTGCTGGAACGTGAACGCGCGGGTGAAACCAAAACCGACCGTCACCTGGTCGGGCGAGCCCCGGTAGACGACGAGCGGCGAGTCGGCGGCGCTGTCCATCAGCCGCTGATACTCGACATAGACATGCGTCGCGAGCTCGGGGGTCCAGAAGTAGCGGGCCTGGGCGCCGGCGCCGACCGAGTAGAGGCCGCCCTTGGCGTCGTAGGTCGGCAGGCCCGACCAGAAGGACTGCCACGGGTCGATGCCGAAATACGGCTCCAGCGCCTTGCTGGTGGCGAACGAGATGCGCGGGCCGCCCGACAGCGTCAGGGCCGGCGTGATCGGAACGACCGCATCGGCGCTGAGGTCGGCCACGACGCCGTGGTGGCCGCCGAAGCCCTGGCGCACCTCGGCGCGGGTCCGCATCCAGGGGGCCCACCAGTACTCGACGAAGCCGCCGACCTCGACGGCCCAGTCGACGTCGCCGAGGCCGTAGAGGGCGCTCGAATCGGACTCCTTGCGGTTCGCCCGGACCTTGAGGTTCGGACCGATCTTGAGCTGCTGGGTCTCGAACAGGGCGATGCCGGCGCCGTCGCGGGGCGCGCGGAACTGCTCGGGCGTGCCCGCCTTGCGGAACCCGAAGATCGGGGCGGCCCGCAGCGTGTAGGTGTCGCCGCCGACGAACTCGCTCTCCATCCGTCCTTCGAGGCCGAGCGTGGCGATCCAGGTGGGCTTGGCGGGCTCGGCGTAGGTCGCGGCAGGCGCGCCGTAGCCGAGATCGGCCGCCGCGGCGATGCCGCCGAGGGCCAGCCACGTCGTCACCACAGCCGTGCCGAAACACCCAGTTCGATTGCTCAAAACACTGCCCCATTCCCGTCCCGGCCCGTCCTGCGACGGCGGGATTCGCCCCTCGACGATTGTTTCTAAGTACACGGTGGCCCAGGACGACGCAAAACCGGCGCCGGCACCTCATCCATCGCTCAAGCTCGACGTACTTCGTTAACGATTCCATAATGTTGCGATCGCATGCGAAAGTGCCGCAGCACCCCGGCACGGCGCCATGGCCGGCGCGCTCCTCACGTTCTCGACCGGCTGTTGCGGGGCCGCCACAGGCCTCGGAAAACGCGTGAAATCGCCGTGATGGGACCGTTTCAGACCGCGGTTGGCCGTATTGTCCAGGCACCCCGATCGTCGTCGGGGCTTCGGCCGCTGTCGCGCGTCGGGCCGATCGCCCTATCCATCCATCACCCTTCAAGGAGCGTATCGATGCGCAGAGTCGTCCTCGCCGCCGTCGCAACCCTCGTGTTCGCGGGCTCGACCTGGAGCGCGGCCCGGGCCGAGAACCTGGATCCGGAGGAGCGATACACCTATGGCCGCTACATCACCCGCTACGCGGCCGGGCAGTCGAGCATCCCGAAGGCCAATGTCAGCTTCGATGCGTCCTACGCGCCCGGCACCATCGTGGTGAACACGGCCGAGCGGCGCCTCTATCTCGTCACGGCGCCCGGCCAGGCGATCCGCTACGGCATCGGCGTCGGCCGCGACGGCTTCCGCTGGGCCGGCAACACCGCCGTCTCGGCCAAGAAGGAATGGCCGACCTGGACGCCGCCGGCCCAGATGCGCCGCCGCCAGCCCGGCCTGCCGGCCACGATGAAGGGCGGCATCGACAACCCGCTCGGCGCCCGCGCCATGTATCTGGGCTCGTCGCTCTACCGCATCCACGGCTCCAACGAGCCGGAGACGATCGGCCAGGCCGTGTCGTCCGGCTGCTTCCGCATGACCAACGACGACGTCATCGACCTCTACGACCGCGTCCGCGTCGGCGCCCGCGTGGTGGTGCTGAGGTAGTGATTACCCTCCCCTGGAGGGGGAGGGTCGGGGCGCGCGCAGC
>NZ_NPEX01000459.1 GCF_003258865.1 Rhodoplanes roseus | reverse complement strand
GGCGCCTCGCGGCGCCCGGCCCCGCTCCCTGGGCTTGGGGCCCGTCCTCTGACGAGGTGCGCGGATCCGCGCGCTGGGTCACATCATCGGGCTCGTCCTCGCACGCCGATCCGGCCGACTCGTCCTTCGCCCCGGCCGGGTAGGCGGTTGGTTCGGGCCGCGACGAAGCGACGACGGGCGGCGCGCAGCCGCCGCATTCGATCACGTCGTCGTCGCCGGCGATGATCTCGCCCGTCGCCTCTTCCGGCTCCGCCTCGTTGCCCCACGCATCCCAGCCGGGACGCGCCGGGCCGCGGCGGTTGAGCTCGATCTTGGGCAGCGTCGGGAACCACCGCTCGATCATCTCGGCGACGCGGTCCGGCTTTGCCGAGTGTTCGGCGCGTGGAGCGCGGAACAGCGAGACGTCGTTCGCGCCCATGGCGGGCGCCGGCGGCTTGCCGCGCTTGCCGACCAGCACCAGCTCGTGCGCCTGCCGGAACCAGTAGCCGGTGCCGGCCTGATCCTTGGCCCACACCTGGTGGGAGACGTAGTCGAAGCCCCAGGCGGCCATCACGAGCAGCGCATGCGGCAGCATCGGAATGGTGGCCCACAGGAACAGCACGCAGTCGTCGGCCGCGATCGACGACACGTCGCGCGCCGCGATCACCTCGGTACACGAGGTCGGATAGTGGTTGTCGGCCGCCCGATCGAGCCCGGTGTCGCGGCTCCACACCTCGAAACGCCACTCGGGATCGGCCAGGATCACGCCGTATCGGCGATCGGGCAGCGCGACCTGCCGGGCGCCGAGGTCGGCCTCGCGCTCGGCCCGCGCCTCGCGCTTGATCATGCTGCGCACCACATTGGCGCGTCCCGCCGACGCCTCCGCCGCCACCTCGGCCTGCAGGTCGCGCCGCATCCGGGCGGCGATGGCGGCCTGCGAGATCGACAGCTTTCCGGTTTCCACGGCCCGCTGCAGCTCGGGCGCGCCGCGCTCCTGCACCACCTTGGCCGCGCGCACGCTCCGCTCGCTCACATTGAGCCGCGCCGCCGCCTCGGCCTGGGTGGTTTCAACCGGCAAATTTGCCGCTTGATCCTCGGAGCGCCGGTCACCACCGTGACGCAACGTCGCGATCTTTGCCGCCACGAAAGCCCGCTGGCTCTCGTTCATGTGCCGGCGCGGGAGGTTGAGCGAGATCACATAGGCGAGCGGGTCGCCGTACAGCTCGGGCCTAAAGTGGCGCGTGTTGTGCGGCCCGATCTCGATCCCGGCGGCGAGCGCCGCGCGGTACCGGTTGCGGCCGTCGAGGATCTTGCCCTGCCAGATGTCGATCGGCTGCCGCAGCCCATGTGCGGCGACGTCCGCGACGAGCTCGTCGAAATCGCCGCCTTCCATCAGCGGGAACAGGTCGGCGAGCGGATGAAATTCGAGCGTCATCGCAACGCTCCAAGCTGGCCCGCGTTGTGGATGAACAGTCGGCCGTTCTCGTCCTCGACCACGGCACGACACCCGCCGCGGCGCTTTTGGAACACGGCCACCAGCCAACCGTCATAGGCGTAGTCGCTCGCGGTCACGCGCACGGGTACAGGCTCGCCGTTCGCGCCTAGGTCTCTCATCAGGTCGACGTCCACGCGATCCCCCGGCGTTTTCGTTATGCTGGCGGACGCGACCCGAAACCATCAGGTCCCGGGTCGCGCGTGA
Organism: Rhodoplanes roseus; assembly: GCF_003258865.1. Taxonomy (GTDB): domain Bacteria; phylum Pseudomonadota; class Alphaproteobacteria; order Rhizobiales; family Xanthobacteraceae; genus Rhodoplanes; species Rhodoplanes roseus. The sequence continues at coordinate 1,388 of NZ_NPEX01000459.1, read as the reverse complement.
TCAGATCCGCCCGTAGAGCGCCGGCACGCCGGTGCGGTCCGAGATCGCCAGCACGATCTGCTTGAACACCGCTTGCCGGACGTGCTCGACGCGGTTGAGCTGGATGCCGAGCAGCAGCTTGCCGTCGTCGAGCGTCCAGCGCAGGAAGGCGTGCACCTCGGTGTCCGGCTCGCCGAAATACACCGGCAGGCCAAGGACGAACTTGGTCGGCAGCTCCAGGCCGCTCTTCCGGCTGGTCGCCGTCGTCTCGTCGGTGAACTCGAAATTCTCGTTGTCCGAGGCGGTGCGCACGGCACGGATGAAGTTCACCTTGCGATGGGCCTGCAGGTCGCGCACCGCCTCGAGCAGCTCGCCGGCCGAGGGCGCCCGCACGTCCGGCGCGTTCTCCTCGATGAACCGGGCGAACTCGAGCTGCGGCATCAGCCGGCCCGAGATGCCGGTCCACAGCTTCCACTCCTCGGACTTGGGCAGCACCAGCGTCGCCCGGTGGGCGAGATGCGCCGGCGCGGTCGGCGCGTGGTAGTCGACCTGCCCGACGATCGTGTCGCGTTCGATGTCGGCGAACAGCAGCGACGCGACGCCCTTGAATAGCTGGACATAGTCGACGAGCGAATCCTGCGTCTGCAGCGTCACGGACTTGGAGATGTAGCGCGGCGCGACGGTGTGGAGCCCATCCTGGTCGCTCACGTCCTGGACGGTCGCATCGCCGTGCGTCACCAGCAGCGTGCGCCCGTCGTCGAGCTTGATGGTGGTCGGCGCGTAGGCCTCCCGGGTCAGGTCGCGGATCACCGCGGCTTCGGTACCGGTGTCTGTACTGGTGTCGGTCATGGAAATGTCCTTTCTCGATGCTGGATCAGCCGCGACCGGCGGCGTTCATGGTGGGCGTGCCGACCTCGTTGAGCGGCATCTCCTCCTGGCGCGGATCGACCCGGTGGAGGTCGCCGTCCTCGTCCGAGAAGAAGATCGCGGGCGCGATGTCGGCAATCGGCTTCTTGTGCTTCACCTCGGCGATGATCGTCTTCTCGGGGCCGCCGTGCTTCGCCGGCTTGATCTTGAGCGTGATGGTCACCGAGCCTTCCTTGCCGGTCTCGTCGACGGCCCGCACCACGTCGGCGAGCGCCGCCGTTGCTTCCTCGACCGGCCTTCCCCTGCGGATGTCCCGCAGCACGTCCGTGATCAGTCGCATGCCTCGCTCCTTTCGAAAGTGATCAGGTCGTCACGCCGCCGCCGAGCGCGTCGAGATGCAGCGCCACGGCGTCGGCGATCACGTCGCTCGGGGCGTCGCCCGTGACGGTGCAGTGGCGCTGCAGGGCTGCCAGCAGCGTCTGGGGCAGGACCAGCGACGCCTCCGCCTGCACCACGGCGATGGTGCGCACCTTCCACGGCGT
>NZ_NPEX01000045.1 GCF_003258865.1 Rhodoplanes roseus | reverse complement strand
CGTGGACCTGTGGTCCACGCCCCGGAACGACGAGCCACGCGACGCACTCCTCGGCCCGCTCTGCGGCGGAACGATCAGCAGGCGGTAGGCCTGCGGCCGGTTGGTCTCGCCCCAGAAGGTGCGGGTGACGGCGACGTCGACGGTGCGCACGTCGGGCTCGCTGCGCGCCTGGGCGTCCTGGGCCTGCCGGCACGGGCGGTCGTCGCCGCGGCACACCGCGACATAGCCGTCGCGCACCATGCGGTCGGGATCGATCCACGGGGTCGGCTTCAGCGTGAAGCCCGGCACCGAATCCGGGTGGTCGGGATGGTAGAACGCGATCGCGGCGCCGAGATCGGCGTCGCCGATCACGATCGACAGCCGCCGTCCGGTCGCCGACGCCCATTCGCGCCCGACCGCCTCGGCGAGCGGCGCGTAATAGGCGCGGCCCTCCTTGTTGCCCTCCCAGTGGCGCATCAGCGCGAGACCGGGCGCGGCCGCGAGCACCACCAGCGTGACGATCGCCACGGCACCCGCGACCGTCGCCGCCGCCTCGCGGGACATGCTCACCTCGGCCGGCGCCAGCAGCACGATCGGCAGCAGGAACCACGCCTGCATGGTCCACAGCGAGGTCAGCTCGACGCCGACGAAGGGCGCCGACACGGCCGGGATCAGCAGCGGCAGGGCGAGCAGATGCACCAGCATGCGCCGGTCCGGATGTTTGGGCCACAGCGTCGCGGCCAGCACGGCGCGGTCCGGCCGCACGATGGCGAGCCAGACCAGGATCGGCACCGCCACATAGGCGAGCGCGCCGACCAGATACAGGACCGCCTTCCACAGGATCGCGCCCATGGTGGCGCCGCCGTGCACCGCATAGGCGTAGCCGAACGGCTGGAAGCCCGTGCTGGCGAGCCACCACAGATGCGGCGACAGCACCGCAAAGCCGGCCAGGATCGACACCCAGGGCGACGGCGATCTCAGATAGGTCCGGCGCGCCGGATGCAGCAGCGCGGCGATCGGCAGGCTGACCACCAGATAGATCGAGTAGTACTTCCCGAGCATCGCCAGCGCGCAGGCGGCGCCGGCCGCCGCCGACCAGGCGATCCCGCGGGTCTCGAAGGCGCGCAAAAAGCACCACACCGCGAGCGGCCAGGTGGCGAGCAGCGTCTGGTTGGAGGCGAAGCGCTGGCCGTGGAACTGATAAAACGGCGTCAGCAGCAGGAGCAGCAGCACCAGCACGCGCTTGTCGCCGGAAAGGTACCGCCGGGCGATGCGGTCGACGATGAACAGCGCCAGCGCGGCGTTGGTCATCGCCAGCAGATGGAACGACCAGTCCGCCACCGGGAACACCGAGAACCACGCCGCCGCCATCAGGCTGCCGAGCGGCGGATGCTTGTAGTAGCCGGGGCTCGGATGCCGGCTCCAGGCGTAGATCTCGACGAGGTCGGGATGCAGATCCAGCGACGTGTAGGAGATCACCTGGAACGCCGTCCAGGCGATCACGAACAGCGCCAGCAGGATCGCGGTCGCGGCGCCGTCGTCGGCGTGGTCGAGCCAGGCGCCGACGATCCTGCGCGGCACGGAGGGGCGGGCCGGGGCTGCGGTCGTGCTCATGAGCCGGCGGAGGCCCGGCGGGGCGGGTCGTGGGCGTCGACCCCTAAGTCCGACGCGGGAGCCGCGGGGCCGGCGGCCGGGCGCTCGGTCTCGCCGACCAGGAAGGGCGGCCATTTCCGCGTCTCGCGCAGCACCCGGCCGATATACTCGCCGATGATGCCGAGCACCAGGAGCTGGCCGGCGCCCAGGATGGCGATCGCCGACATGGTGGATGTCCAGCCCGCCACGGTGTGGCCGATGGCGAGGAAGCTGACGATCGAGTAGACCAGCAGCAGCACGCCGATCAGCGCGAAGATCAGCGACAGATAGATGGCGATGCGCAGCGGCTTGACGCTGTGGGCGATGATGCCGGTCACGGCGAGGTCGATCATCCGGCGCAGCGTGTAGGAGGACTCGCCCTCGCTGCGCACGCCCTGGCGGTACGGCACCTTGACCAGCGGATAGCCCAGCCACCGCACGAGACCGCGCAAGAACAGGTCGTGGTCGTCGAAGCCGTTGATGGTGTCGACCACGGCGCGGTCGAGCAGCAGGAAATCGGCGCTGCCGGGCTCGATGCGCACGTCGCCGATGGCGTCGAGCAGCCGGTAGTAGAGCCGCGAGGTGAGCCGCTTGCCGAACGAGACGTCGCCCGCCGCCGACTCGCGCTGCGCCGCGACGATCTTGGCGCCGGCGCGCCACTTGGCGACGAGCTCGGGGATCAGCTCGGGCGGATGCTCGAAGTCGCAGTCCATCAGCACCACGGCGTCGCCCGCCGCGTGCCGCAGTCCGGCCCGCAAGGCCGGCTGGTGGCCGAAATTGCGGGTGAAGGAGACGTAGCGGATGCGCGGGTCGCCGGCCGCGAGGCGGCGCAGCTCGGCGAGCGTCTCGTCCTTCGAGCAGTCGTCGACGAAGACGATCTCGAAACGGCCGAACGGGGCCAGAATCTCGGTCAGGCGCGCCGCCATCGGTCCGACATTGCGCGCCTCGTTGAACGCGGGCAGCACGACCGAGAGGAGCGGCCCCTGGTCCGTCGCCCGCCGATCCGTTCCGACCGCCACGCCGTTCTCCCGACATCTCGCCGCCGGCCCACGCGGATGCGGAACCGGCCCGGGCCGTGTCAGGCCACAGACGGGTGGAAGAATCAAGCCTCGCCCCCGGCCCGGGGCGGCGGGCGGCGGCGGGCCGTCAGGCTGCCGGGCCGCTCGCCGGAGGTGCTGCCGTGCCGGCGGGCGGCGGCGCCGGCGTCGCCAGATAGAGCGCCCAGGCGAGCGCCGCGAAGCCGACCATCACGGCCGGCATGGCGCTCGCGCCCAAGTGGCCGAACAGGGCCGCCACCACGGCGGAGGCGAGCGCGGCCACCATCATCTGGGCGCTGGTCAGCACGGCCGACGCGACGCCGGCCCGGTGCGGCAGGTCCCGCATGGCCGCATAGGAGGCGTTCGGGCCGACCAGGCCGACCCCGAAGGCGGAGACGAGCAGGAGGCCGACCACCACGGCCAGCCGGCCGTCGAGCGGCGCCAGGGTGAGCAGCAGGAACAGCATCGCGGTGGCCGCGATCAGGGCGAGCCCGATGCGGATCAGCCGCCGCGGCGGCGCGCCGCGGCCGAGCAGCATGCCGTTGAGCAGGGTGCCGGCGATGGCGCCCGTCACCGGCACGGCGAACACGTAGCCGTAGGTCGCCGGCGACAGGCCCATCAGGCCCATGAACAGGATCGACGAGCCCGAGATGTAGGAGAACAGCACCCCGAAGCACATGGCGTTGAGGAGCGCCGCCTTGGGGCTCACCGGGTGGCGCAGTACCTCCCGGTAGCCCTCGACGAGCTGGCGCGGCGCGAGCGCGTCCGGGATCCTGCGGGCGATCGACTCGCTAAATCCGAGCAGCACCGCGGCGAGCAGGCCGGCGCCGAACGCCGCCATCAGGCCGTAGCCGGACCGCCAGCCGCCGATCGCCAGCACATGGACGCCGATGGTGGGGGCGGTCAGCGGCATCACGGCGTTGATCGCCATGACATAGGAGATCTTCTTGCGCGCGGCGATGCCGTCGAACAGGTCGCGGATGGTGGCGATGGCGAGCACCGTGCCGGAGGCGGCCGCGAGCCCTTGCACCAGCCGGGCGGCGAGCAGCACGTCGATGCTCGGCGCCACCGTGCAGAGCACGCTCGCCACGACGTAGAGCGCGAGCCCCGCCACCATCACGGGCTTGCGGCCGAACCGGTCCGACATCGGCCCGTAGAGCAGCGGGCCGGCCGAAAAGCCCAGCATGAACCAGCTCAGCGTCAGCGCGACGGTCGCCTCGGTGGTGTGGAGGTCGGCCGCGGTCGGCGCGAAGGCGGGCAGGCCGAGATCGATGGAGAGGGGCGGGAGAGCGACGAGGCAGCTCAGGAGAATCGTGAAGCCGAGGGAGTTCTTGTCGAGCACGGGGGGCCGGGAAGGTTCGAAGGCCGGTCGCGGATCGGCGCCGGCGCGACGGCATAGGCCGCAGCGGTCCGGCCGTCCAGCCGGGCGTGCGGGTCCGACATGCGCCGTGACCTGCCGCCGCGATGCCGTGACGTCAGGCGGCGTTCTCGGCGCGGCGGCGCTCGGCCGCGGCCCGCGTCTCGGCCGCCCACAGCTTCACCAGGGGGCCGCCCTTGCCGCGCACCGGGTCGGCTGCCGGCAGCGGCACCTCCGGCATGGCGGCCAGCGCCTGGGCATGCTCGGCCTTGCTGCCGCGGCAGAGATCGTACTTGCCGGTCGGCGGATAGGCGCCGATCACCACCAGGTCGGAGGTCGCATGCATGCGCTGGTGGCCGGTGCCGGCCGGCAGCACCACCACGTCGCCGACCTTGAGGTCGATCTCGGTGCCGTGCTCGCCGCCGAAGCGCACGCGCGCGCGGCCGCGCGCGATCGCCATCACCTCGTGGATGCGCGAGTGGTAATGCGCGTAGGTGGCGATGCCGTTGCGCCAGATCCCGATCCAGCCGTGGCGGCGGAACGTGCCCTCGATCAGCTCCTCGGGATGCGCCGACCCTTTCAGGTCGATGGCGTCGCGGAACACCACGAGCGACAGGACCGGGTTGTTCGGGATCACGCCGTCGTCGTCGAACAGGAAGGTCTCGGGGGCGTTCCGGGGGTGCGTCGCGTGCATTCGTCCATCCTGGCCACCGCGCCCCTGCGGGCGTCGGTGCGGGCGCAGTGTGCTGTCGCGGGCTTAAAACGCGCTTAAATCGGACGCATCAATTCGGGCGGTCGGGCCTGCCGCCCGTCAGGCCGCGCCGGCCCGCCGTTTTCGTCCGCGAAGGCCTCGTAGCCGAGGCAGGCCAGCGCCAGGACAAGGGGCAGCGGGCTATTTCTTCGGTGGCTTCTTGCCGATGTCGGCGGTGTCGCCGGCGATCTGCGGTTTCGGCTCGGGCGGATCGGACCAGAGATCGGGATTGGGCTTCGGCGCCGGCTGGGGGGCGGGCGGCTGAGGAGTCGGCTGCTTGGGCATGAACAGCTCCCGGTGAGCAGGATGGCGCCCCTGAGGAGCGCTCGACCTGCTCACTGTCGGCCGTTGGCCCGCCGCGACATTGAGCCGGCGCAATTTATGCGGGAATCAGACTCTCTCTTCACGCCCGCTTGCGGTCGCGGACCAAGCCGGCGAAGCGCTGGAAGAGGTAGTGGCTGTCGCGCGGGCCGGGCGAGGCCTCGGGGTGGTACTGCACCGAGAACACCGGCCGGTCCTTCAGGGCGAGCCCGCAGTTGGAGCCGTCGAACAGCGAGACGTGGGTCTCCTTGACGGTGCCGGGCAGGCTGTCGCGGTCGACAGCGAAACCGTGGTTCATCGAGGTGATCTCGACCTTGCCGGTCTCCAGGTCCTTCACGGGATGGTTCGCGCCGTGGTGGCCCTGGTGCATCTTGCGCGTGGTGCCGCCCAGCGCGATCCCCAGGATCTGGTGGCCGAGGCAGATGCCGAAGGTCGGGATGTCCTTGTCGATCAGGGTCTTGATCACCGGCACGGCGTACTGGCCGGTGGCCGCCGGGTCGCCCGGGCCGTTCGACAGGAAGACGCCGTCGGGCTTCAGCTCCAGAATGTCCTCGGCCGACGTGGTGGCCGGCACCACCGTCACCTTGGCGCCGATGCCGGCCAGGAGCCGCAGGATGTTGCGCTTGATGCCGTAGTCGATGGCGACGACGTGCAGGTCCGGATTCTCCATCCGGCCGTAGCCCTTGCCCCACACCCACTCGGTCTCGTCCCAGGTGAACCGCTGGCCCGAGGTGACCATGGGCACCAGATCCATGCCGACCAGGCCCGGCCAGGCGGCGGCCTCCCGCTTCAGGGCGTCGAGGTCGAAACGGCCGTCCGCGGCGTGCGCGATCACGGCGTTGGGCATGCCCTTGGAGCGGATCAGGCTGGTCAGGGCACGGGTGTCGATGCCGCCGAGGCCGATCACGTTGCGGGCCTTCAGCCAGGCGTCGAGATGCCGGGTCGCCCGGTAGTTCGACGGCCGGGTCACGGCCGAGTGGAGGATCACGCCGCAGGCGCCCGGGGTGGCGGCCATGTTGACGGTCTCGATGTCCTCCTCGTTGGTGCCGACATTGCCGATGTGCGGGAACGTGAAGGTGATGATCTGGCCCGCATAGGAAGGGTCGGTGAGGATCTCCTCGTAGCCCGTCATGGCGGTGTTGAAGCACACCTCGCCGACCGCGTGGCCGGTGGCGCCGAGGCCGAATCCCTCGATCACGGTGCCGTCCGCGAGGACCAGCAGGGCGGTGGGCTTGGGGTCCGCCCAGGCGGAGGTGTCGTTCATGGTCTTGATCCGAATTTTTCGGCGAGGGGCCCGGGTGTCGGGCGACGGCGCGGGCCGCGCTCTGGCCGTCCTGCCTTATTTGCGTATAAAAGGCGCCGAGGCAAGGTTTTGGGCCGCACGAAAGGGTGCACGATGTTGCGCGACGATATCAACGCTGCGTTGAAGGAGGCCATGAAGGCGCACGATGCCGCCAAGGTCTCGACGCTGCGGCTGGTCAATGCGGCGCTCAAGAACGCCGACATCGAGGCGCGCGGCCAGGGCAAGGCGGCGCTCGTCGACGAGGACGTGCTGGGCCTGCTGCAGAAGATGATCAAGCAGCGCCAGGAGTCGGTCGAGCTCTACGAGAAGGGCGGCCGCGCCGAGCTCGCCGCCCAGGAGCGCGCCGAGATCGCGGTGATCTCGGCCTATCTGCCCAAGCAGCTGTCGCCCGAGGAGGCCGAGGCGGCCGTGAAGGCCGCCATCGCCGAGACCGGCGCGAGCGGCATGAAGGACATGGGCAAGGTGATCGCGCTCCTGCGCGAGCGCCATGCCGGTCAGCTCGACATGGGCAAGGCGAGCGGCATCGTGAAGGGGCTGCTGAAGTAGGCTCCGCCGCGCCGGAACCGGCCGGAGGCGAGGCGGGGATCGTCGGGCCGCAGTTTTCGCGGAACGGCCGGCCGTTCACCGGGTGATTGTTCGAGCTGTTCCATGAAAATTTTTTACGCGTCCCGCGACGGCCAGTCCCGCAAGATCGCCACCCATGTGGCCGGCCGGCTCGCCGCCCGCGGCCTCGCCGCCACGCCGACCGACCTCGCCGACGGCCAGCCGACCGCGGCCGACCTCGCCGGCGCGCCGCTCGTCGCCGCCATCATGTCGATCCGCTACGGCAAGCACCTGCCGGAAGGCCTGCGCTTCGTCGAGACGGTCCGGAGCATGCCGGACCCGCCGCCGCTGGCCCTCGCCTCGGTCAATCTCACGGCGCGAAAGGCCGGCAAGGACACGGCCGAGGGCAATGTCTATCTGCGCAAATTGATCGAGCGGAACGGCCTGACGCCGGTGCTCGCCACCGCCTTCGCGGGGCGGCTCGACTACCCGCGCTACGGCCTGTTCGACAAGACGATGATCCGCTTCATCATGCTGGTCACCGGCGGCCCCACCGACCCGACCTCGGTTGTCGAGTACACCCAGTGGGACAAGGTCGACGCATTTGCGGAGCAGATCGCCGGGTTTTTGGCGCAGGGCGAGTAGCGAGCAGGGGCGATCAGGTCCCCGACTTGCGCCCCTTGGCGTCCTTCATCTGGTCCATGTAGGAGCGCAGCACGGCATTGATGCGCCGCTGATATCCCGCGCCCTCGGCCTTGAAGAAGTCGAGCACGTCGTCGTCCATGCGGATGGAGATCGCCGTCTTCTTCGGCGGCACCACCAGTTCCGCCACCGACCAGTCGATATTCTCGAGGCCAGCCCAATCGGGATCGCGGGCGATTGAATCGTCGATCTCGGCGTCCGTCGTGCGGCGAATATGCTCGAGATCACTTTGACCCTTCATCTCCTGCAGCTGAGAGAGCGTCATGGTACGCAGCTTGCTCATGTCGGCGTGCTCGCCTTGCGGTGATGATCCGGATATTCCGTTCCCGGATCGTATAAATGATTGCGATCAACGGCCCGCCACCAAGTGGACCAATCGCGACGTTACGGAACTCGTTATTGCGGAACGATCTGTAGCGGAGACCGTGCGGAGAAGAACTTTCGCGGCATCCACGAAGTCTATGCCGCGCTCGCGAAGAACGAACTCTCGTTTGACCTCGTCCCATTCGAATCCTTCGACGAGCATGCGCTTTTCTCCAATTATTTTCCCGCAGCGCGGTCAAAAAATGGGAGTCGCTATCAACTCAGATCCGGAATTGAACTACGAGAGCAATGCGTCGTGTACCGCTACCGATTGAATATACAGTCGTATATACGTTCGAAGTTGATGCTGTCAAGCTTCTGAGGTCCGATTGTTCCCGTGCCGTTCCCCTGTGGATACCCGGGACAACTCCGCCCTGTGCCTCCGGACGCTGCGCCTTCGCCCGCCGCGCCTTACATTGGCGGCAGCGGCGGCCTAGGGTCCCGAATCACCATGCGATTCCCGCCCGAGTTCCTCGATGACCTGCGCACCCGCCTCCCCGTGTCGGAGGTGGTGGCGCGGCGCGTGAAGCTGAAGAAGGCGGGGCGCGAATGGAAAGGGCTCTCGCCCTTCAACCAGGAGAAGACCCCCTCGTTTTTCGTGAACGACTCCAAGGGGATGTGGTTCGACTTCTCGTCCGGCCGCAACGGCAATATCTTCGATTTCGTGATGGCCACCGAGGGCCTGTCGTTCCCCGAGGCGGTGGAGAGGCTGGCCGGCGCGGCCGGGATGGCGGTGCCGAAATCGTCGCCCGAGGCGGCCCAGCAGGCCCGCCACAGCCGCACCTTGCTGGACGTCGTCGAGATGGCGGCCAAGTTCTTCGAGGAGACGCTGGCGACCCGGGCGGGCGCTCGCGCCCGCGGCTACCTGGCGGACCGCGGCCTCGATCCGGCGACCCAGCAGAAATTCCGCATCGGCTACGCCCCGGCGGAGCGCTTCGCGCTCAAGGAGCATCTCGGCAAGCAGGGCGTCTCGGTCGACGACATGATCGAGGCCGGCCTCCTGGTCTCCGGCGACGACATCCCGGTGCCCTATGATCGCTTCCGCGACCGGGTGATGTTCCCGATCGGCGACCTGCGCGGCCGCATCGTCGCCTTCGGGGGACGCGCGCTCGACAAGGAGGTGTCGGCCAAGTACCTGAACTCGCCCGAAACATCGCTCTTCCACAAGGGCGGGCTCCTGTACAATGGCGGCCCCGCCCGGGCCGCCGCCCATGCCGGCGCGCCGCTGATCGCGGTGGAGGGCTATGTCGACGTGATCGCCATGGTCACGGCCGGCTTTCCCGGCACGGTGGCGCCGCTCGGCACCTCGCTGACCACCGACCAGCTCGCCTTGATGTGGAAGATCGCCGACGAGCCGGTGCTGTGCTTCGACGGCGACGGAGCCGGCCGGCGCGCCGCCTGGCGGGCCGTCGACCTGGCATTGCCGCTGCTGCAGCCGGGCAAGAGCCTGTATTTCGCCACCCTGCCGCAGGGTCACGACCCCGACGACCTGATCCGGGCGAGCGGCAAGGGCGCCATGGCCGACGTGCTCGCCGCCGCCCAGCCGCTCGCCCAGATTCTCTGGATGCGCGAGACCGAGACGGGTCGCTTCGACACGCCGGAGCGCCGCGCCGGGCTGGAGGCGCGGCTCGACGCGCTGCTCGCCGGCATCGGCCACGAGGCGGTGCGCAAGTATTACCGGGCCGATCTCGGCACCCGGCTCCGTGGCCTGCTGTCGCCGGAGCAGGCCCAGGGCGGCGGACGGTTCCCCTATCCCGGCCGGGAGCGGCCGACCGGCTTCAAGGGCGCCGGCGCCCGCGGCGGCAAGGGATTTTCACGCGGCGGCAGAGGGGCCGGCGGGCCGGAGGCGTTCGCCGGCGTGGTCAGCTCGCGGCTCTCGACCAGCCCGCTGGTGCGCGGCGCCCGCGCCGTGCTGCCGGCCCGCGAGGCCCTGCTGGTGCTGTCGGTGCTCAACCACCCCTGGTTGCTGGACGGGCATGCCGAGGAGTTCGCCGTGGTCGATCTCGTCCATCCGGACGCCGACCGGCTCCGCCGCGCCATCCTGGACATCATGGCGGCGCACGAGGAGCTCGGCCACGAGATCGACAGCGACGCGCTGCGCGAGGCCGTTCTGGCCCGCGATCTCGGCGGCCTGGTGGCCCGGATCGAGGCCGCGCTGACCCATGTGGCGGACTGGCCGGCCCGCGCCGGGGCCGCTCCGGAGGACGTCCGGCCGTGGTGGCGCCACGTTCTCACCTTGCATCATAAGAACCGGACGCTAAATAAGGAACTCAAAGAGGCCGAGCGCGCGCTGGGTGACGAGCCCAGCGAGCGCAATTATGCGTGGTTGCGGGACGTTCAGGGCCGCCTGGCCGCGATCGAAGGCACCGAAGCCTCGATCGACGGCTTCGGGGCACTGTCCGGGCGTCCGGTGCGCGGCTTCTAGACGGGGATTGCGGCCGCGGGTTCGCCGGCGGTTCGTGGCAGGCGGGGCGACGCGGAGAACTTTTTTTCGGACCGGAGCGGCCGGCAGGCCGGAGCCGGCGCGTGCAAGGTTCAGGATACGTTCAGGCTTTCGGTCCATGCAGAGGTCCGAGGTCCGCGGGATTCGGTGCGGGGATGGTGTCCGTCTCGGGTGCGGGGCGGACCGGGGTCGAGAATGCGGTGACGCCGCGGCTGCGGGGCGGATGGCCCCGGGACGCGCGGCGGAGAGCGGTCGCCCGACGACGGTGACGTGACGGCGGATACACGAAGCGGTCTGGGCGAGAGCGCGGCTTCAGGAGAACTCATGGCGACCATCAGGACGAAAGCGGCCGGCAAGGACAAGGTCGTGAAGGACAAGAAGGACGAGACGGCCGAAGGCCAGACGCCCGACACGCCGGACACGCCGCTGCCGCTGCTCGACCTCTCGGACGCCGCCGTCCGCAAGATGATCAAGCTCGCCAAGAAGCGCGGCTACGTCACTCACGACCAGATCAACGCGGTCCTCCCCTCCGAGGAGGTCACGTCCGACCAGATCGAGGACATCTTCGCGATGCTCAACGAGATGGGCATCAATGTCGTGGAGCAGGAGGAGCACGACGCCGAGGAGCAGCCCGAGGAGGCCCACGAGGACGAGGAGGAGACCGACGGCGAGCTCGTCGAGGTCACCCGCACGACCCCGGCCAAGACCGAGCGCGCCGAGCCCGGCGAGCGCACCGACGACCCCGTGCGCATGTATCTGCGCGAGATGGGCTCGGTGGAGCTCTTGTCGCGCGAGGGCGAGATCGCCATCGCCAAGCGCATCGAGGCCGGCCGCGAGGCGATGATCGCCGGCCTGTGCGAGAGCCCGCTGACCTTCCAGGCCATCATCATCTGGCGCGACGAGCTCAACGCCGGAAAGGTGTTCCTGCGCGACATCATCGACCTCGAGGCGACCTATGCGGGTCCCGAGGCGAAGGGTGGCGCGGCCGCGGTCGTGGCGGGCGGGCCCGACGCGGTCGAGGTCGACGGCGAGGACGCCGTGGACGCGCCGCCGGTGGCGCCGGCCGCCAAGCCGGTCGCCGGCAAGCCGGCCGGCCGGCCGGCCCCGCGCGACGGCGAGGACGACGCCGCCGAGGGCCCGATGCCCGACGGCGAGATGGACGAGGACGACATGGAAGGCTCCATGTCGCTCGCCGCCATCGAGGCCGAGCTGAAGCCCAAGGTGGTCGAGACCTTCGACATCGTCGCCGACACCTACAAGAAGCTGCGCCGCCTGCAGGACCAGAACGTCGAGAGCAAGCTCAAGAACGAGTCGCTCAGCCCCAACCAGGAGCGCAAGTACCGCAAGCTCAAGGAGGAGCTGATCGGCGAGGTGAAGTCGCTGCGCCTCAACCAGGCCCGCATCGACTCGCTGGTCGAGCAGCTCTACGACATCAACAAGCGCCTCGTCGGCTACGAGGGCCGTCTGATGCGCCTGTCCGAGAGCCACGGCGTGCAGCGCGAGGACTTCCTGCGCAACTACCAGGGCTCGGAGCTCGATCCGCGCTGGCTCAACCGCGTCTCCAAGCTGGGCGCCCGCGGCTGGAAGAACTTCGTCGCGCGCGAGAAGGACCGCATCAAGGATCTGCGTGGCGACATCCACGCCCTGGCGACCGAGACGGGCCTGGAGATCCAGGAGTTCCGCCGCATCGTCCAGATGGTGCAGAAGGGCGAGCGCGAGGCGCGCCAGGCCAAGAAGGAGATGGTGGAGGCGAACCTCCGCCTGGTGATCTCCATCGCCAAGAAGTACACCAACCGCGGCCTGCAGTTCCTGGATCTGATCCAGGAGGGCAACATCGGCCTGATGAAGGCGGTCGACAAGTTCGAGTACCGCCGCGGCTACAAGTTCTCGACCTACGCGACGTGGTGGATCCGGCAGGCGATCACCCGCTCGATCGCCGACCAGGCCCGCACCATCCGCATCCCGGTGCACATGATCGAGACGATCAACAAGATCGTCCGCACCTCGCGCCAGATGCTGCACGAGATCGGCCGCGAGCCGACGCCCGAGGAGCTCGCCGAGAAGCTCGGCATGCCGCTGGAGAAGGTGCGCAAGGTCCTCAAGATCGCCAAGGAGCCGATCTCGCTCGAAACGCCGATCGGCGACGAGGAGGATTCGCATCTCGGCGATTTCATCGAGGACAAGAACGCCATCCTGCCGATCGACGCGGCGATCCAGAGCAATCTGCGCGAGACGACCACGCGGGTGCTGGCCTCGCTCACGCCGCGCGAAGAGCGCGTGCTCCGCATGCGCTTCGGCATCGGCATGAACACCGACCACACGCTCGAAGAGGTCGGCCAGCAGTTCTCGGTGACGCGCGAGCGCATCCGCCAGATCGAGGCCAAGGCCCTGCGCAAGCTGAAGCACCCGAGCCGGAGCCGGAAGCTGCGGAGCTTCCTGGACAACTGATCGGGACGGGACGCGACACGGCCGCCTCGGCCGTAGGGTGGGCAAAGGCGCGCCAGCGCCGTGCCCACGCGGTTCGGGGGTGATGGACGCGGTGGGCACGCTTCGCTTTGCCCATCCGACGAGAGAGATCGACCAGAGGGGATTCGACATGTCGAAGCCCGTGATCTTCACCATCTCGGCCGTGTGGGATGCGGACGCCTCAGTGTGGAGCGGCCACTGCGACGAGATCCCGGCCGCCGCCGATGCGCCGACGCTCGACGCGCTGATGGCGAAGGTCTCCGCCATGGCGCTCGACCTCCTGCCGGACAACCATCCCGACGTCGATCCCGCCTCGGTGTTAGTCCAGATCACGGCGCTGCGCGAAGCCGAGTCGCTCGCTGCAGCCTGACATGGCTCCGCAGTTCGACCGGGCCTTGCGCGAGTTGCTGAAGGCGGCGGGGTGCACACTCGTTCGCCAGGGGCGCGGCAGCCATGAGGTCTGGCACAGCCCGATCACCCAGCGAAATTTCGCCGTCCCGATCGGCATCCCGAGCCGCCACACCGCCAACGCGATCCTGCGTCAGGCGGGGCTGCCGAAGGCTTTTTGACAGCGCAGCATTCTCAAGATCGTGGAGCGGCGCGCGACGCGCGCGACGTAGCCGGGAGCGACGAGCCAGGCCGCGACGAACGATCCCGGATGTCGCTTAGCTCCTCCGGGCTACGGGCTCCATCCGGGCTGCGGTCCGCGTATCCCCGACAAACGCATCCCCCGCAGTGGTCGCAGCCGAGGATCGCGGGTAGGATCGTGCCGCACAACCTTTTGCTGCGGCAGCCATGGCGGATTCTGAAAAGCCTTTTACTGAAGACGTGAAGCCGACCGAGGCGGTGCGGGCCGGCAAGGCCGCGCCCCGGCGTCCTGCTGCACAAGCCGGTAAGATGAAGGCCGGCCAGCGGCTCGGGCCGCGTTCCGTCGCTGTGCCCGACCCGGCAGATGCCGCGAAATTCGACGCGTGGCTGGCGACGAAGGACCGGAGCTGGTCAGTTGTCATCGCCACCCGTGCGGCATTGCGGGTGCTGCCGCTGACAATCTCTTCATCCCGCCGCGGTCGTGCCTTTAAGCTTTTGGCAGTCCTTCGGGCGACAGCGATTGCACGGTTTGCCGCGATATATCCGGACCGCAAACTCGCTGAGATAGGTACCGTCCTCATGGCCGCGGCCGACGCTGCCGACGCCTGGGTTCCCGCCAGCACGTCTACCGATCCCGGTGCCGCTGCCTTCGCGGCCGCTCGCGCCGCTGTTTACGCGGGTCTTGAATCCGCAAAGGATAGGGCTGTCGCCGCGTCGGCTGCCTCGCGCCACGCCGCTCGTGCTTCGGCTGTCAAGGCACACGCTGTCTCCGACGCTGCTTCTGCGGCCACCGCCTCCTACGTCGCCCGCACCACCATGATTTCTGCTGTTATTGACGATGCCCGCCGGTTGAGCGAAGGCGCGTCACCGGCGGAACTCGCCTGCGCACGGCTTTGGTATGGCGAAGTGCAAAACCGGCCAGCATGGGCGAAAGATGACCTATTTGCGGGACGGTTGCTGGCCATGGGCGGGTCCTGGGCGGTCTGGCTCGACTGGTATGCCGAGATCTATACCGGTGTGAAACACGATGAGGCCTGGGACGCCTGCTTCGTCGATCTCGACCCCGACGACCCGCTGCCCTGGGACGACGGCCCCAAGGCCGTGAACGAGCGCATCGCGGCGCGGCTGGCGAAGCTGAAGGAGCGGCAACAGGAAGGTCCGGAGCCCGAGACGGAGCAGAAGGCGAACGATCTCCCACCAGGCATTCCAAGGATCCGTCCCGCTGCGATCGAACCAGTCTGGCGAGGCGAGAAGCTTCTAATTGCTCCTGAGCCCCTGCCGGCCGACCTCGATCCTGCGTCCCTTGCCGGTGCGCTTGCCGCCCTGAAAGACGAGCTCGCGGACCTCGCGGACCTCGTTGCGGACTATCCGCAACTCGATCAGCGACCGCCCGCTTATCTGCGCCAGATTGCCGGCCGGATTCCGGCTTCGGCGCCGACCCAGGCCGAGCTGTTTCGTCTGGGGCACGCCAAGGAGGTGCTGGACCATTTCCGCTGCATCGTCGACACGGAATGGCCCGACCTGCTCGCCGTGCGTTACCATGCGCTGCTTCTGCAGTTCGATCGCACGGCGCGTCAGTTCCCCAAGTGGCGCGCCTTCATCCAGAACGCAGCGCGCGCGAGTCTCACCTCCGATCAGATCGAGGAGGTGCCGCTGCTGGTGGAGCCGATCGCCGCGGCGCTGGAGAGCGCGGAGGGGCAGTCAGTCGTCGATCCGGCGATCCCTCGGGCGCTCAGGGCTCTCGCCCGGCCGATCGGCTTGACCGAGCAAGAGGCCGAGGCGCTCGATGACGCCATGGATGCGCTCGCATTCGATGTCCTCGAAAGCATCAACAACATCCTCAAGAGTCTTGTCGAGCCGCTTCTCGGTGCTGCCGTCGGCACCGGCGCTGCCGTGAAACGCTATGCGAAGGGTTTCTTGACGGAGGCCGACAAGAGCGTCGAGAAGCAGTTCAAGCAGTGGGGCAAGGATGTCGGGCCGGCGCTCGACCACCTGTTGAAGAAATTGAAGAAAGTGACGGTCTACGGCGGCGGTACGGCGACCGGCAGCGGGTTCCTTCTCCCCCGTCTTTATCAGGTCTTCCCGGAGCAGTTCGGCTGGGCCGAGCCGGTTCTGAAATTTCTCGGGCTGATTTGATGGCTGCCCCGCCTTTCGTCCGTTGATCGGCCATCTGTGGGTTATGGAGCCTGGGCTCGGCGCTTCGCGCCGCTCCGGGATGACGGGTGGGATTCTGTAAGCCCTCGCGTCAGCGGAGCACGACCCGCCGAGAGGCTTCGGTCCTTGGGTCAGCGCCTGTGCGGCTCGTCCCGGCCGTCCACGCTCATGCTGTCCGTGAGGCACAAACGACGTGCATGGCCGCGACGAGCGCGGCCATGCCGGGCCTGGGCAGGGGACGTCCGCCAGGAGACCGCCGTCCCTCACTCCACCGCTTCGACCAGGCGGATGTCGCGCACGGCGCCGTCGGCCAGGACGGCGAGGGCCGCCTGATAGCCGGGGCTGTCGTGGCAGGCGACGGCGTCGGCGAGGCTGGGGAACTCGGCGACGACAACGCGCTCCGCGAGGCCGGCCTCGTAGGCGACGGCGGCCGGGCCGCGGCACAGATAGCGGCAGCCGAACTGCGCCATCACCGGGCCGGCCAGCGCCGCATAGGCGGCGACCTTGGCCGGATCCTCGATCGAGCGATAGGTGGCGACCCAATAGGCCTTCCGCATGGTGGCTCCGTCCGGATGGGCGACGCGGCGTCGCCGGGTCCGGCACCTTAGGGCCTGCGCCCGTCGTCGGGCAGCGGCGCGGCCGCGGATCTGTCGCGATCGGAGCGCAAGGGCCACGGTCCGGTCCAGCGTGGCGCCGGCTCGCTCCGCCCGGTGGGTCGCCTGTGCCCGGCATGCCGCCCGGACCCGGACGCGAGCGGCATCACGGGGGTTCGGCACGATTCAGCCGCCTTTTCCCCGCCTTACCGGCGTGCCATGACTTCACCCGATGAATGGTCGCGACACGGGGATCGGAATGGCTTTGGGAACCTGTTCGGCGCGCCGCGCGGCGCTCGCCTGCCTGCTCGCTCTTCTCGCGCCGTTCGCGGCAGCGCCCGCCCGCGCCGCGCAGTGCGGCGGCGACTTCGACACGTTCCTGGCCGCCATGGGGCGCGAGGCGCAGGCCGCCGGCGTGTCGCGCGCCGTGGTCGACCAGGCCTTCGCCGGGGTGAGCTCGGATCCCGCCGTGCTGAACTTCGACCGCCGCCAGCGCTACACCTTCAAGAAGACCTTCGAGGAATACGCCGCGACCCGCGTGGTGCCGGCCCGGGTCAAGCGCGCCCGGACGCTGATGCAGAAGAACGCCGCGCTGCTCGATCGCGTCGAGCGCCAGTTCGGCGTGCCCAAGGAGCTCTTGATGGCGATTTGGACGCTGGAGAGCGACAACGGCACCGGCGACATGGGCAAGCTGCCGGTGGTTCGCACCATCGCGACCCTGGCGCACGACTGCCGCCGCACCGAGCTGTTCCAGGGCGAGCTGCTGGCGGCGCTGAAGATCCTGCAGCGCGGCGACCTGCCGCTGCGCGACCTGATCGGCGCCTATGCGGGCGAGATCGGCCAGACCCAGTTCCTGCCGTCCTCCTACATCAAGTACGGCGTCGACTACGACGGTAACGGCCATGTCGACCTGCGCCACAGCGTGCCGGACGTGCTGGCCTCCACGGCCAATCTCCTGAAGGTCAACGGCTGGCAGCGCGGCGCGCCGTTCGGCGAGGGCACGCCGAACTTCGAGGTGATGCGCGAGTGGAACCGCTCGGTGATCTACCGCAAGACCATGCACCTGTTCGCCGAACGCCTGACCGAGTGACGCCGGCCCGGCGCCTCAGTCTTCGGCGATCTCCACCATCAGCGTGTCGCCCTCCAGCCTGATCGGATAGGTCTTCAGCGGTACGCTCGCGGGCTCGCTGCGGACCTCGCCGGTCGGCACGTGGAACAGCGCCTGGTGGATCGGGCATTCGATGCAGTCGCCGTCCAGATAGCCGTCCGACAGCAGCGCGAAAGCGTGGGTGCACACGTCGGACGTCGCGTAGAAGGCGCCGTCGATGCGGTAGAGTGCCAGCATGATGCCGGCCGCCGAGGCGGCCCGCACCGTGCCTTCCGCCACGTCCTCGGCCTTCGCCACCGCATGCCACGCCATCGTCGCGCTCCCCCTCACGCCTGCGGCTGCAGATACTCGACCGGCGTCGAGGAGACCACCTCGGCGTAAATGGGCTTGAAGTTGGCCGGGCCACCGTCGACCAGCAGGGCGAATTTCGGCCGCATCTCGGCGACGATCTTCAGGATCTTCTTGTGCTCCTCGATGCTCTTCCACTCGCCGATCAGGAAGAAGCGCTCGGGGTCGGCGGCGTCGCGGCACAGCACGCCGTCGCGCACCTGGGCGGTCGACTTGTGCATCGGGTTCTCGTCCGAGTAGTCGAACTCCTCGAACAGCTTGATGAACTCGTCGGCCATCTCGGCCTTGACCCGGAAATCGTAGATGTGCAGCACGTTGCCCTTGTCCGCGAGTGCCGTGAGCGCCATGGGGATCCTCCTCGGTATCGATGTGTCGGTGGTCGCGGGTGATCTGATGAGGCGGCGCCGTCACGCCTTGGGGACGACGGCCGCGGGGGCGCGGGCCGTGCCGTGGCGCTGCGATTCGTGCCAGGGGATCAGCGCGCGCTCCAACACTTCCATCAGGTAGTAGAGCGTCGTGCCGATGGCGGCGAGCAGCAGGATGGCGGCGAAGACGCGGTCGGTGCGGAACATGCCCTGGGCGCTGAGGATGACGAAGCCGAGGCCGTTCTGCGCCGCGACGAACTCGCCCACGATGGCGCCGACCAGCGACAGCGACATCGCCACCTTCATGCCGGCGATGATGCTGGGCAGCGCGTTGGGCAGCCGCAGCTTCAGCAGCATCTTCAGCCCGGAGCCGCGCATCGAGCGGCCGAGATCGATCATGTCGGGGGTGAGCGAGCGCAGCCCCAGCACGGCGTCGATGACGATCGCGAAGATCGAGATCATCACGCCCATGGCGATCTTGGACGCGTTGCCGGTGCCGAGCCAGATCACGAACAGCGGCGCCAGCGCCACCTTGGGCACGTTGTTGAGCGCCACCAGCACGGTGTAGAGCGTCTTCTCCAGGAAGCGGGACGAGACGATGGCGATCGCCATGCCGACGCCGAACACCACCGACAGCACGAAGGCGGCCAGCGTGTTGGAGAGCGTGTGCATCGACTGCACCAGATAGAAGTCGGGGTTCGACGCGATCTCGTCGAACACCACCCGCACGCTCGGCACCAGGATCTCGGGCACCCGGAAGACCACCACCACGGCCTCCCACAGCGCCAGCAGGGCCGCGAGGGTCCACAGCTCGGTCGGAAGGCGGAAGGCGCGCATGATGCTCCGGGCTCAGCGTTTGCGGAACGCGCCGTGGCGCTCCAGCACGTCGCGCAGATGGCGGCTGTAGTGGCCGAAGGCCGGCTCCTCGCGGATGTCGAGCCCGCGCGGCCGCGGAAAGTCGATGTCGAGCACCTCGACGATGCGGCCCGGCTTGTCCGAGATCACGACGACGCGGTCGGAGAGGAACACGGCCTCCGGGATGCTGTGGGTGACGAACAGCGTCGTCTTGCGCGACCGGTGCCACAGCGTCTGCAGCTCGACGTTCAGCTCGTCGCGGGTCAGCGCGTCGAGGGCGCCGAACGGCTCGTCCATCAGCAGCAGCTCGGGATCGTCGATCAGGGCGCGGCAGATCGCGGCGCGCTGGCGCATGCCGCCGGAGAGTTCCCACGGCCGCTTGTTCTCGAAGCCGGCGAGCCCGAAGGTGGCGAGAAGCGCCAGCGCCCGGTCGCGATACTGCTTCGGCCGTCCGCCCCTGAACTCGATCGGCAGCAGCACGTTCTGCAGGATCGTGCGCCAGTTCAGCAGCACGTCGCGCTGGAACACGAAGCCGAGCCCGTCGAGGCCGCGGCCGTGCAGGTGGATGTGGCCGGTGGTGGTGTCCTCGAGCCCGGCCACCATGCGCAGCAGCGTAGTCTTGCCGCAGCCGCTCGGCCCCAGCAGGCTGATGAACTCGCCGCGGCGCACGTCGAGGCTGACCGAGCCGAGCGCCGTCACGGCCCCGTCGCTCGAGGCGTAGGTCTTGCCGACCGCGTCGATCTCGATGGCCAGCGGATCGTCGAACGGCACCACGGCGTGCGCGGCGGCGGCGTTCGCGGCGGAGAGGGCGGCGACGGCCATGCGGGCTCCGCTACTTGCCGGCCACGATGCGGCGGCCATAGTCGGCGTCGACATAGTCGTTGGTGAAGTACTTCTCGGGCGTCGTGCCGGGCGCGATCACCTTGGCGGCCTCCATCACGGTCAGCGCCTTCGCCCACTCCTCCTTGCTCTGCAGGCCCGGGAACACGGTCTTGCCCTGCTCGCCGAAATAGGGGGCCTGTTGCTTGAACTCGGCCTTCAGCCGCTCGGCCGTGGTCGCCGCGTTCGGCCGCTGCTTCATCACCGCTTCGGCTGCCTCGTCGGCATGGCCGGCCAGGATGTATTCCCAGGCGGCCGAGACGACGCTGACGAAGCGCTTGATCGCCGGACCCTTTGTCTTGAGCGCCTCGGTGCCGGCGACGATGCCGAAGGTCGGCAGGTTCATGCCGTAGTCGGCGAACAGGATCGCCTTGGAGGCGCGCTTCTCCTCCACGCGCGGCAGGTCGGCCGGCACCGTGGTGACGAAGGCCTCGGCGACGCCGGTCATGTAGGACGACATCTTGGCCGAGGCCTCGACCCCGACCATGTTCAGGCTGCCCATCGGCACGCCGTTCTGCTTGAAGAACGGCTCCAGGAAGGGCGATTCGAACGACGCCGGCGTGTAGATCATCTTCTTGCCGGCGAAGTCCTTCATCGCCGTGATGTCGTACTTGGCGTCGTAGATGATGCCGAGCGGGCTCTTCTGCAGATATTCCGACACGGCGACCAGGGCGAGCCCCTTCGAGGCGCCGACCGCCATCGACGACAGCGCGCCGTGGCCGAGGTCGAACTTGCCGTTGCCGACCAGCTGCACCATCGTGATCGAGCCGTTGCCGTCCTCCATCTGCAGGTCGATGCCGGCGGCCTTGAACCAGCCCTTCTCCAGGGCGAGGTAGAACGGCAGGTGCATCACATAGGCCGACCATTCGAGCCGCATGGTCAGCGTGTCGGCGGCCCGGGCCGGCGCGGCGCCGCCGACCGTCGTCGCCACGGCGATCGAGGCCAGCCCGAGACGGACGGCCGAGGACCGGAAGCTCTCGGCGATACGGCGCATCATGGACCCGTCTCCGTGTCTGTTCGCTTGCCAAACGTCTCGTGGCGCTCCGGCGGCAGCGGCCGCCGGACCAGCGCCGGATGTCACGGCGGGTAGACCACGCAGGTCGGCACCAGCACCGTGTCGTAGACGCAGTTGCGTTCCTTGAGCAGCAGCCGGTCGCCGTGCATCACGAACGTGTCGCGGTAGCGACCGCACTGGAGCAGCCGGGTGGGCTCGTCCACCAGCGTCTCCAGGATCGCGTAGTTCGCCTGCGCGCTGATGAGGCCGCCGCGATAGTCGCTGACGCGCGCCGGGCTGATCACGTGCAGCACGTAGCGCGGCGCGAACATCTCGGTGTGGGCGATGGCGTAGGCGCGGTCCTTCAGCATGCCCATGCCCTCGCAGGACATCAGCGAGAGCGGCAGGCCGGCATCGGCGTTGTCGCGGGCGATCAGCCGATAGACGCCGTCCTCGGTGAAGAAGCCCGGCCAGGCCTCGATGTCGCCGCGGTCGAGCGTGTCGGCGTAGTCGGCGTTGAACTCCTGCACGGCGAAGCAGAGGTCGCGCCGCAGCGCGGGGTCGAGCGCCGCATGCGCGGGGGCCGGTTGCGCGGCGGCCGGCTGCGCGGCGTTGGTCACAGTCCCATCTCCGCGCGGTAGTGGCGATACATGCTGCGGATCGCCCGATCGGTGATCACCACGTCGGGCCCTTCCTCGTCCTTGCCGAGCGGGGCGACGCCGTGGCGCGGCACCGAGCGCATCACGCCGTCCTGGACGAACTTGATCGCCTCGTTGTCGTCGATGCCGATGAAGCCGCCGGGACCGAAGATGTTGTTCTGGCGCAGCCGGTGCTGCTCCATCTCCGGGCTGTCGTCGGCGAACCCGAAGGTGGTCCAGATCAGCATGAACTGGTTCGGCCCCATCGGCACGATCTGGCGCGCGCCCAGAATGTTGGTCTGGCGCAGCAGGATCAGGTTCGGCCAGATCGTGATGGCGTTGCTGGTCCAAGGCGAGTCCTTCTCGGGGATGAGCTGGATCACCCGCGGATCGGCGAGCTGCATGGCGGCGTGGAAGGAGCGGATCTCCGACTTGCTCGGATCGTTGTCGGGGCGTCCCTGCGGCCGCGCGTTGCACAGGGTCGAATGGCGGCCCTTGGCGTCGGTCATGATCATCGTCTTGTTGCCGGCGACGAACAGGCCGAAGGTCGTCAGATAGGTGTGCAGCAGCGTCGCGTGGTACGGGTCCTTCAGATTCTCCTGATAGAGCTTCCAGTTGCCCTGCAGGGTGTTGCGGTGGACGCCGAGGAGCTTCAGCGTGCGGCCGTCGAACACCGTGTCGAACTGGTCGAGCATCTCGGGGCCGAGATAGTCCTCGAAGCTCTCGATGTCGTCCTGGAACGAGGCGAACACCACGCCGTGGCGCGTCGTGACGTTGAGGCTGCGCAGATTGTGCGCGCCGAGCTCGAAGTCGGCCGGCATGCCGCCCAGCCCCTTGACGCCGCGGCGGAACGGCACCGAGACCAGCGCTCCCGAGAGATCGTAGGTCCACTGGTGATACGGGCAGACGAACTGCTTGGTGCTGCCGCGATAGCTCTTGCAGAACTCGGCGCCGCGATGGGCGCAGCGGTTCTCGAAGGCGCGCACCCGGCCGTCGGCGTCGCGCGCCACGATGATCGGCGTGTCGCCGATATAGGAGCGGATGTAGTCGCCCGGCTGCGGCAGCTCGACGTCGAGCGCGACGTAGTTCCAGGTGTGGCCGCGGAAGATGCGGGCTTGCTCGAGGTCGTAGATGCGGCGGTCGGTATAGATCCAGTCGGGGATCTCGGCCGGATCGGCGGGCCACCGCAGATCCGAGACGTCGTCCGGTGTCGCGCCGTCGTCGGGGTCGAAGCGGGACGTGTTGGTCATCGGCCTTCCGTGCGCACGGCGCCGCGCGGGGGTGAGCGACGTCGGAGCCTCACGAGTGTAGGTGTGTTATTTTTGGGATAAAGCAGAAAAAATGTACAACGCTGCCCTAATCCTGGGCAGGAGGCGGCCGACCGCCGGCCTGCGGCGGCGCGGGCGCATTCTCGCCGCGGCGGCCGCGTGATAACATCGGCGCATGAACCAGCCGTTCCGCACGCCCGACCTTCCGCTCACGACGCAGGCCGCCGAAGGTCTGATGCGGCGACGCTGGAGCGTCGCCGAGATCGAGGCGATGCTGCGGGCCGGCGTCATCCCCGAGAACGAGCGTATCGAGCTGATTGGCGGGGAGGTCGTGCCGATGTCGCCGAAGGGCATCCGTCACGAGGTGGTCAAGGTCAACCTCACACGATATTTCGATCGTCATCTTCCCGAGGAAATCCTGGTCGCGCAGGAGACGACGCTGCGGCTCGACCAGGACACGTTCGTCGAGCCCGACCTGATCTTCTATCGCCGGGCCGACGGTCTCGCCAACTTGTCGCCGGAGACGGCGTTGCTCGTCGTCGAGGTGGCGGACGCCAGCCTGGCTTACGATCTGCACCGCAAGGTCCGTCTCTACGCCGCCTTCGGGGTGCGCGCCGCGATCGTGATCGAGGCCCAGAGCCTGGTCGCCCATCTGCATCGCAGCCCGGGTCCGGAAGGCTATCGCGAGCGGCTGACGATCGGGCCGGACGAGCCGCTGCCGTTCGACATCGCTCCCCCGCTCGGGCTTCGGCTCCGCGATCTTCCGCTGGTGTGAGTCGCGGACGCGCCACGATGGTGTCGAGGTAGCGCTTTGGCATTCCGCGGGAGCGCCCTTGATGGCAGATGCGAAAATGCCGGGCTAATGCCCCTGTGCGGATCCCGACCGAGGCACTATGTTGGCCCGGTCCATCACCCCCGAACCCCCACATGCCGATCTCCAAGCTCGCCCTCATCCGCTCGACCGTGGCCGCTCTGCTGGTCGGCTTCGCCGCGCTGGTCGCGATCGTCGTCACCACGCTGTGGCTGGTGGCGGAGACGCGCACCTATACGGAGCTGTCGGTCGCGGTGCGCCAGCAGCGCGCCGCGCTGGTCGATCTGCGCAGCCTGCTGCAGGACACCGAGACGGGCCAGCGCGGTTTCCTGCTGACCGCAGAGGAGGCCTATCTCGCGCCCTACGAGCAGGCGCGCCGCAAGCTCGCGGACCAGATCGAGCTGGTGCGCTCGCGCCTGTCCGGCGTCCCCGCCTATGCGGCCCAGATCGCACGGCTGACCGAAATCATCTCGGGCAAGATGGTCGAGATGCAGCAGACCATCGAGCTGGTGCGCGACGGACGCCGCGACGAGGCCGTGGCGATCGTGCGCACCGACCGCGGCCGTGCCCTGATGGAGGAGGCGCGGGGCATCTTCGACACGCTCATCACCTCGGCGGAGCGGCGGATCGGCGAGAGCGTGCAACGCCAGCAGAAGACCATCGGCGCGCTCTACTGGGTGGCGATCCTGGGCGCGCTGGTCATCGTCGGCGTGGTCGGCGGCGCCGCCTGGATGACCATCGGCTACACGCGCCAGCTCGTCGCGGCGCAGGAGGAGGTCCGGGCGCTCAATGCCGGCCTGGAGGAGCGGGTCGCCGAGCGCACCGCCGATCTCGGCCGCGCCAACGACGAGATCCAACGCTTCGCCTACATCGTCACCCACGACCTGCGGGCGCCGCTCGTCAACATCATGGGCTTCACCAGCGAGCTGGAGGCGAGCCTCGTCGCGGTCCGCTCCTGGTTCGAGAAGGCGGGCCTGCCGGCCGACGATCCGGCGGCCGAGGACGCCCGCCTCGCCGCCATCGAGGACGCGCCGGAGGCGATCGGCTTCATCCGCTCCTCGACCCGCAAGATGGACGGGCTGATCAACGCCATCCTCAAGCTGTCGCGCGAAGGCCGCCGCACCCTCAAGCCGGAGCGCATCGACCTCGGCGCGCTGCTGGAGACCTCGGCGGAGAGCATCCGGCACCAGGTGGTCGAGGCGGGTGGCGAGGTCACGCTGGCGCCCGGGCTGCCGAACGTGGTGTCGGACCGGCTGGCGCTCGAGCAGGTGTTCGGCAATCTTCTCGACAACGCCGTGAAATACCGCAGTCCCGAACGACCCATCCACATCCGGGTAAGGGCGCGGCCGGAACCCGGGCAGCGGATCGTCGTTGAGGTCGAGGACAACGGGCGGGGGATCGCGTCCCACGATCACGAGCGCGTCTTCGATCTGTTCCGCCGCTCCGGCGCGCAGGACCAGCCCGGCGAGGGCATCGGCCTCGCCCATGTGCGCACCATGGTGCGCAATCTGGGCGGCGACATCACGCTGGAGTCCGAGGTCGGACGCGGCACCACCATGAAGCTGAACCTGCCGCGCGATCTCCGCAAGGTCGCGAAGGGCGCCAGTGCAGCCGTTGGAGCGAACGGACGTGAATCAGAACGCGAAGCCCGTTAAGATCGTGATGATCGAGGACGACGAGGGGCATGCGCGCCTCATCGAGAAGAACATTCGCCGCGCCGGCGTCAGCAACGAGATCGTCCCGTTCGCCAACGGCACCGAGGCGCTCGACTATCTGCTCGGGCCGGACGGCTCCGGGGTGGTCAGCGCCGGGCGCCAGCTCCTCATCCTGCTCGACCTCAACCTGCCGGACATGACCGGCATCGACATTCTCGAGCGGCTCAAGTCCAACCAGCACACGCGGCGCTCGCCCGTCGTCGTCCTCACCACCACGGACGACGCCCGCGAGATCCAGCGCTGCTACGATCTCGGCGCCAATGTCTACATCACCAAGCCGGTGAACTACGACGGCTTCGCCAACGCGATCCGGCAGCTCGGCCTGTTCTTCGCGGTGATGCAGGTTCCGGAAGCCACCTGATCCATGCCGAGCACGCCCGTCACGGTTCTTCATGTCGACGACGATACGGGACTGGCGCGGCTCGTCCAGAGGGCCCTCGGCCGCCGCGGCTATGCGGTCGAGCGGGTGAGCACGGCCGAGGAGGGGCTGGCGCGCCTCGCCCACGGCGGCGTCGACGTGATCGTGCTCGACCACTTCTTGCCGACCGGCACGGGCCTCGACATGCTGGCCGTCCTGCAGGAAACGCCGTCGCCGCCGCCGGTCGTCTACGTCACCGCCTCGGGCGAAGCGGCCGTCGCGGTCGCGGCGCTCAAGGCCGGGGCCGCCGACTACGTCTCCAAGAGCGTCGGCGAGGAGTTCCTGGCGCTGCTCGAAAGCGCCATCGACCAGTCGCTCGAGAAGGCGCGGCTCGCCGCGGCGCGCGACCGGGCTGAGCGCGAGATGCGCGAGGCGAAGGAGCGCGCCGAGGTGCTGCTGCACGAGGTCAACCACCGCGTCGCCAACAGCCTCGCGCTGGTCGCCGCCCTGGTCCACATGCAGTCCAAGGGCGTCGCCGATCCGTCCGCCCAGGAGGCGCTGCGCGAGATGCAGGCCCGCATCATGGCGATCGCCGGCGTGCATCGGCGCCTCTACAACTCCGACGACGTGCGCTCGGTGGAGATCTCGGAATATCTCGGCAGCCTGCTCGGCGACCTCGAAGCGACCATGAAGGCGTCCGGCCACGCCGC
The DNA here is from genome assembly GCF_003258865.1 of Rhodoplanes roseus. Taxonomy (GTDB): domain Bacteria; phylum Pseudomonadota; class Alphaproteobacteria; order Rhizobiales; family Xanthobacteraceae; genus Rhodoplanes; species Rhodoplanes roseus. Next base: position 6,257 of record NZ_NPEX01000045.1, on the reverse strand, counting down.
CACCGTGAAGCTCGCCGCCCGTCCGGTGCGGGTGCCGACCGACAAGGCCGTGTCGATCGGCGTGGTGGTCACCGAGCTCGTCACCAACGCCTTCAAGTACGCCTATCCGACGACCGGGGGCGGCGAGATCCGGGTGCGCTTCGACGAGGTCGCCGACGGCAAGGTGGCGCTGAGCGTCGAGGACGACGGCATCGGCTGGCGCGGCGACGGCCCGGCCAAGGGCACCGGCATGGGCAGCCGCATCGTCGCCGCCATGGCGCGGGGCCTCGGCTCCGAGGTCGCCTATCCGGGCCGGGCCGGCTGCTGCGTGAGCCTCGAATTCGAGGTGTGAGCCGGCCGGCGGCGCGCCCGCTCCGGTCGCCCGTGCTGCGCTGCGATACACAAATCCTGGGGCGTCGACGGCCCATATGGTCGATTGCCGTTGAGACGCCTGTAAGGTCCGTGTAAGTTTCAGGCCAGGGCGACGCCCGGGTCGCCCCGGCGCCATCCCGTCGCCGTTCCGTGTCACGGAACGTTCGCCACCGTTCGTCTCCCGGAGGTCGTCATGAAGGCGCTCGTCCTCTACGTGCTGTTCGTCGTTCTCGGTGCCGGTGTCGCGGCCGGGATCAGCTACTACATCGAGAACTCCGTCTCCGAGGCGGCCGGCCTGATCACCTTCCTGGCGCTGTTCTTCGCCAACTTCGCCGTGTCCTGGATCCTGGTGATCCTGGCGATGGACGGCTCGCTGCGCAACGCGACCGGCCGGGCCGAGCAGCTGGCCATCGAGGCGTCGGGCCGCCGCGCCCACTGATCGGGTCGGACGTGGTTTGCGGCGGCCCGGTTCGGGGCTACAGTGGCCGCGACTGAAGACCACCTTCCACGAGTCCGCGATGTCGTTTCTGAAATCCCTGTTCGGGGGCCGCGCGTCGGCCCCCGCCCCGGCGCCCGAGAGCGAGCCGGTCGAGTACAAGGGCTATGTGATCCGGGCGGCCCCGTTCCAGAACGGCGGCCAGTACCAGACCGCCGGAACGATCGAGCGGGAGGTCGAGGGCGTCCGCAAGGAGCACCGCTTCATCCGGGCCGACAGCCACGCCTCGCGCGACGACGCCGTGAGCTTCACGCTCTCCAAGGCCCGCCAGATCGTCGACCTCCAGGGCGACCGGATGTTCGACTGACCGGCCTCGTCGTTGTGGTCGCCGTCGTCGCCCGTGCCTCTCGCCGTCACCCCGAGGTGCCCGGCGCAACCGGGCGTCGAAGGGCGACGGCCCGCGACTCCGCACCCCGCGTGACTCCGTGGCCCGCATCCGTCGAGGCTCGCTCCGCTCGCACCTCGGGATGACGGATCGAGGTCGACAGCCGCAACTTGGCGGTCTCACCAGAACCAGCCGCTTCGCCGCGGGTCGCGCCCGCCCGTCCGACTCACCAGAACCAGCCGCTCCGGCGCGGGCCGATGTCGTCGATGCGGGCCTTTTGGCTGGCGTCGAGCGAGGCGTAGAAGGCGTCCAGGGCCGGGCGCATGACGCGCACCGCCTGGATGGCGGTGTCGAGCCGCTTCTCCATCATCTCGAGCTGAGCCGGCGCGGTCTGCAGGCGAGGGGCCAGCCGCGGGCAGGCGGTGGCGAACAGCTCCGCCGCCTTGACCGACGCCGCCTTGAGATCGTCGAGCGGCTTCAGCTGCGCCTCGGTCGGCTTGACGACCCGCTCGATCCAGGTCACGCGCCATTGGGTCAGCCCGACCGAGCGCGGATCGCACAGGCGGCGCATGCCGCCGGTGCCGAGCGTGCCGGGCCCGGTCATCACCCCGGGCAGGAGCACCATGCCGCGCGCGCCGCGGACCGGCTCCGGATAGGTGGCGGACTGCGCGAGGGCGGGTGTCGCGGCCAACAGGCTCAGCACGGCGATGCCGACGGCCGCGCCGACGAAACGCTTCGTCGTCATGACACACCTCCTGACTACACTGGCAGTGTCGCTCCGATCCGCCGCAGATTGTTGACCTGCGTCAATGGATCGAATCCCCGGCGTGCTCCTGATCACGATACCGCCCCTGTCGGAGCGCCCGGCACAGAGCTGATATGTCGCCCAGGGCGGACCTTTTGGGCCGGTTCGTGCGTTGAGTGCCGCGGGAACTGATGCATCTGCCGGGGATCTCCCGGTGCCGTTCGATGCCAGAGCACGACAAGAGCGAGATTTCGGTCACTGCGGCCGCGACTGCGGGCCTCGACGACTGCGGGCCTCGACGACGCGATCACACGCGACCGCGAAGCCGAGGGGACACCTCGAACGACGACACCGCGCCCGGCCACGGGCGGGTCACGGAACGCCTCACGGCTTCGGCCGCGTGACATGCAGGTAGGGTGATGCGGGAACAGCAGTATCTGGACGACCTCTCGGTTCGTGCGGCGGTCGCCGCGTGGACGACCGGGGAGGGGGCTTTCGCCTCCGACATCGGGTCCGACGTCGCGTTGACGGTGTCGCTGCTGGATCGCTGGCTGTCCTATTGGGATCTCGCCGACCGGCTCCGCCGTCCGCAACGGGCCCAGTTCCTGGCATTCCTGGAGCAGACGGCGCGGCCGGCCTTCCGGGCCGCCACGGAGCCGTCCCCCGAGGTCTTCGGCCTGCTCGACGACATCAACTATCAGGCCGTCCGGGACGGCCTCACCACCTCGTCGCTGATGATCATGCTGTCGCGCTTCGCCTGCTCGTGCCGGCCCGCCGTCTACGCACCGGCCAGCCAGCACAGCCGCCGCGGCATGCAGATCATCGGCCGCAAGCTCGCCGACATGAGCTACCGCACCTACATGCTGGCCTTCATGAAGGAGCGCGAGCGCTTCGCCGACCGGGTGGCGACGATCGTGCTGGCCGACGACCCGACCGGGGCCGCCGCGGCCGCCGTTCCGCTCGACGTGCTGGTGATGCGGGCCCTCGACCGCCGCTTGATGCTGGCCGGCGGCTTCGCGCCGGAGCGTCTGGAGGCGCTGGTGGCCAGGGCGGCCAAGCCGGCCGGCAAGTCGGACGCGCCCCGGGCCAAGGCCTCGCGCCCGTCCGCGTCGCCGACGCGCGCCGGTCGCAATCTGCTCCCCGACCAGACGGCGGGCTGAGCCTCACGCCTCGGACGTCGCCGCCGGCGTGCGCGCGTCGATCACCTCGCACACGAGCCCGACCAGATCGGCCGGGCGCTCGCACAGGGCGAGCGCCTGCGCCGCGATCAGCTCGTCGCGACTGCCGAAGCCCCAGGTGACGCCGATGCAGTCGAGCCCGTTGGCGCGGGCGCCGTTCACGTCGTGCTCGCGGTCGCCCACCATGATGCAGGTCTCGGGATCGATGTCCTCGGTGCCCAGGCACATGGCGATGATGTCGCCCTTCTGGTCGATGCGGCCGTCGAGCGTCGAGCCGTAGACGCGCTCGAAGCGCGGCGCGAGGCCGAAGCGCTGCACGATCTTCTCGGCGAAGCTGACCAGCTTCGAGGTGGCGACGAACAGACGGAAGCCGTCGGCGGCCAGCGCCGCGATCGCCTCGGCCATGCCCGTATAGAGCCGGTTGTCGTAGAGCGCGCCGGCGGCGTAGTGGGTGCGGTAGTGCTGCAGCGCCTGCGCGGTCTTCTCGGGATCGTCGAGCAGCAGCATGAAGCTTTCGCGCAGCGGCGGGCCGATGATCCAGGCGAGCGGCTGGTCGTCGGGCCAGGGCCGGCCGACCTGCTCGAGCGCATGGCGGAACGAGGCGTAGACGCCTCCGGCCGGATCGCTGATGGTCCCGTCGAGGTCCATCAGCACGGTGCCGCGAGAGGGCGTCGCGGTGGCGGGCGCGGTCACGCGCGCCCGCCCTTGCGGGGCAGGGCCATCGGGGGCATCAGGCGGCGGCGCTGGCGCCGGCCTTCGGGCCGCCCGCGCCGGTGCCGACATTCTCGGGATCGCTGTCGAAGTTGGAGATGCCGCCGTGCGCCGCCGACCATTCGGACGGCGAGTCGAGGAAGGCCTTCACCTCCTTCAGCACCGCCGGATCGAAGTGGCCGCTCGCCGTCGCGACGTCGAGCACGTCACGCCAGGTCGAGAGATGGTGGAGCTGAACCCCGAGGTCGCGCATGTTGCCCGACACCATCGGGAAGATGTCGTAATAGAACAGCACGAAGCAGTGATCGACCTGCGCGCCGGCCTTGCGCAGCGCGTTGCAGAAGTTGACCTTGCTGCGCCCGTCGGTGGCCAGATCCTCCACCAGCAGCGTGCGCGAGCCGGCCACCACCTCGCCCTCGATCTGGGCGTTGCGGCCGAAGCCCTTCGCCTTCTTGCGGATGTACTGCATCGGCAGCATCAGCTTGTCGGCGATCCAGGCGGCGAACGGGATGCCGGCGGTCTCGCCGCCCGCGACGTTGTCGATCGACTCGTAGCCGATCTCGGTCAGGATCGTCGATGCGGCGAAGTCCATCAGCGCCGAGCGCAGCCGCGGATACGAGATGATCTTGCGGCAATCGACATAGACGGGGCTGGCCCAGCCCGACGTGAACACGAAGGGCTGCGTCGCATTGAACTGGATCGCCTTGATCTCCAGCAGCATCCGGGCGGTCTGCTGGGCGATCACGCGTTTTTCGGTCGGGGGGGAAAACGTGCTCACGGGGTCCTCCGTCTCTGGCACCGTCATGAGCCGCGCGCGAAAACCGCCGGCCAGCCTTGAGCTGCCGGCGTCGAGTCCAGTCTCGAGCATGAGCGCGACTCGGCTCTTATCGCCCCATGCGTTCGGCCAGTCAACCGACTCAGGCCTCTCGGGAATTCCGCTTTCCCCAGATTCTCCAGGCGGAACCGGGCCGTTCCGTGACGCCGCAGAGCGGCTCCGCGGAGTGGTCCGCAACCATCGGTCGGCCGGGTCTCGTCACGGCCCTTCCACCGCGAAGGCGTGCATCAGCGCGACGCCCTGCATGAAATCGTCGAGGTCCATCGCCTCGGCCGGATTGTGCGAGCCGTTGGCGTTGCGCACGAAGATCATGGCCGAGGGGATGCCGGCGTTCGAGAACACGGCGGCGTCGTGGCCGGCGCCGGAGGCGAGCGTCTCGGTCGGCAGGCCGAGGCGCTCCGACACCGCGACGAGCTTGCGCACGATGCTCTCGTCCATGCGGGCCGGCTCGGCGTAGACCCGGTCGTCGAACTCGAACTTCACGTGGCGCAGGTCGGAGACGGCGCGGCACTCCGAGCGGAACAGCTCGTAGAAGGCCTCCAGCGTCTCGAAGCTCTGGCTGCGCACCTCGAACGAGAACGCCACCTCGCCCGGGATGCGGCTGAGCGCGTGCTGATCCGGATCGGTGCCGATCACGCCGGTGGTGACGACGAGGTCGAGGCCGCGCTCCAGGAGCCGCATCCAGTGCTCGTCGAGCCGCATCAAGAGATCGGCGACGGCGAACACGGCGTCGCGCCGCAGCCAGCGCGGCACCGTGCCGGAGTGGCCGGCCTCGCCGCGGCACATGATCGAGCGGTGACGCAGATTGCCGCGGATGCCGGTGACCACCGCGGTCGGGAATTTCCGGGCGATCATCACCGGGCCTTGCTCGATGTGCAGCTCGACATAGGCCTTGACGGTCGACGCGTCGATCATGCGTCGGCCGGCCGCCGCGGCGTCGACGTCGATGCCGGCGGCCGACAGCGTCTCGCGCAGCGTGCGGCCGGTGCCGCGCCGCTTGGCCGCCATGTCCTTCGGATCGAGCGTGCCGAACAGCAGCCGCGAGCCGATATTGGCGCGGCCGTAGAAGGCGCTCTCCTCGCCGCGCAGCACCATGGCGCGCACCGGCACGGCGGTGCGGGTGCCTTCGCCGGCGAGGCGGATCAGCGTCAGCAGCGCCGCGACCACGCCGGCGCCGCCGTCGAAATTGCCGCCCTGCGGCACCGAGTCGGCATGCGAGGCGAGCAGCAGCGCCGGCTTGGTGCCGTCGTCGCCGGGCAGCGACACGATCATGTTCTGGGCGGCGTCGAGCCGCACCTTCAGCCCGTGCCGCTCGGCGACCTCGCGAAAGATCGCCATCGCGGCGTTCTCGCCCTCCTCGTAGCACTCGCGCGTGATGCCGGTGCCGTCGAAGGTCTTGTCGTGCAGCGCATCGAACAGCTCGGCGGCGAGCTCGCGCAGGCGGAGGGGCTCTGGCAGTCGGACCACGGCGGCGTCACTCATGGCACGGTCTCGTTGGAGAATGCTCGGACGGCATGGACGTGAGCTCTCGCTTCGACCCGGTCCCGTCATCCTGAGCCGCCCGGCGGAGCCGGGCCTCGAAGGATGAACGGCCGAGGCAGCCGGGCCGTCGCCCT
>NZ_NPEX01000458.1 GCF_003258865.1 Rhodoplanes roseus | reverse complement strand
CGAACCATGTGGCCACCCGACCTCCGGGGCCGCCCTCGCCGTTCGAGACGCGGCCTGCGGCCGCTCCTCAGGGTGAGGGCGGAAGGGGTGGAGGCTCGCGGCACGACGCTACGAGACGTATTCTGTATCAATCGGAGCCTAGCAAGTTATTGGACGTCTGTTCAAGCCGCGCCTAGCGTTTGGGCACCACGAGATCCGGAAGGTCCCATGTCCATCGGCTTCAGCATCGCCCCCCGCGCCCCCGCCATCGATCCCGCCGTGCTGGCGGCATTCGAGGGCGTTCCCACTCCGATCGCCAGCGACAACATGGCCCGCCTGTTCGCCGGCGGCACCGGCCTGCGGCCGTATCACGACGGCACGCCGCTGCTCGGTGTGGCGCTCACGGTGCGCACCCGGCCGGGCGACAACCTGATGGTCCACAAGGCGATCGATCTGGCCGAGCCGGGCGACGTGATCGTCATCGACGCCGGCGGCGAGCTGACCAACTCGATCCTGGGCGAGATCATGACGACGCTGGCGGCCAAGAAGGGCATCGCCGGTTTCGTCGTCGACGGCGCGGTGCGGGACACCGACAGCATGGCGACGCGGCCCTTCGCCGTCTATGCGCGCGGCGTCACGCATCGCGGGCCCTACAAGGACGGCCCTGGCGAGATCAACGGGCTGATCAGCGTCGGCGGCATGCCGGTGCGTCCGGGCGACATCGTCATCGGCGACGCCGACGGCGTGCTGGCGATCCCGCGCGACGAGGCGGCCGCCATCGCGGCGCTCTGTCACGCCCAGATGGAGCGCGAGAAGGTGATCCTCGCCTCGATCGCGGACGGCACCGTGGACCGCAGCTGGGTCGACGCGACCCTGGCGGCGCGGGGCTTCAAGCCGTGAGCGGCGCCGTCCGGGCCGAGGATCTCGGCGCCTTCTGCGCCGCGGTCTTCGAGGCAGCCGGCGTGCCGGCGCACGTCGCCAAAGTGGTGGCGGACTCGCTCGTCTGTGCCGACCTGCGCGGCGTCGAGTCGCACGGCGTGCTGCGGATGCCGATCTATCTGAAGCGCGTCGCCGGCAAGATGATCGAGGTCGCCGCCGAGCCGCGCATCGAGCGCGAGGACGGCGCCACGGTGCGGATCGACGGCGGCAACAATTTCGGCGCCTATGTCGGCCAGAAGGCGCTCGAGGTGGCGCTCGACCGCGCCGGCCGGCACGGCGTCGCCTGCGTCGGCGTGCGCGCCTCCAATCACTTCGGCACCGCCGCGTATTTCGCCGAGCAGGCGACCGCGGTCGGCTATGCGGCGATCGTCATGTCGAACGCCTCGCAGACCATGCCGCCGACCGGCGGACTGCGTCCGTTCATCGGCACCAACCCGCTGGCGATCGCGTTTCCGACCCGCGAGGGCGCGCCGTTCCTGCTCGACATGGCGACCAGCCACGTCGCGCGCGGAAAGATCCTCTCGGCGGCCAAGCGCGGCGAGACCATCCCGCTCGGCTGGGCGATCGACAAGGCCGGCCGTCCGACCACCGACGCCGATGCGGCGCTCGACGGCGCGGTGCTGCCGGTCGGCGGCGCCAAGGGCTCCGGCCTCTCGATGGGGATCGACATCCTGTCGGGCGTGCTCACCGGCGCCGGCTACGGCCCGCACATCCGCAACATGTACGAGGACTGGCACGCGCCGCAGAACGTCGGCCACTTCTTCCTGGTGCTCGACATCCGCCGCTTCCTGCCGCTCGCCATGTTCACCGAGCGGCTCGCCGACTACGTCGCGCTGCTCAAGGCGGAGCCGAAGGCGGACGGGTTCACCGAGATTCTCTACGCCGGCGAGTACGAGCATCGTCTCGCCGAGGCACGGCGCGCCGAGGGCGTCGTCCTGCCTCCGGCCCTGGTCGAGGAGCTCACCGCCATCGGCCGCGAGAAGGGCGTCGCCTGGCCGGCCGTCACGACCGGTCCCACCAGCGGAAAGGTCGCCGCGAAAGCCTGACACGCCCCGTCACGACGGGGCGGACGGAGCCCCCGAACCAAAACAGAACACCGTCATCGTGGGAGGTGACACAATGATCGACCGACGTCGCTTTCTCGCTGCCGCCCTCGGAACGGCGGCGGCTCCGGGGGTCTTGGCGCGGGCCGTCTCGCCCGCGGCCGCGCAGGCCGGTTGGCAGCCCAACCGCGTGGTCCAGATTTTCGTCGGCTTTCAGGCCGGCGGCGGCACCGACGTGATCGCCAGGCTCTACGCCGCGGCGGCCGACGAACTGGCGCCCGTGAAGTTCGTCGTGGTGAACCGGCCGGGCGGCGCCGGCGCCATCGCGGCCGACGTGGTCGCGCATCTGGAGCCGGACGGCTACTCGCTGCTGCTCGGCGGCGGCAGCGAGAGCACCACGCTGCCGCACTACACCAAGCTCAACTACAAGCTCGACGACTTCAAGGCGATCGGCCGCGTCAATCGCGAGCACATGGTGCTGGTGACCAATCGCAAGGGGCCGCTGGACAGCGTCGACGCCCTGGTGAAGCGTGCGAAGGAGAATCCCGGCAAGCTCGCCTATGGATCCTCCGGCGTCGGCGGCATCCTGCATGCCGGCTTCCAGGCGTTCGAGAAGGCGGCCGGCATCGAGCTCAATCACGTGCCGTATCGCGGCGGGGCGGACGCCTTCAAGGACGTGCTCGGCGGCTCGATCGACATGACGCTGGTGATCCCGGCCGAGGCCAAGTCGCAAGCCGACGCCGGCAACGCCTACATCCTGGCGACGTTCTCGGATCGCAGTGCGATCATTCCGGACGTGAAGGGGATGGCCGAGCTCGGCTACCCGATGTCGATGGACAACATGAAGGGGTTGCTGATCTCGTCGCGCACGCCGGAGCCGATCGTGCAGTGGCACCGCGACCTGTTCACCCGGGTGATGCAGAGCGAGCGCGCCGCCGAGCTGGCCAAGCGCATGAATGTCGAGCTCGGTTATCTCGACGGACCGGCCTTCATGAAGGCGATGGCCGACACCTCGAACCAGGTGCTGGCGCTGCGCAAGGGGTGAGCCGGTCGCGATCGGACGCTGCGAGCGCTCACCGTGTCTGTCGTCCCGGGGCGGCGCGAAGCGCCGAAC
>NZ_NPEX01000457.1 GCF_003258865.1 Rhodoplanes roseus | reverse complement strand
CGATGGCGCGGGCCCGCGTCGGATAGAGCTCCGGCGTGTAGAGATAGACGCCGATCGACAGCACCGAGGAGAAGAAGAACGCGGTGCTGACCAGGACCAGGACGCGGATCGGGGTGCCGGCGCCGATCAGCCAGAGAGCGCACAGCGCCGTCGCGGCGCCCGCGAAGGCGAGGGCGAACCACGGCCGGCGGCCGAGCCGGTCGATGCTGAGCGCGCAGGTGAGGGTGCCGGCGAGGCCGACCACCTGGGTGATCAGGCCGTATTGCAGCGCGTCCTCGAGCGACAGGTGGAACACGGTGCGGTAGATGGTCGGCAGCCAGACCGTCAGCCCGTACGTGATCAGATAGGCCGAGAACCAGATCGTCCAGACCACCAGGGTGCGGCGCAGATAGCGCGGGCCGAACAGATCGGCCCAGGAGGCGGGCTTGTCGTGCGAGGCGACGACGGGCTCGGGCGGCGGCAGCGGGGCGCCGGTCGCCTTCTCGGTCTCGCGCTCGATGTAGGAGAGGGCGGCCTCGGCCTCGGCGAAGCGGCCGCGCGTCGCCAGCCAGCGCGGCGATTCCGGCAGGATGCGCTGCATGAACACGACCAGCACGGCCGGGATCGCGCCGATCAGGAACATGTAGTGCCAGCCGAGATGCGGCACCACCCAGCGGCCGAGCAGCCCGGCGGCGACGAGGCCGATCGGGAAGATCAGCTCGTAGAGCAGCACGAAGCGGCCGCGCCCCTTCGCCTTGGCGATCTCGCTGATGTAGACGGCGGCGATCGGCACCTCGCCGCCGAGCCCCAGGCCCTGCAGCGTGCGGAACGCCAGGAGCGAGTTGTAGTCCCACGCCACCGCGCAGCCGATGCTCATGCTGGTGAACAGGAGCACGGCCCAGATCATCGTCTTCACCCGGCCGTGCTTCTGCGCCAGCCATCCGAAGGCGAGCGCGCCGACCAGCTGGCCGAGATAGCCGACCGAGATCATCAGGCCGATCTGCGGCGCGGTGAGCTTCCACAGCGGCGCCAGAACCGGCAGGACGAAGGCGATGGCGAGCGCGTCGAAGGCGTCGAAGAAGGTCGCCGTGCCGATGATCACCCGGGCCTTCACGTGCCAGGTGGAGATCGGCAGGCGTTCGATGCGGCCGACGATGTCGTCGAGACGAGCCGGGTTGTCGCCGGACGAGGCGTGCATGAGCATGGTCTACTCCGGAAGCAGTCTTGTGTGCCGGGACGGCGCAGCGTTCGGGGGTAGGTGATGAGGCGTAGTGAGCGTTTCCGAGAGAAAGGCTAGACCTGCTTCGTCAGGACGGGAATTCATGTAATGGTCATGGGGGCATGAACCGTCTTCATTGTTGCGGTGCGTCATGAATCTCAAGTCGGTCGATCTCAACCTGCTCGTGGCGTTCGACGTGCTGGTCACCGAGCGCAACGTGACGCGGGCCGCCGACAAGCTCGGCGTGACCCAGTCGGCGCTCAGCCATTCGCTGCGCCGGTTGCGCGCGATGTTCTCGGATCCGCTGCTGACCCGCGGGCCCCACGGAATGGAGCCGACCGACGTCGCGCTGGAGCTGGTGCAGCCGATCCGCGCCGTCCTCTCGGAGGTGCATTCGATCATGACGACGCGGGTCGCCTTCGATCCGGCGACCACGACCCGCACCTTCAGCCTGTCGATGAGCGACGCAATGAGCATCGAGGTGCTGCCGGCGATCGTCCGCCGGCTTCGCATGTCGGCGCCGAACGTCGACATCGTGGTCACCACGGCCGGGCCGCGCTCGACCTGCTCGCGCATCGTCGACGACGAGGTCGATCTGGCGGTCGGCGTGTTTCCGGAGCAGCCGTCGGACATCTGCTCGCGCGAGCTGTTTCGCGACACCATCGTCTGCGTCGCCGATCGTCATCATCCGAAGCTCCGCCGCGGCCGGATGGACGAGCAGTCCTATCTCGCGTGCCCGCACGTCACCGTCGCTCCAAATCTCGATTCCGGTGTCCAGATCGACGACATCATGGCCGCCATGGGCCTCGACCGGCGGGTCATGGCGACGGTGTCGCACTATGTCGCGGTGCCCGGGCTGGTGCGCGGGACGGATCTGGTCGCCCATACGCGGCAGCGGCTGGTCGGCCTCCTGCCCGACACCGCGGACCTGGTGGCGTTCCCGATCCCGGTGCCGGTGCGGGTGCCGGAGCTCTCCTTCGTGCAGATGTGGCACCGCCGCTACGACCGCGATCCCGGCCACCGCTGGCTGCGCGATCTCGTACGGGACGCGATCGCCGAGGCATGAGGGGCGGCGCTGCCCGGTCTCGCCGGTGACCGAACCGGCGTGCGCCGATCAGGCCGGCTGGCGGGCGACCTTTCGCCTCAGCGCGCGACCGCCACGAAGACCGGTGTGATCGTCACCTCGCCGGCTTGCGGAGGTCGCGCGGCGGCGCCGGGCTCCTGGATCTTGACCCGGAGGGTCACGCGGCCGTCGCGGCCGGCGCCGGCCGGCAGCGGAAGCGTGTAGCTCGCGCCCTGGCGGGCGGTGGCGGCTCCGAACGGCGACACGCTGCCGACCGGCGTGCCGTCCGCGGTCGCGACCTCGATCTCGGCACCGCGCGGCAGTGCGCCGGTCTTCACCTGCAGCCACACCTCCTCGTCCGGCGCGGCGGGACGGGACAGCACGAGGTCGACGGTTCCGTCCCCGGCGTCCTCCGCGGCGGCGGAGGCGCACAGCGCCGCGCACAGCAGGCCGGCCAAGACCGGCCGCCGCCGCGCCCGCCGCCTGATCGAGCCGCCCCTCAATGCGCCTGGACCGTGATCGACACGATCTCGGGGCTCGGCTCGTTCGCGCCCGGTCGCGTGCTCATGCTCATGCCGGCGTGTCCGCCGGCCGAGCCCGCCGGGCCGGCCGGCTCCACCCGGATCGTGAGAGGTGCGTCGGCGGCCAGCCGGTTGGCGGCGCGCAGCGCGTCGACGGCCGGCGACAGCGGCACGGTGAAGCTGACGGGCGAGTGCATGATGTGGCGTCCGAAGATCGACAGCGTGACGGCGGTGTCGTCCGACGATCCGCCGCCGTCACCGATCAGCACCCGAAAATCGTGGGTTCCGCCGATCGGCGGCTGGGCGATCGTGAT
>NZ_NPEX01000456.1 GCF_003258865.1 Rhodoplanes roseus | reverse complement strand
CGGCGTCGGCATCGTGATCGCCGAGGACGCGATCCCGGTGAAGCCGCAGGTCGCCGCCGCCTGCGAGCTGCTGGGGCGCCCGACGAGATGCCGGCCGGGATGCCCTCGTAGCGGGCGAGCGCCCGGGCGGTCTCGAAGGCGGCCTGGTTGCCCACCGTGACCACCTCGTCGATCAGGGCGCGGTCGAGCACGTCCGGCACGAAGCCGGCGCCGATGCCCTGGATCTTGTGCGGGCCCGGCTTGCCGCCGGACAGCACCGGGCTGTCCTCCGGCTCCACCGCGATGATCTTCAGCGACGGCTTGCGCGGCTTGAGCACCGAGGCGACGCCCGTGATGGTTCCACCGGTGCCGACGCCCGACACGAAGGCGTCGATGCCGCCGTCGGTGTCGTTCCAGATCTCCTCGGCCGTGGTCTTGCGGTGGATCTCGGGATTGGCCGGATTCTTGAACTGCTGCGGGATGATGGCGTTCGGCGTCTCGTTCGCCAGCTCGGTCGCCTTGGCGACGGCGCCGCTCATGCCCTGGGCGGCCGGGGTGAGCACCAGCTCGGCGCCGAGCAGCGCCAGCATCTTGCGGCGCTCGACCGACATCGACTCGGGCATCACCAGGATCAGCCGGTAGCCGCGGGCCGCCGCCACGAAGGCCAGCGCGATGCCGGTGTTGCCGGAGGTCGGCTCGATCAGCACCGAGTCCGGCCCGAGCCGGCCTTCGGCCTCGAGCGCGTCGATCATGGCGACGCCGATGCGATCCTTCACGCTCGAGATCGGATTGAAGAACTCGAGCTTCGCCAGGACATTGGCCTTGATGCCCTGGAGCTGCGGCAGGCGATTGAGGCGGACCAGCGGGGTGTCCCCGATGGTGTCGGTGATCGACTCGAACACGCGTCCGCGGCCCGCGCTCCGGACCTGCGAAGGCGGCACCGATTTCAGCGCGGCTTCGGCCATGGCATTTCTCCACTGGGGATTTCGGGCCTGCGGCCCGTCGATCTCGCTGCCCTGATTAAAAGATCCATCTCCCGGCGGCAATATCGCGGCGCCAAAACGAAAAATTCTCCTCGTCCCGATCGGCGGGGAGGCATTTCGATCTCGCCGGGCCTGCGTCGAAAGACGATCTTCGCGCTCCCTCACAACGCCCGTCGGGGCCTTGCGATCCGTCGCGGGGGGCGGCCGCGGCGGCCCTACTCGACGACGATCTTGACGCGGTCGCCCGGTTTCGGTGCGTCGGTCGGCCCGAGGCCGTTGAGGACGCGGAAGCGCTCGACCTGGCGGTCGATCAGGGCCATGCGGCCGGCGAGCTTCTCCACCGTGTCGCCGGCCCGCACCGTGACGATGCGCAGCCGCAGCGGCTTGGCGTTCCGCGCCTCGGCGAGCGACAGGCGGCGGATCGAGCCGGCCGACTCGCGGAAGGCGCGGTCGATCTCGGCCGTCCGGGTCTTGGTGGCGAAGACGAAGCGGTAGACCTCGGCGCCGTTCTTCACCACCACGATGCGGAACCACCACGGATCGCCCTTGGCCGTCGCCGTCACGGCCGGGAAGCCGCCCGCCGTGGTCTCCTCCACCGAGCCGGGCTCGATGTTCTCGATCCAGCCGGCGTTGAGATAATTCGTGAGGCTCTGGTCGGCCGGCGGCCGGACGATGTCGAGCCGCAGCGCCTGGTCGCCGCCGTCGCGGCTGCCGAGCACGGCCTGGGCCGTGTTCTCCAGCGTGAATCCCTCCGGCGCCGTGAAGGCGAAGCCGAGCTTGGGATGCAGGAACCGGCGGCCGCGCACGAACCCCTCGATCGGGTCCTCGCCGTAGACGAGGCCGTCGATGGCAGCCAGGAACTCGGCCCGGTCACGCTCGCCGGCGGCGTGCTGGCGGGCATTGGCGAGCGCGTTCTCGATCCGCTCCGGGGTCGCCGGATGCGACGAGAGGAAGTCGAGCGAGCGCGGATCCGTGCCGCTCGCCGAGCGCAGGCCGGCGAAGCGGCCCATGGCGGTGAGAATGCGCGGGGCGCCGTGCGGGTCGTAGCCGGAGCGCGCCGCGATGCCGACGCCGATCCCGTCCGCCTCGAACTCCTGGGCGCGTGAGAAGCTGGCCAGCGCCAGCTTGGTCTTGGCGAGCGCCAGCGCCCCGGTGGTGTCGGTCGGGTCGGCCGTCGCGGCGGTCGCCATGGCGACGCGGCGCGCCTGGTCCTCGCGGATCGCCGCGTGGCGGGCCAGCACATGGGCCATCTCGTGGGCCAGCACCGAGGCGAGCTCGGAGCCGTCCCCGGCCAGCCCGATCAGGCCGCGGGTGACGTAGAGCTCGCCGGTCGGCAGCGCGAAGGCGTTGATGGCCGGCGAGTTGAGGATCGTCACCTTGTAGCGCAGGTCGGGCCGCTCCGAGGCGGCGACCAGCCGGTCGACCATGCCGGCGATCATCCCCTCGAGCCGCGCGTCGTGATAGGCGCCGCCATAGGAGGCGAGGATGCGGCGGTGCTCGCGCTGCGCCGGGGTGAGGACCTCGGTCGCGCTCCGCCGCGGCTCCGGCAGGCTCCCGGTCTGGTCGAGCGTCGTGATCCAGGACGAGCAGCCGGGGAGCGCGAGTACGAGCAAGCCGAGTGCGGCGAGCCGCGCCTTGGCGCCCCGCCACCCGAATCGTCCGCCGTCTCGGTCCGCGACCGGCCCCACCGACACCATCCCTGCAGCCGCCCGCCTCGCGGTCAGCGCCCTTCGATCGCGAGCTGCTCGGCCCGCAGGATCTCGATCCGCGGCCCGCCCCGTTGCTCGACGATCCCCCGCACCTCGACCCGTCGGCCGGCGAGCCGCCCGGGATCGACCCCGGCCGCCTGGAGCGTCCGCTCGATCCTCTTGGGGATCGTGGCCGAGAACGTCTCCGACCAGCGACGGCCGAAATTCACGTAGATCGTGCCGCCGCTCTCCCGGACCGATTCGACGCGCCCGACGACCACGGCGAAACGTCCGTGTTGCACGAGGATTTCGGCCGGCCGGTCGGCCGCCCGGGCAGCATAGACGGGGTCCTGCCACAGGCCAAGATTGGCCTTGCGGGCCTCCCGCTCGGCCGCCCGCAGGGCGGGCAGGCACGACGCGTCCTCGATCCGGGCCGCCACCCGGGCGTGGCCGCCGGCCAGAAGCTCGCGCTGG
>NZ_NPEX01000455.1 GCF_003258865.1 Rhodoplanes roseus | reverse complement strand
GACGCCCCGCTTAACTTTCGACCCGGCCCCCTCGTTCCGTGTCGTCACGGGCGATTGCGTCGCCGAGATGTCCAAGCTCCCCGCCGCGTCGGTCGACCTCGTGTTCGCCGACCCGCCTTACAATCTCCAGCTCCAGGGCGACCTGAAGCGGCCGGACGACTCCCGCGTCGACGCCGTCGACGACGACTGGGACAAGTTCGAGAGCTTCGCGGCCTACGACAACTTCACGCGCGCCTGGCTGCTCGCCGCACGCCGCGCCATGAAGCCGTCCGCGACCCTGTGGGTGATCGGCTCCTATCACAACATCTTCCGGGTCGGCACGATCCTTCAGGATCTGGGCTTCTGGATCCTCAACGACGTGATCTGGCGCAAGTCGAACCCGATGCCGAACTTTCGCGGGCGCCGGTTCACCAACGCGCACGAGACGATGATCTGGGCCGCGCGCGAGCCCAACGCCAAGGGCTACACGTTCAATTACGAGGCCCTGAAGGCCGGCAACGAGGACGTCCAGGTCCGCTCCGACTGGACGCTGTCGCTGTGCACCGGCGAGGAGCGCCTCAAGGACGGCGCCGGCAAGAAGCTGCATCCGACCCAGAAGCCGGAAGCGCTGCTCGCCCGCGTGCTGCTGTCCTCGTCGCGTCCCGACGATCTCGTGCTCGACCCGTTCTGCGGCACCGGCACGACCGGCGCCGTCGCCAAGCGCCTCGGACGCCGGTTCGTCGGCTTCGAGCGCGACGCCGACTATGCGAAGGCTGCCGAGGCCCGCATCGCCGGCATCCTGCCGCTGCCGGCCGCGAGCCTGGCGCCGTTCCAGACGGCCCGCGAGGCGCCCCGCGTCCCGTTCGCCGCACTGATCGAGCGCGGCATGGTGTCGCCCGGCACCACGCTGGTCGACGCGAAGCGGCGCGTGAAGGCGCTGGTGCGGGCCGACGGCGCCGTCAGCTTCGGCGAGACGGTCGGCTCGATCCACCGCATCGGCGCGATCGCGCAAGGACTCGACGCCTGCAACGGCTGGACCTTCTGGCACGTCGAGACCGACAAGGGCCTCGCCCCCATCGACACGCTGCGCGCCGCCTTCCGGGCCGCCCAGGCCGGCGCGGCGGAGTGATGTTCTCCGTCGTTCCGGGGCGGCGCGCCAGCGCCGAGCCCGGAACCCATAGCCCCTGTCTTTCGTGAGCCACGATCGCCGGGTGTATGGATCCCGGGCTCGCGGACCTACGGCCCGCGCCCCAGGATGACTGCCGGCCTCACCGCGCCGCCGTCACCTGCACCTCGATCTTCAGATCGGCCCCCTGCAGCAGCGCTTCGATACAGGCGCGCACCGGGGTCGCGCCGGGGACCACCCAGGCGTCCCAGACGGCGTTCATCTCGTCGACGGTGCGGATGTCGCTGAGCCAGATCGTCGCGGCGATCAGCTTCGACTTGTCGGTGCCGGCCTCGGCGAGCAGGCTGTCGATCTCGCCCAGAATTTCGGCGGTCTGCTCGGCGAGGCTGCGACCGGCCGTCTCCTCGGCCGTGACGCCGCGCAGATAGACGGTGTCGCCGTGGATCACGATCGCGCTCATGCGCGGGCCGACATGCAGACGCTGGAGAGTCATCGGGGGCTCCGTTTAGCTTTTTTGGTGGGTTTCGGTGACGTCGTCGCCGCGCGACGGGACGCGGGCCGTTCCGGCTTCAGGTCGACGCCGGCATGGGACAGCACCTTGCGCATGACGTTGGGCAGCGCCTCGCCGGCGAGGGAGTCGCGCGGTGCCCAGCGCGTGTCCGCTGGCGCGTCGGCGTCCGTCGGCACCGTCGCGACGAAGACGACGAGCTCCAGCGGAAAATGCGTGAACACATGCGTGACCACGCCGGGCACGCGGCGCCAGGCGCTTCGCGCGACGCCGAGCGACGGGGCGTGATCGAGCGCGTCGCGCTCGGAGAACTCCGGCCGCCAGTCGCTGGTCGGCACCTCGGTCATGCCGCCGAGCAGGCCCGTGTCGGGACGCGAGCGCAGCAGCACGGCGCCGTCGGCACGCAGCGCCACGAAGGCGGCGCCGCGGCGCAACGTGCCCTCCTTCTTCGGCGTCTTGCGGGGAAAGGTCTCCTGATCGCCGCGACGACGTGCCGCGCAGGGCTCCTGCCACGGGCAGAGCACGCAGGCCGGCGACTTCGGCGTGCAGATCGTGGCGCCGAGATCCATCAGGGCCTGCGCGAAATCGCCCGGCCGGTCCGACGGCTCCAAACCCTCGGCGATCATTTTCACGCGCGGCTTGGCGCCGGGCAACGCCTCCTCGACCGCGTGGAGGCGGGTCAGCACGCGCTCGACATTGCCGTCGATCGGCACCACCGGGACGTCGAAGGCGATCGAGGCGACCGCGTTGGCCGTGTAGTCGCCGATGCCGGGCAGCGCCCGCAGCTCGGCGACGCTGCGCGGAAACACGCCGCCGTGGCGCTCCACCACGGCCTGGGCGCAGGCGTGAAGATTGCGGGCCCGCGCGTAATAGCCGAGGCCGGCCCACAGCCGCAGCACGGCGTCGCGGTCGGCGGCGGCCAGATCCCGCACGGTCGGGAACGCCGCCGTGAACGTCTGGAAATACGGCACCACCGCCTTCACCGTGGTCTGCTGCAGCATGATCTCGGACAACCAGACCGCGTAAGGGTCGGCCGCGACGCCCGCCGGCGCGCGCCACGGCAGCACGCGGCGGTGGCGGTCGTACCAGCGCAGCAGCCCCGCGGTGAGGCCGGTGGCGTCGGCGACGGGGAGGGACGGCTTCCGCGCGGGGGTCGGCGCTGCTACGGTCATGCGTTCCCTGTGACAGAGGCGCGAGCCATGAACAAGCCGGCACGGTCCCGCCCGCGTCCCCTCGCCGACCTGGTCGGCGCCTGCTTCACGCCGGCGTTCCAGCGGCGCGGCTTCGCGGCGGCCGAGATCGTCACCCACTGGGACGACATCGTCGGACCCGAGGTGGCGGCCATCGCCGAGCCGATGAAGATCGAATGGCCGCGCGGGCGCGAGGGCGGCGAGCAGGAGCCGGCCACGCTGGTGCTGCGGGTCGAAGGACCGGCCGCCATCGAGGTCCAGCACATGGCCGCCGTGATCGTCTCCCGGATCAACCAGTTCTTCGGCTGGCCGGCGATCTCCCGCCTGGCGCTGCGCCAGGCGCCGCTGGTGC
>NZ_NPEX01000454.1 GCF_003258865.1 Rhodoplanes roseus | reverse complement strand
GGCGGCCGCCCGTGGTGGCCCCACCGCCCGCGCCGGGCTCCGATATCGGCCTGCCGGACTCGCTGCGCTCGCGGCCGCAGCCGGGCGAGCCGGCCGAGCCCGCCCTCGGGCCGGCGCCCGACTGGACCCGCGATCCGCTCGGCGAGCCGATGTCGGGTGGCGACCGCAAGCGCTTCTTCGCCTGGACGCGCCGGCGCCAGACCGTGAGCTCGGACGCCGAGGCGCCGCTCTCCGAGACCGCGCCGCCGCCCTTCGAGCGCCCGGAGCCGCCGCCGCGCCGCCCGGTTCCGCCGCCGCTCGCGCCGTCGCGTCCCGAGCCGCCGCGTCCCGAGCCGCCCCGCGCCGCCGCCCCGCAGCCGGAGCCGCCGGCCGAGGAGGCGCCGGCCGAGGTCACGGTCCTGAAGTCGGGCGTGATCGACGGGATGGGCTACACGCTCTACACGGACGGCTCGATCGACGCCGCCTTCGAGCACGGCACGCTGCGCTTCGATTCCATCGACGACCTGCGCCGCCACCTCGAGCAGAGCAACGGTTAGCTGCTGGTCCGGGCCGTGCCCGGCTGCAAGGCTCTCTTCCCCTCTCCCGCGAGGGGAGAGGGAAAGAAGTCCCGGCGAGGGTCCGACACGAGGTCCGTTAAAGTCCCGCCAGCGCCATCAGCTCGCGGACATGGGCGTGAGAGACGTCGAAGGCGGCCTGCTCGTCGTCGGTGAAGCGGCAGGCGACGATCTTCTGGACGCCGCGGCGGCCGATCACACAGGGCACGCTCATCACCGCGTCCGCGACGCCGTACTCGCCCTCCAGCAGCGTGCCGACCGGCAGCACCGAACGCTCGTTGCCGACGATCGCCCGGATGATGCGATAGACGCTCGCCGCGATGCCGTGGTTGGTGTTGCCCTTGCCGGCGAAGATGTCGAGGCCGATCTGCAGCACCCGGGCCCGCACCGCCGTGCGGTCGATCGGCGCCAGGCCGTTGAGCGCGCAGAACGCGTCGACGTCGAGCCCGCAGACATTGCACAGGCTCCACGGGATGAAGCCGGTGTGGCTGTGGTCGCCCAGCACGTAGCCGAAGATGTTCTTCGGATCGATGCCGACATGGTCGCTGACGATCCGCATGAAGCGTGCCGTGTCGACGATGGTGCCGAGGCTGATCACCCGCTCCTTGGGAAACGACGAGTGCGCCACCGCGACCTGTGCCATCACGTCGACCGGGTTGGTCACCATCAGCACGATGGCGCCCGGCGAGGTCGCCTCGGTGCGCTCGATCAGATCCTTGATGACCTTGCTGTTGATCTCGACCAGCGTGTCGCGGTTCTCGCCCTGCTTGAGCTGGGCGCCGGCCGTGATCACGACGATGTCGCTGTTCACGGTCTCGGGCCAGCCGCCGGCGATCAGCCGCGGGTTCTTGGCGTAGATGAAGGAGGTGGTGTGGGCGAAGTCCCAGATCTCCGCCTGCGCCTTGGTGGCGTTCTGGTCCACCGCCACGATCTCGCTCGCCGCCGAGCTGGCGAGCAGCAGCCCGACCACCTCGGTGCCCACCGCCCCCATGCCGATGACTGAAATCTTCAACGTGGCCCCCTGGATGCCGGGCCGCCGCCCGGACTCGCTCGATCCACACGGTCCGGTCGTCCGCGGACCCGGGAAGCGTGCAGCATACCGCCGACGGCTCGTAATTTCAGGGCGTGTTTGAGCACGGAATGGGAATTCGCTGTCGTCGGATGGGCCGCCGCACCGCGTTCGATTGCGCCGGCGGCCGCCGACGGCAACACCGCGCAGGGGGTGTTTGAAGCGGCGGCGACGGGTCGATAGAATGGGGACGCGGCGGTCGACGCGATCACGCGCCACCAGACTCGTCCAGGCGATTCGTTCCGGCATGGTCACTCCTCTGGTCGCTTCGGGCGCGGTGCTGCCGATCCGGGATCATCGCGCCCCGTGGTGGCTGCCGGGCGGCAATGCGCAGACCATCTGGCCCGCGCTGTGCTCGTCTCCGCGGGCGGCGGAGATGCCGGCCTATGCGCGCGAGCGCTGGACGACGCCGGACGGCGACTTCATCGACGTCGACCACCTGCCGGGCCCGCCCGATGCGCCGTGGCTCGTCCTGTTCCATGGGCTCGAAAGCAGCTCGGCGAGCCGCTACGCGGTGGCCTTCGCGCTGGCGGCGCGGGCGCGCGGCTGGCGGTTCAGCGTGCCGCATTTCCGCGGCTGCTCGGGCGAGCCGAACCTGGCGCCGCGCAGCTATCACTCCGGCGACTTCGAGGAGATCGGCTGGATCCTCGCCCGCATCCGCGCGCAGGCCGGTGTGCCGGTGCTCGCCGCCGGCGTGTCGCTCGGCGGCAACGCGCTGCTGCGTTTCGCCGAGGAGGCGGGCGAGGGCGCCGCGACCGTGGTGCGGGCGGTGGCGGCCGTCTCGGCGCCCGTCGATCTCGCCGCGGCCGGCGCGGCGATCGACCGCGGCTTCAACCGGCTCGTCTATGCGCGCATGTTCCTGCGCAGCATGAAGCCGCGTGCGCTGGCGGCGCTCGCCCGTCATCCCGGCCTGTTCGATCGCGAGCGGCTGCTCGCCGCCCGCACGCTGCGCGACTTCGACGACTGCTTCACGGCGCCGCTGCACGGCTTCGCCGGCGTCGACGACTACTGGCGGCGCGCCTCGGCCAAGCCGCACCTGAGCACGATCCGGGTGCCGGCGCTGGTGCTCAACGCCCGCAACGATCCCTTCGTGCCGGCCAGGTCGCTGCCGACCCGCGACGCGGTCGGATCTCACGTCACGCTGTGGCAGCCGGAGGAGGGCGGCCATGTCGGCTTCGCCAGCGGCGCCTTCCCGGGCCATGTGCATGCGATGCCGGCCGCCGTCTGCGACTGGCTGGGCGCCGTGTGAGCGGCCGGTGGGACGCGCCGCTGCGGCCGTTTTGTCGCAGCCGGGGGCGAGGCTCGGGGTGATCCGCGGTCGCGATGATCGCGTAATCAGCGCATCAACCGAACAGGAGACCCCCGATGTTGAACTCCATCACGATCGCCGCCCCGGTCCTGCTGCCGCTGATGTCCTTCGGAATCGTGTTCTATCTGATGCTGCGCGGCAGGCCCGTGCGCGTCGGCTCGCGGCAGGCGTGACGCGACCGACGTCCCTGACGGTCCCGTCGTCCCGGGACGGCGCGTCAGCGCC
>NZ_NPEX01000453.1 GCF_003258865.1 Rhodoplanes roseus | reverse complement strand
GAGGATCCTTATAACGTCGACCATCCGGAGGCGGCGCGCTTCGCCCAGGAGGCCCGCATCATCGCCCAGGCGATGGGGCACAAGCCGGGCGCGAGCTACACCTACGCGGCACCGCCCGTGTTCCTGTTCGAGCCGCATCAGCCGGAGATGTGCAACTTCAAGCCCCAGGTGATCCTCAACATCGACGAGGTCTGGGAGATCAAGCGCAAGACCTTCGAGATCCTCGCCGCGCAGAAGCATCTGTGGGCCTATTACGAGCGCGTGGCGCTGCAGCGCGGCGTGCAGGGCGGGCGCAACACCGGCAAGCCGATGACCTATGGCGAGGCCTATCAGCGCCTGTTCCCGATGGCCCTGGAGGAGCTGGCATGAAGCCCGTCGTCGTCCGCAACATCCCGCGCGCCGACGCGTCGGTGATCGAGACGCTGGCCGAGCTCGGCGTCGCCTCGGTGCACGAGGCGATGGGCCGCGTCGGCCTGATGAAGCCCTACATGCGGCCGATCTTCCCGGGCGCCCAGGTGGCCGGCAGCGCCGTCACGGTGCTGGCCCAGCCGGGCGACAACTGGATGATCCACGTCGCCATCGAGCAGCTCCGTCCGGGCGACGTGCTGGTGGTCGGCGTCACGGCCGACAACACCGACGGCATGTTCGGCGACCTGCTCGCCACCTCGCTGAAGGCGCGGGGCGGCGTCTGCCTGGTGATCGACGCCGGCGTGCGCGACGTGAAGACCCTCACCGAGATGAACTTCCCCGTGTGGTCGCGGGCGATCTCGGCCAAGGGCACGGTCAAGGCGACGCTCGGATCCGTCAACGTGCCGGTGGTCTGTGCCGGAGCGCTGGTCAATCCGGGCGACGTGATCGTGGCCGACGACGACGGCGTCGTCGTGGTGCCGGTCAAGGACGCGGCCGCGGTCGCGGCGGCCGGCGAGGCCCGGGTCGCCAACGAGGAGGAGAAGCGCAAGAAGCTCGCTGCCGGCGAGCTCGGCCTCGACATGTACAAGATGCGGGAGCCGCTCCTGAAGGCGGGCCTGCGCTGGGTGGACAGCCTCGACGAGGTGTGAGACGGAGTCGTTCCCGACCAACTTTCACAAGAAGGGAACGACATGGATCTCGGTCTCGCGGGAAAGACCGCGCTGGTGCTGGGCGCCGGCGGCGGTCTCGGTGGTGCGATTGCGGCGGCGCTCGCCCAGGAAGGCGCGCGCGTCGCCATCGGCGACATCGACGGCGATGCGCTGAACAAGACGGCGGCCGCGATCGAGGCGGCGGGCTCGAAGGCGCTTCCGCTCACCTGGGATCTCGCCGACCTCGCCTCCATCGAGACGCATGTGGCGGCGATCGAGAAGGCGTTCGGTCCGGTCGACGTGCTGGTCAACAATACCGGCGGCCCGCCCCCGACTCCGGCCAGCGGCCAGGATCCGGCGGCGTGGTCGAAGTTCTTCCAGTCGATGGTGCTGTCCGTCATCGCCCTGACCGACCGCGTGCTGCCGCAGATGCGCGCCAACAAGTTCGGCCGCATCATCACCTCGACCTCGTCGGGCGTGGTCGCGCCGATTCCCAATCTCGGCATGTCGAACGCGCTGCGGCTCACCCTGGTCGGCTGGTCGAAGACGCTCGCCCGCGAGGTCGGCCGTGACGGCGTCACCGTCAACATCGTGCTGCCCGGCCGCATCGCCACGCCGCGCATCCGCTTCCTCGACGAGCAGAAGGCGAAGCGCGAGAACCGCTCGGTCGACGAGGTCTCGGCCGAGAGCACCGGCTCCATCCCGGTCGGCCGCTACGGCGACCCGAAGGAGTACGGCGACGTCGTCGCCTTCCTGGCCTCGACGCGGGCGTCCTACCTCACCGGCTCGGTGATCCGGGTCGACGGCGGCTTCATCCCGAGCATCTGATCAGGTCGGCGACATAGTTGCTCGTGCCGCCGGGCCGAGGGCCTTTTCGGTGCGTGCCGGTGGGACGGGCAGGTCCCGCGTCTTTCGCGTCGGTGGTCGCGGCAACGAAAAAGGGCGGCGCCGTCGCGCCGCCCTTTGCCGTGATGTTCTCAGGGCCTGGTCGCCCTCATTGCGGCGGCTGCGGCTGGGCCTGCCCGGTGAGCAGCGGCGTGATGCGGCGGACGGCGACCCGGCGGTTCTCCCGCAAGGGTCCGTCGGTCGGCACCTTCAGATACTGCCTGCCGTAGCCCTGCGTGGTCAGGTTCTCGGCCGGCACCCCGAACTGCTGAGTGAGAACCATTGCGACCGCCTCGGCGCGACGGTCCGACAGCGACAGGTTGTCGACGTCGCCGCCGACCGCGTCGGTGTGCCCCTCGATCAGGAACACCTCCTGCGGATTCGCCTGGATGGCGCGGTTGAGGCCGTCGGCGATGCCGGCGAGCTTCTCGATCTGCATCGGATCCAGCTCCCAGGAGCCGGTCTCGAACGTCACCGTGTCGAGATCGACGCGGGGCATGCGATCCCGCAGCGGCGCGTTGTAGCGGACCTCGTCGAGCGTATAGGGCCGCTCGATCTCCATCACGGGTGGCGCCGTCAGGGTCTCGTAGAGCAGCGTCGGGGAGGCCCGCTCGGTCTCCACGATGTAACGCTCCGGCGGGATGTGCACCACCGGCGGCGGCATGTTGAGCATCAAGGCGCCGACGCCGAGCCCGACCGCCGCGCCGACGGCGAGTCCGGTGCCGAAACCGGGCCCGCGCGGGCCGGGGGGCGGACCGCCCGGACCCCAGTGGCGCCGGTTGTCGATCAGGATGTATTCGCGGCCGTCCGGCATCACCCGGGTCCGGCGCAGCAGATAGCCGTTGTCGTCCGTCACGGTGACGACCCGGTACCCGCCCGGCCGCACCACCACGGCGACGTTCTCGTTGCCGCGCCGCTCCATGCGCACGTCCTGGGCGCCGTAGCGGAAGCGGTCCATCTCGTTGTGCCGGATGATCGTCCGGTCGCCCTCGCGAATGATGGTCCGGTCGGGCTCGCGGATGATGGTCGTGCTGCCCTCGCGGGTCTCGCGGCGCTCACCGCGCAGCTCGTCCATCCGGCGCAGCGGCTGGCCCTGCGCCGATTGCGGCACGAACCCGACGCCGGGCGGGGCGGCCGGGATCGGCCGGGCCATCTGCGGCGTGGGCGCCGGCAGGCCGGCGGGCGTCAGCGGTGCGCCTTGGGTCGACGGGACGACGGCGGGACCGCCTTGCGCCGCCGGGGGCGGTCCG
>NZ_NPEX01000452.1 GCF_003258865.1 Rhodoplanes roseus | reverse complement strand
GCGCGGGCCTCGTCGGGCTCGGCGCGGCGGCGGTCGCGGGTCTGCGGCAGGCCGCGATTGGTGGCGATGAGCTGGGCCAGGAAGCTCGCGATGTTGCGGCCGGCGGGCCGCGGCGGCGCGTCGCGCGCCGTGACCAGCGGCACCAGCGCCCGGCCGGTCGCCCCGGCGTCCGACGCCGGCTCGTCCCGGTCCTGATCGAGGAGATCGGGCTGGCGGGCCTGCCGCATGGCGGCGGCGAAACGAGAGGACGCGTCGATCGGCCTGGTGGTCATGATCTTGTTCCAAAACGAGACAGGGCTCTGTCGCTCCACTCCACATCGCAACGCGCGTGCCGCCGCGATGGTTCGACGTCGCGCCGCGGTCGACCGGCGCCTTCCGACCCGCGCCTCCGGGCCACCCGAACCGCCGCATCCCCGCCGCGGAAGTTACCAAATATTTAACCGTTTCTCGCTAGGCTGTCGCCCCAGCAGCTCGCCTGTCCCCAGCGAGGACCGATCCCGACGTGACCCATTTCGAGACGACCGTCTGTCCGCCTCCGGGATCGCCCGCGGCGGCCGGTACTCCGGCCGCGCCCGAGGCGTGCCCGCGCGCCCTGAACGCCTGCGACATCCTGATGTCGATCGGCGACGTTCCGTACACGTGGGACATCGGCTCCGACCGGCTCGCCTGGGGCGCCAATGCCGGCGACGTGCTGGGCATCACGACCGACGAGACGATCGCCACCGGGCGCGGCTTCGCGCAGATTCTCGCCGGCGACAACGCCGAGACCCGCTTCGATGCCGTGATGCGCTCCGGCACGACCGATTCGGGGACCGGCGTGCCGTTCGCCGTGCAGTACGCGATCGTGCCGCCCGGCCGGGGCGAGCCGCTGTGGGTCGAGGATGTCGGCCGATGGTTCGCCGGATCGCGCGGCGAGCCGTCGCGGGTGCACGGGATCGTCCGGGTCATCAACGAACGGCGCGCCCGCGAGGAGCGGCTCGCCTATCTGTCGCGCTACGACGACCTCACCGGCGAGATGAACCGCTGGCACATGACCGAGGTTCTGGCCGCGACCGTCGACGAGACGGTGCGGTACCGCGGCTCCTCGGGATTCCTGCTGCTCGCCATCGACAATGTCGGCCGCATCAACGAAGCCTACGGCTACGAGGTCGCCGACGACGTCATCGCCGCGGTGGCGAAGCGGCTGCGCGCCAGAATGCGCGGCGGCGACCATCTGGGCCGCTTCTCGGGCAACAAGTTCGGCATCATCCTCAAGCAGTGCACGCCCGAAGACATCCGGGTCGCGGCCGAGCGACTGCTCGCCGGGGTGCGCGACGGCGTCGTCCAGACCAAGGCCGGACCCGTCGCCGTGACGGCCTCGGTCGGCGGCGTCACGGTGCCGCGCCACGCCCGCTCCGTGCACGACGCGCTGGCCCGCTCCAAGGAGGCGCTGGAGATCGCGCAGTCGAAGCGTTGCGGCTCGTTCCACGGCTACCAGCCGAACGTCGAGCGCGACGCGCTGCGGCGCGCCAGCGTGCGCACCTCCGACGAGATCATCACGGCGCTCAACGACCGCCGGGTGCGCATCGCCTTCGAGCCGGTGGTCCGCACCGACACGCGGGCACCGGCGTTCCACGAGTGCCTGATGCGGATCCGCCGCTCCGACGGCGGGCTGATCAGCGCCGGCGAGGTGGTGCCGATCGCCGAGAAGCTCGGCCTGATCCGGCTGCTCGACCATCGCGTGCTGGAGCTGGTGCTGGAGGAGATGAACCGGGCGCCGCAGCTCTGCGCCAGCGTCAACGTGTCGCCCGCCTCGACCAGCGACGCCGACTGGTGGGAGGCACTCAATGCCGGCCTGCGCGGCCGGCCCGAGCTGGCCCGGCGGCTGGTGATCGAGATCACCGAGACGGCGGCCATCCAGGACATCGACGAGACACGCGGCTTCGTGGCGCGCGCCAAGGATCTCGGCTGCCGGGTGGCGATCGACGACTTCGGCGCCGGCTACACGTCGTTCCGCAACCTGCGCAAGCTCGGCGTCGACATCGTCAAGATCGACGGCGCCTTCGTGCAGAACATCACCCGCTCGGAGGACGATCGCGCCTTCGTGCAGACCTTCCTGGATCTGGCCCGCCGGCTGCGGCTGGAGACGGTGGCCGAATGGGTGCAGGACGAGGAGGCCGCGGCGCTGCTCGCCTCCTGGGGCTGCGACTACCTGCAGGGCCGCCTGATCGGCCTCGCCCGGACCGAGCCGCCCTGGCCGGCGACGCCGCCCTGCGAGGCGGCGACACGCTGAGGTCCCGCGGGCATTCTCGGCCCGCGAGAACCTCGCAAACCCGACCCCGGATCAGAAGTTCGCGGCGAGCTTCGGCGTGCTGCCGACCGCGGGTTCGGGCGTGCCCTTCGGCAGGTCGAACAGGCCGTCCGCCAGGCCGTCGAAGAACGTCAGCACCTCGGCGGTCTTCACCACGTCGGCGTATTTGGCGTGCATGTCGCAGAGATTGATGGCGTGGCTCGCCTCGCTGCGGTCGAAGCAACCCTCCTCGGCGAGCGCCACCCGGTAGTTCAGGCTGAAGGCGTCGAGCACGGTGGCGCGCACGCAGCCCGACGTCGTCGTGCCGGTGACGATCACGCTGTCGGCGCCGAGCAGCGTGAGATAGCTCGCCAGGTTCGTGCCGAAGAAGCCGGACGGCTTCTGCTTGGTGATGACGATGTCCTTCGGTCCGGGCGCGATCTCGGAGACGATCTCGTTTCCGTCGAGGTTCGGCACGATCGCGAGCTTGTCCTCGCTGTTGCGCGTGTTCTTCCACGCCCAGGAGCCGGCGTCCCAGTTGTCGGCGCGGCGAACGCCCGTCGTGTAGATCACCGGCAGGCCTTTGGCGCGGGCCTTCTCGACGAGCTGCTTGATGTGGGCGACCGCGGTCCAGCCCTCGGCGCCGCACGAGTTGCGCCAGCGCTTGATCGACTCGAGGATCGGCTCCGGCTTGTCGCCGCAGAACGCCCAGTTCACGTCGATGACGAGCAGCGCCGGGCGCTTGCCGAAGCCGCCATTGGCGCCGTAGCCGGACGCCGCGAACACCTGCTTGTCGCGTTCGGTCAGAAACTTGTTCCAGATCGGTTCGGACATGATTTTCTCCTGGCTCGGGGGATCGGGAGTCGTGTGGCTTCGGCTGATCGGATCGGAGAACGACGACCGGTGTCGGAGCAAGAACCGCCTCCCAC
>NZ_NPEX01000451.1 GCF_003258865.1 Rhodoplanes roseus | reverse complement strand
CGAAATCGCCTCGACCGAAGCCCGCCGGCGACCACTCTCGGCCCTCCAGGCCTGAAGCGGATTTCTTGCCCAGTCTCTCCGCTCCATCCGGGCTACGAACTGTCACCCCACCCCGGTGCGGGCCTTCGGCGCGCCCCGACCCTCCCCCTCCAGGGGAGGGTGCGACGACCGGCGCGATGCCGCGCCGAAGCCTTACATCTTCACCGGATACACCGGCTTCTCGCCGGACAGCACGCGGGCGACGTCGCTGGCGCACTTGGTCTCGAGCTCCAGGAGCGCCTCGACCGAGTAGAAGCCGGTGTGCGGGGTCAGCACCACGTTGTCGCGGCCGATCAGGGCCGAATCCTTCGGCAGCGGCTCGGTGGTGACGACGTCGAGGCCGGCGGCCGCGACCTTGCCGGAATCGAGCGCGCGGATCAGCGCCGCCTCGTCGATCAGCGGACCGCGTGCCGTGTTCACGATCATCACACCGGGCTTCATCTTGGCGAAGGCGGCGTCGTTCACCAGGCCGCGCGTCTCCGGCATCAGCGGCGCGTGCACCGAGATCAGGTCCGAGCGGGCATAGAGCTCGTCCATCGACACGCTCTCGACACCCGCCTTGTCGAACATCTCCTTCGGCAGGAAGGGATCGGAGGCGATCACCTTGAAGCCGAAGGCCTGCGCCTTGGGCGCGAGATTGCGCGGGATTCCGCCGAAGCCGATCAGCCCGAGCGTCAGCGTGTTGAAGCGGCGCAGCGGCACGACCACCGGCATCTTCCACTCGCCGCCGTGCACCGACTTGTTGGCCAGCGGAATTTTGCGCGCGATCGACAGCAGCAGGGCCATCGCGTGGTCGGAGACCTCGTGCAGGCAGTAGTCCGGCACATAAGTGACCACGATGCCGAGATCCTTTGCGGCCGGGATGTCGATGTTGTCGACGCCGAGGCCGAAGCGGCCGATCACCTTGAGCTTCTTGCACTCGCGCAGGAGCTCGCCGGGCAGCTTGGCGTAGGTGACGAGGATGCCGTCGGCATCGCGCGCCACCGCCAGGATGTCCTCGGCCGAGGGGCTCTTGGCCTGGACCACCTCGGGATCGATGCGGGCCAGGGCCTCCTTGGCGGGATCGAGCGACGGAAACGGGCTGTCGGTGACGACGATCTTGAACTTGCTCATGCTCGGCTCCGGACGTGACGGTCTCGTGGCTTCACCCGGTCGCGCCGGGTCGTGCGTGGCCGGGGCTCAGGTGACCGGCCCGGCGAAATCGAACGGATTGGGCGGCGTCTCGCCGCGCGCCAGCGCGATCGCGTTGAGGGCGACGATGCGGGCCATCTCGGTGCGGAGATCGACGACGGCGCTGCCGAGATGCGGGGTGAGCACCACGTTGCTCATCGCCAGCAGCTCGGCCGGCACCTGCGGCTCGTGCTCGAACACGTCGAGCCCGGCGCCCGCGATGGTGCCGTTCTGCAACGCCGCGATCATCGCCGGCTCGTCGACGATCGGGCCGCGCGACGTGTTGACGAAATAGGCGGTCGGCTTCATCAGCGCGAACTCGCGCGCGCCGATCGAATGCAGGGTGTCGTCGCGCAGCGGCGAATGCACCGAGACGATGTCGGATTCCTTCAGCAGCTCGTCGACCGAGGCGTAGACGAGCTCCCATTCGCGCTCCTCCGCCTCCGGTTTTCGCCGCGGTGTGGAATAGAGCACCCGCATGTCGAAGCCCTGGCAGCGGCGGGCGACCAGCTTGCCGATGCGGCCGCCGCCGCCGATCAGGCCGATGGTCTTGCCGGTGACGCCGAGGCCGGCCAGATAGTTCGACTGGCCCCCCGGATAGATGCCGGCGCGCAGCAGGCGGTCGCCCTCCAGCACCCGGCGGGCACAGGCCAGGATCAGCGCCATCGCCATGTCGGCCGTCGCCTCGCTCACCATCGGCGGGATGACGGTGAGCGGGATGTTCCGCCTCTCCATCGCGCGGACGTCGATGTCCTGCGGATGGATCGCCATGGCGGCGATGCCCTTGAGCGCCGGGTTCGCCGCGATCACGTCGGCGTCGACCTTGTCGTGCATCAGGCAGAACAGCACGTCGGAGCGCTTGACCGCCTCGATCAGCGAGGCCTTGGCGATCGGCGACGTGGCGTCGGGATGGACCTCGACATCGGCCACGGCGCGCATCATCTCGACCGCGCTCTCGGCGATGGGCTGGGTGACGAAGATCCGGGGGCGCATGCGTGCATCCGTTGCGACAGGAACGACGGTCGCGGCGCGACCTTCGAAAGGACGACGACGGCGGTGCGACGGGGTCGCGGCAGCAACCGGAGTCGAAGGACGGTGTCGAACAAGGAAACCGAGACGACGAGACGCGAGACCAATCTGGAGACGCCAGACGGTCTAGCCCGGCCGAGGCGCGCGGGCGGCTCCATCCGGGCGAGGCCGCGACTCTAACGAGGCGATTCCACGTTTAGAAGCCCGCCTCCCGCATATGCTCCCCCTCGGAAACGCAACTCAGGCCGCGCCGGGTGCGCCCGGCTGACGCAGCGGATGTGCAGTTGCGAAGGCTTCGACCGCACTGCACGCTTCGGCGATCCGGCGCACCGTGGGAAACGAAGTCGTATCCACCTCGTAGAAGCCGGCGCCGGCGACCTGACTGACCAGGCAGATGTCGGCCAGCGTCACGGTGTCGCCGTGACAGAAGCGCCCGGTCTCGCTCTCGCCGGCGAGCCGCGTCTCCAGCGCGACGAGGGCGGTGCGGACCCAGTGGCGGCACCACTGCGTGCGGTCCGCCTCCGGGATGCCGAGCTCGTTCTCCAGATACTCGCGCACGCGCGGCACCATCAGCGGATGGGCGTCGGCCGCCACCATCAGCGCGAGGCTGCGCACCCGCGCGCGGCCGCGCGGAGCGGCCGGCAGCAGCGGCGGCTGCGGCCGCGTCTCGTCCAGATACTCGATGATGGCGAGCGACTGCACCAGCGGCGGCCCGTCGCCGTCCACCAGCGCCGGCAGCGCATGCATGGGATTGACGGCCGCGTAGGCGTCGCCGTGCTGATCGCCCTTGGTGAGGTCGATGGTGACGATCTCGTCCGGCACCACCCCCTTGAGCGCCATCGCGATGCGCACCCGATAGGTCGCGAGAGACCGCCAGAACGAATAGAGCTTTACGGCCATGTGATCCTCCCTCGATTTTTTGGTTCCTTGACCCTCCCCTGGGGGGAGGGCCGGGGCGCGCGCATCAGCG
>NZ_NPEX01000450.1 GCF_003258865.1 Rhodoplanes roseus | reverse complement strand
GCGCCGGCGCCGGCGCCGCGGCGCGCTCGCGCAGATGGCAGCAGTCGCCGTCGCGCTCCAGGACCAGATGGCGATCGTGCAGGACGTCGAGGGTCGAGCGGTGGCCGATCGAGATCAGCGCCGTGCCAGGCAGCCTGTCACGCAGCAGACCATAAAGCGCCGCCTCCGACGGCTCGTCGAGCGAGGCCGTCGCTTCGTCCAGCAGCAGATAGTCGGGTGCGTGCAGGATCGCCCGCGCGATGGCGAGGCGCTGCTGCTCGCCGAGCGACAGGGTGCGGCCCCAATGGGCGTCCTCGTCGAGGCGGGGCGCCAGCCCGGGGAGCCCGACGGCATTCAGCACATCGGCGATCCGGTCCCTCGGATAGGCGTCCGGCATGGCCGGGTAGGAGATCGCGGCGGCCAGCGGTCCGACCGGCAGATAGGGGCGCTGCGGCAGCACCATCACGCGCTTGCCCTCGGGCACCGAGACGGTGCCGTCGCCGAACGGCCAGACCCCGGCGAGCGCGCGGAACAGCGTGGACTTGCCGGAGCCGGACGGTCCGTTGACCAGGACGTGCTCTCCAGCCGGCAAGGCGAGCCCGCCGGCCGCGACCAGCGGCGCGCCGCCGGGCAGCCGGACGTTGAGCGTCTCCGCCCTGATGCCTTCGGCACCGGAATGCGCCGCCACCGTGATGCTGTCGTCGCGCGTCTGCAAGGCGCGCCCGGCGGCGATCGACGTCTCGAAGCCGTCGAGCCGGTCGACCACCGCCTTCCATTCGGCGATCGTCCGATAGGACGTGACGAAGAACGACAGCGCCGTCTGAACGCTGGAGAAGGCCGATGCGGTCTGCATCAGCCCGCCGAGATTGACGGCCCCGGCGAAGTAGGCCGGGCTGACCACGACGAAGGGAAAGATGGTCGAGATCTGGCTGTAGCCGGCCGTGAAGAAGGTGAGCTTCTTCTGCCGCGTCATGATGGCGAACCAGTTGCCCATCAGGACCGCGAAGCGGTCGAGGAGGCGGGCCCGTTCGGCGGTCTCGCCGGACAGGAGGGCGATCTGCTCCCCGCTCTCGCGCACCCGCACCAGATTGAAGCGGAAGTCGGCCTCGTAGCGCTGCTGCTGGAAGTTCAGACGGATCAGCGGACGGCCGATCAGATGGGTGACGGCGGTTCCGAGGATCGCATACAGCAGGGCGGCCCAGACCAGATAGCCCGGGATGTTCCAGACCGTGCCGCCGAGATGGAGCGGCGCCTGCTCGGACAGGCCCCACAGGATCGCCACGAAGGAGACCAGGGTGACGACCGAGTTCAGCAGGCCTAGCCCGATGCTCAGGCCGCGGTCGATGAACAGGTTGATGTCGTCGGCGATCCGCTGGTCGGGATTGTCGGCGGCGTCGCCGAGGAGCTGCATGCGGTAGTGATTTCCATCGTCCAGCCAGTGCGACAGGTAGCGGTCCGTCATCCAGCGCCGCCAGCGGATCTGCAGCCACTGGTTCAGGTAGAGCTGATAGACGGCGAGCACGATGAAGATCGCGGCCAGCCCGCAGAAGAACAGCAGCTCGGACACGAAGGTGTCCCAGCTTCGCTCCTGCAGGGCGTTGTAGAAGCGATTGTTCCACTGGTTGATCAGCACCGAGATGGCGACGATCGCCAGCTCGATGACGACGACGGCGGCCAGCAGGGCGCGCCCGGCCCAGCGGTCCTCGGACCGGAAATAGGGAGCGGCGAGCCGCCACACGACGGCGAGAGAGGCGAACAGGCGGGACAAGGGGACAGCTCCAGTGACGGGCGGACGCGGCGACCCGGCCGGCTCCGGTCCCGGCGTGTGTCGGGGCGAAAGCGGGCGTTTTAACGTCTGGGCGCGACGTGAGGTCGCTGGGCGGCCGCGGCGCCTCTACGGAATTTCACCTAAAGTTCGAGGGCCCCGCCCTTGAGGTTGCGCTGGGAACCGGCCACACTGCCGGCCAACCGGCGGTGTCACACACGTCGGAATACGAGCGGTTCGCGCTCCAAGACGGCCCGAAACGAGGCCGCCACCCAATATCTCAGGAGGAAACGAAGTCATGTCCCGAAAGGATTCCCGCCCGTCATCCGCCCCGTCCCAGGCCGCCACGCGCCGCAAGTTCCTGCTGACGGCAGGCGCGGCCGGTGCCGCCACGGCGGTCGCCGCCCCGGCGATCGCGCAGTCCACCGGCCCGGTCAGCATGCGCTGGCAGAGCACGTGGCCGTCGAAAGACATATTCCACGAATACGCCCTCGACTTCGCCAAGAAGGTCAACGACATGACCGGTGGCGACCTGAAGATCGAGGTGCTCCCCGCGGGCGCCGTGGTGCCGGCCTTCGGGCTGCTCGAGGCGGTGTCGAAGGGCACGCTCGACGGCGGCCACGGCGTCATGGTCTATCACTACGGCAAGCAGACCGCGCTGGCCCTGTGGGGCTCCGGCCCGGGCTACGCCATGGACGCCAACATGCTGCTCGCCTGGCACAAGTACGGCGGCGGCAAGGAGCTGCTCTCCAAGCTCTACGACTCGATCGGCGCCAATGTCGTGTCGTTCCCCTACGGTCCGATGCCGACCCAGCCGCTCGGCTGGTTCAAGAAGCCGATCGCCAAGGTCGACGACATGAAGGGGCTGAAGTACCGGACCGTCGGCATCTCGATCGACGTGTTCACCGGGCTCGGCGCCGCCGTCAACGCGCTGCCGGGCGGCGAGATCGTCTCGGCGATGGACCGCGGCCTGCTGGACGCCGCCGAGTTCAACAACGCCTCGTCGGACCGCGTGCTCGGCTTCCCGGACGTCTCCAAGGTCTGCATGCTGCAGAGCTATCACCAGAACGCCGAGCAGTTCGAGATCATGTTCAACAAGGCGAAGTACGACGCGTTGCCCGAGAAGATGCGCGCCATCATCGCCAATGCCGTGGAGGCCGCGTCGGCCGACATGGCCTGGAAGGCGATCGACCGCTACTCCAAGGACTATGTCGAGATGCAGACCAAGGACAAGGTCCGCTTCTACAAGACGCCCGACGCGGTGCTGAAGCGGCAGCTCGAGGTCTACGACGACGTGGTGAAGAAGAAGGCGGCCGAGAACCCGATCTTCAAGGAGATTCTCGAGTCGCAGCGCCAGTTCGCCCAGCGGGCGACCCAGTGGGAGAACGACACGGTGGTGAACCGCCGGATGGCGTTCGACCATTACTTCGGCGCCTCCGGCGTGGCGAAGCAGCCGACCTGACGGACGCGGCGTCGCGGATGCCTCGCGGGTGC
>NZ_NPEX01000449.1 GCF_003258865.1 Rhodoplanes roseus | reverse complement strand
CCACGGCCGGCCCCGGCGTGCCGGCCGAAGCACCGGCATCGAGCCGGAACGGCTTCGCCTCGGCCTCCAGGCGCACCAGCTTGTCGGGCGTATCGGCCAGCGCGCGGCGCGCGTCGGCGAGCGCCGCCCGGGCCTTGTCGGGCTCGCGCATCACCATATGGGAGCGGATCAGCCGCAGCCAGCCGTCGACGTCGGAGCCGTCCTTCTGCAGGCGGGCGGCGAGCTGGTCGACCATGCCGCGGACCATCGCCTTCTGGTCGTCGGTCAGCGCCTGCGGCACGTCGGCCGCCACCGCGCCCGGCGCGGTCCCGTCGAGCCCGGCCAGCGCCGTCTTCACGAAGCCGGCCCAGGGCGCGTCGGGCGGCGCCCGCGAGAGCAGGTCCTGCCAGATCGCCCGGGCCTCGTCGGTCTTGCCGGCCTGGCGGGCCGCGAGGCCGAGATAATAGGTCGCCGAGACATGGGCGCGGTCGAGCTCGAGGGCGCGCTCGAACTGCGCCCTGGCGGCCGGCGTGACGACGCCGCCGGCCTGACCGGTGAGCGCCTCGCCGAGATCGGCGACCCGGTCGCCGGTCTCGCCCTGAAGCCGGATGACGTTGCGGTAGGCCTTCACGGCGTCGTCGAAGCGCTCCAGCCGCATGTAGGCGGGCGCCAGCACGGCCCAGCCGCGACCGTCCTCCGGATTGCTGCGCAGATGCGCCTCGACCCGCGGCACCATGGCGGACATGGCGGCGTTCTGGTCGGTGTCGGGCGCTTGCCCGGCCTGCATGCGGGCGAGCCGCTCGGCGAGCGGCTGGGCGGGTAATTCCGGCGACCCCGTCGCCAGGTAATAGCCGAGCCCGGCGAGCGGCAGCGCCACCAGGACGAGAGCCGCGGCCTTGCGGACGACCGGGCTCTTGGACAGCGGCGTCTCGACCGGGGCCGCGGCGTGCTCGGCCGCCGCGATCAGCCGGCGCGACACCTCGACGCGGGCCGCCTCGGCCTCGGCCGGACCGATCGCACCGGTCGAGAGGTCGCGCTCGATCTCGTCGAGCTGGTCGCGATAGACGGCGACGTCGTCGCCGCTACGCCCGGGTCCGGAGCGGCGAAGCAACGGCCACAGCGCCGCGCCGAGCGCCACCGCCGTCATCAACGCGAGCAGGAAGGACAACATCATGGCGAGACCCTAGCCAACAGCCTCGTCATTGACCATGACGTCCCCGGTCGCAACCTTGGGAAATGTCAAAGGCTCGTGACGGTGCCGGTCGCTGGATAGGGCCGATCGGAGAGGAAATTGTGGCTGGACGGGCGGGTCCGTGGACCGGCGGCGCAAGGCGGCCACGGGTCGGCGCTGTCACGGTGGCATGACACCGGAGCCGACCGATGGGCGGGAACGCGGGAGAGAGACGGCGAGCGCGGCGGGACAGATCAGGCCTTGGCGGTCTTGGCCTTGCGCTCGCTGTTGACGGCGACGTCGGCGGCCCGGGCGAGCAGCACGGCGTACTCGTCGCCGAGGATCTTGGCACAGAAGCGCGTCGCCGCGTCCATCTGGGCCTTGCGGTAGGACAATTCGCCGGGCTCGCAGGCGCGCAGCACGTCGAGGATCGAGCGCGAGCCGTTGTCGAGCTGGCTCTGCAGGTCGGACAGCACCCGGAGCGTGATCTCGTTGAGGGCGAGCTCGCTCGCGAAGTTCTTGCAGGCCGAGAGGAAGCCCAGCAGCCCCTCGATCTCGGCGACCTCCGCGGCATCCACCGTGGCGCCGCGCGCAAGATGCTTGCCGGGCACGATGCGGATGATGCGGCGGACCCGGCCCGGAATGCTCTCCAGATCGGACTTGAAGGCGTCGGCGACCCCGGCCCGCACGGCGGCGAGCTGGCGGGCCGGCCCGGAGCCGGAGACCATGTTGATCTCGCTGCGCAGGCCACGGACCGCCTCGTGCACGTCCTTGAGGTGGTCGGCGGCGCGAACCATCTGGCCGCGACGGAAGTCGCGAACGAGGTCGCGCACGGTGCGCTCGGTCTCGGCCAGCACGATGGTGACGGCGAGGCCGTAGGCGCTCTCGGCGATGCGGTCCGCCTTGTCGGACTGCACGGCCCGGATCGCCACCCGCACGAGCTGCCAGGGCGCCGGCATGCGGTTCATGGCCATCACCAGGCCATAGCGGAACAGCGCCTTGTCGCGCGCCTGGGCGTGGTCGAGCACCGACACGATCTGGTCGAGCTGGTCGCCCGCGAAGGAGCGGATCTTGCTGGGCAGGCGCCCCGCCAGCGCCGCGATGGCGTCGCGGTTCTTGAGGATGGAGTAGAACTCGACGACGTCGGCCTGGGCGCGCGGCGTGCCGATCCGGAAGGCGATGCGGCGACGCGCCTTGTCGTCCTTGCCGGCGGCCTCGATGGTCTCGCCGAGCCGGCGGACGACGGCGTCCTGCAGGGCACGGGCGGCCTGCTCGGCCTTGGCCGGATCCTTGGCGGCGAGATTCCGGCCGACATCGGCCACGAAGGCGCGGGCCTCGTCGGGCGCGATCTCGCCCGTGATCCACTCCCACAGCGGCCCCAGGCAGGCGCGCGAGAGCCGGCCCTCGTGGCCGACCTCCGGCTCGTCCTCGACCAGGAAGGGCTCGATGGGCAGGAAGAACATGCGGGCCGGGTTGCCGGTCCGGTCCGGGACCGGATCGTCCTCCCGCTCGCGCAGGACCTCGCGCAGGTGATTGAGCAGCAGGTCGGGCGCCGGGAGGTGATCGTGGCCGTTCTGGATGCCACGCTCGACCTCGGCCATGAGCATGGCCCGTGCCTCCGGAGACAAGCCCCGGAGATACGCACGCAGCTTCTCGGAGGACAGCTCCTCGCCCGCCATTCACGCACCCTACAGACGGAATATCCTTCGTCCGGATATAGAAGCGTCGTCTGAAGAACGCGTTAAATCCGATGCAAACCTTGTCGTTTCGGCGTTTACCCGAGCCGCGGTCGCGTGCCGGTATCAGCCGACCGGAGTCCACGATCCGTCGGGATTTCGGCAGGCGGTGCCGCGGGCGGTCTGCGGAGTCCCGTCGATATAAATCGTGTGGGTGAATTGGCGGCAGTTGTGGCCGCCCTGGTCGTAGGCCGGGCCCGGAACGATGGTGCCGTAGCGGCCCGAATCGGGATTGCGCCAGCTCACCGGGGCGCCGGAGCGGCCGGTCTCCAGGGCCGCCATCTGGGCCTCGTAGGCGCGGCGGCGATCCTCGTCGTCCATGGCGGCGCCGATTCGGTTGCCGATCAGGCCGCCGAGCGCCGCCCC
>NZ_NPEX01000044.1:17611-32813 GCF_003258865.1 Rhodoplanes roseus | reverse complement strand
GGGCCGCCTCACCCGGCGAGGCTTCGCCTCGCCACCCTCTCCCACGAGCGGAGAGGGTTGGAAGGTGCCGCGTCGCCTCACGACACATCGGTCGCATCAGAACCTCGGAATGTCGGGGAACGGCAGCTTGCCGGCGGAGACGTGCATGCGGCCGAGCTCGGCGCAGCTGTTCAGCACCGGGAAGACCTTGCCGGGATTGAGCAGGCCCTTCTGGTCGAAGGCGCATTTGAGCCGCTGCTGCTGGTTCAGGTCGATCTCCGAAAACATCGTCGGCATCAGGTCGCGCTTTTCCACGCCGACGCCGTGCTCGCCGGTCAGCACCCCGCCGACCTCGACGCACAGGCGGAGAATGTCGGCGCCGAAGGCCTCGGCGCGGGCGAGCTCGTCCGGATCGTTGGCGTCGTAGAGGATCAGCGGATGCAGGTTGCCGTCGCCGGCGTGGAACACGTTGGCGCAGCGCAGGGCGTACTTGGCCGACAGCTCGCGGGTGCGCTGCAGCACGTAGGGGAGCTTCGCCCGCGGGATGGTGCCGTCCATGCAGTAGTAGTCGGGCGAGATGCGGCCGACCGCGCCGAACGCCGCCTTGCGGCCGGCCCAGAACAGCAGCCGCTCCTCCTCCGAGGTCGACACCCGCACGGTCTGGGCGCCGCAGTCGGCGGCGATCGCCGAGACCGTCTCGATCAGGTGGTCGCACTCGGCCCGCGGCCCGTCGAGCTCGACAATCAGGATCGCCTCGACGTCGAGCGGGTAGCCGGCATGGACGAACTGCTCGACCGCCTCGGTGGCGAGCCGGTCCATCATCTCCATGCCGCCCGGAATGATGCCGGCCGCGATGATCCGTCCGACGCACTCGCCGGCCGCCTCGGTGGAGGCGAAGCCGACCAGCATGGCGCGCGCCGTCTCGGGCTTCTGCAGGATGCGGACCGTCACCTCGGTGACGACGCCCAGCAGTCCCTCGGAGCCGGTGACGACGCCGAGCAGGTCGTAGCCGCCGGCGTCGAGATGAGGGCCGCCGAGCCGCACCACCTCGCCCGTGATCAGCACCAGCTCGCAGCCCAGCACGTTGTTGGTGGTGAGGCCGTATTTCAGGCTGTGCACGCCGCCGGAATTTTCCGCGATGTTGCCGCCGATCGTGCAGGCGATCTGCGACGAGGGGTCGGGCGCGTAATAGAAGCCGGCGTGCTCGACCGCCTTGGTGACGGCCAGGTTGGTGACCCCGGGCTCCACCACGGCGACCCGGTCGGCGAAGTCGATCGACCGGACCTTGTTGAACTTGCCCATGCCGAGCAGCACGCCGTCGCCGAGCGGCAGCGCGCCACCGGACAGCGAGGTTCCGGCACCGCGGGGCACCACCTTGACGCCGTTCTCGTAGCACCAGCGCAGCACCTGCGAGACCTGGTCGGTGGTGCTGGGCAGCACGACGACCAGCGGGAGCTGCCGGTAGGCGGTGAGGCCGTCGGACTCGTACGGCCGCATCTCGCGGGTGGTCGAGATCACGCCCTCGCCGGGCACGATGCGGCGCAGCGCGGCGACGATCTCGTCGCGGCGCGCCAGCACGGCCTCGTCGCGCGGCGGCATGCGCACGCTCATCGGACGGTCCTCCTGATCCCGTGTCGCCCTTTGCGGACGTTCTTGGTTGGCCTGTTCTAGCGCGGGATCGGCGCGACCGTAAGGTGGCTTGAGGCCGCCGGCCCGGCGCCTTAGGCTTTGACCCCCGTCAACATCCGCATCCACCCGCCCCATAATCTCGATCCGGCAAGACAGACGCCTGACCGGACCCATCCGGCCTCGCGTCACGGGAGTGAAACATGATCAAGGACATCGTCGTGAACCTGGCCCTGGTCGGGGGGCATGATCCGGCCGCCGTCTATGCGATCTCGATCGCCCGGACCTTCGGGGCGCACGTGACCGGCGTGGTGTTCGTGTACGATCCGGTGCTCTCGCCGAGCATCATGGACGGGGTCTCGGCCGAGTGGATCGACGCTCAGCGCGACGAAAGCCGCACCATGGCGCAGGCGGCGATCGAGCGGTTCGAGCGGGCGGCCCAGATGGCCGGCGTGGAGGCCGGCCACCGACTCATCGAGGCGACGCTGGGCGGCGCCACCGACATGTTCGGCCGCATCGCGCGGCGGTTCGACCTCGCCGTGGTCGGCCAGCGCGAGCCCGACCGGATGTCGCCGGCCGACCTGTTCGTCGAGGGCGCGCTGTTCGAGTCGGGGCGCCCCGTCGTGATGGTGCCGTACATCCAGAAGGAGGGCCTGAAGCTCGACCGCGTGCTGGTCTGCTGGGACGGCAGCCGGACCGCGGCCCGCGCCATGGGCGACGCGATGCCGCTGCTCCTGCGCGCCCGTCAGGTCGACGTGGTGATCGTCGCCACCGGCCGCTCGAAGAGCGACGAAATCCCGGGCGCCGATGTCGGCCACCATCTCGCCCGCCACGGCGTCAAGGTCGACGTCAAGCGGATCGTCGCCGAGGACGTCGACGTGCCGAACACCATCCTGTCCTATGCGGCCGACGTCTCGGCCGACTTCATCGTGATGGGCGGCTACGGCCACTCGCGGCTGCGCGAGTTCGTGCTCGGCGGCGCCACGCGGGGCATCCTCGGCTCGATGACCGTGCCGGTGCTGATGTCGCACTGACGAGGGCGCCTCGCCCCGGACACGAGCCTGCGGATGGTGAAAAGCGAATGCCCGGCGCGAGGCCGGGCATTCGATCGAGCAGAGAGCGATCAGCCGCTCTCAGTGAACCGTGTGGCGGCGCGGCGGCAGCACCGCCTGGTCGAGCGCCAGACCGTCGAGGCGCTCCGCATAGGGGCAGAACGCCGGGGCGCGGCTCACCGCGACGGGCGCGCGGGCGAGCCAGTTGCTGCACACCTCGGCGGACCGGCAGACCTGGCACGAGCGGATGACGCTGCCCAGCGTGCGCCCGAAATAGCTGTCGACGTCCTCGTCGCACTCGATGCCGAGCCGCTCCATCATCTCGCCGATATTGGCGGAAAACCGGTCGAATCTGTCGAAATCGCGCATCGTCCTCTCCGCGGCGCGGCATCGATTGTCCGGCACCGTGGACATCCTGGAAGTTCCTGACTCGAGCGTCCTTGATCTTAGGCAAGCGGAACTTTGATCTGCAGCAAACCCCTCCCCGCGCGGCGCACGGCGGGTCTGCAAGCGGCCTCAGACGGCGGCGTCCTCGGCCGGCCAGGGGGCCTGCACGACCAGGCCGCGGGCCCGCGCATCGACCACGCCGAGCGCCCGCAGGACCAGCAGCACCATCGCCTGGACGGCGTCGCGCTGCTTCGCCGGATCGGCGTCGATGGTGGCGGACGGACCGATCAGCGCCTCGATCAAGGCGCCCAGGATGGCGTCGGAGGCGATCCGCACGTCCTGCTCGGGCAGCCGGCCGGAGGCGACGGCGGCCCGGATGCAGCCCTCGACGACGTCGGTGATGGCGCGGCGGCAGGCGCGGCGATGCGCCTCGATCTCGGCCTCGACCGGCTCGGCCAGGACGGCGAAGACGAGGCGCCGCTGCCGCATCGCCCGTCCGGCGAAGCTGGTCACGGCGGCGGCGAGGCCGGACAGCGGGCCGGGCGCGGCGGCGGCGGCCTTGGCCATCGCGGCGACCTCCTGGGCGCTCACCTGATCGAGCAGCGCCGCGACCAGGTCGGCCTTGGCCGGGAAATAGCGATACACCGTGCCGGCCGCGATGCCGGCCCGTTCGGCGACGGGCACGATCTGGACCCCGGCGAGCCCGTTCGCCGCCGCGACGGCCCGGGCCGATGCCAGGATGTCGTCCCGGCGGGCAGCCAGGCGCTCGATGACGCGTTCAGTGCGGCGGTAGGGCATTGGGCGAATCGCGATCAGAAAGCGATGAGTCGGGATTCACAACCTGCCGCGCCGGGACGCCCGGCGCAAGGAAAAGTACCCGCGCCGGAATGCCTGTCCCCCGCGGTTTCGCCATGCGGTCCGGCTCAGACCTGCCGCCGCGCCAGCGCGGTCTCCCGAATGCCGGCCAGGGTGGCGGTCGGCGTGATCGCCTCGGGGTCGACCTTGAGATGCAGGATCGCCGGCAGGCCGGACTCCTGGGCGGCCCGGAAGGCGGCGGCGAAATCCTCGGTCCGCTCGACCGTCGCGCCGAACCCGCCGAAGGCGCGCGCATAGGCGGCGAAGTCCGGGTTGCGCAGCGTCGTCGCCGAGACGCGACCCGGATACTCGCGCTCCTGATGCATCCGGATGGTGCCGTAGATGCCGTTGTCGCAGACCAGCACGATCACCGGAAGGCCGTACTGCACGGCGGTGGCGAACTCCTGGCCGTTCATCAGGAAGTCGCCGTCGCCGTTGACCGAGACGACGGTGCGGTCCGGATGCAGGCGCTTCATGGCGACAGCGGAGGGCACCGCATAGCCCATCGAGCCGGAGATCGGCGCGACCTGGGTGGCGAAGCGGCGGAACCGGTAATAGCGGTGAATCCAGCTCGCGTAGTTGCCGGCCCCGTTGGTGACATAGGAGTCGGCCGGCAGGTTGTCGCGCAACCAGAGCATC
Source organism: Rhodoplanes roseus (assembly GCF_003258865.1). Taxonomy (GTDB): domain Bacteria; phylum Pseudomonadota; class Alphaproteobacteria; order Rhizobiales; family Xanthobacteraceae; genus Rhodoplanes; species Rhodoplanes roseus. Next base: position 28,275 of record NZ_NPEX01000044.1, on the reverse strand, counting down.
ACCCGCCCGAGATTGATGCCGCCCGGCACGTCGGTCGGCGTCTCGGTCCAGGCCAGATAATCGGCATGCGCCGTCGCGGCCGCGCCGGCCCACGGCACCGCGGCCGGCGGCTGCAGCGCCGCCGCGGCCCGCGCGAACGCCGCCGGCGTCGCATTGACGGCGAGGTGCGGCCGGTAGACCCGGCCGAGCTCCTGGGCGCCCGGATGGACGTGGACGAAGGTCGTCTGCGGGCCCGGAATGTCGATCAACGTGTAGCCCTGCGACGGCATCTCGCCGAGCCGTCCGCCGACCAGAATCACCAGGTCGGCCGCCTTCACCCGGGCGAGCAGCTTCGGGTTGGGGCCGATGCCGAGATCGCCGGCGAAGCACGGATGCAGCGCATCGAACAGATGGGTGCGGCGGAACGTGGTCGCGACCGGCAGGTCGAACCGCACGGCGAAATCGGCGATCGCGGCGCACCCCTCCTCCGACCACCGGCTGCCTCCGAGCAGCAGCATCGGCCGCTGCGCCGCGAGCAGCATGTCCTGCAGGGCCGCCATCGCGGCCGGGCCGGCCTCCGTCTCCACGGGAGAGAAGGGCGGCGCCGGCGGCGTCTCGATCCGCTCGGTCAGCACGTCCTGGGGCAGCGCCACGACGACCGGACCGGGCCGCCCCGAGGTCGCCTCGTAGAAGGCGCGCGACACCAGCTCCGGCATGCGGGCCGGGTCCGTGATCTCGACCACCCACTTGGCCATGCCGCCGAACATCGCCCGGTAGTCGACCTCCTGGAAGGCCTCGCGCTCCTTCTGGTCGCGCCCGACCTGGCCGATGAACAGGATCATCGGGCTGGAATCCTGCTGGGCGATATGGATGCCGGGCGACGCGTTGGTGGCACCCGGGCCACGCGTGACGAAGCACACGCCCGGCCGCCCCGTGGCCTTGCCGATCGCCTCCGCCATCATGGCGGCCCCGCCCTCCTGGCGGCACACCGTGACGGTGATGTCGCGATCGTGGAAAGCGTCGAGCACCGCGAGGTAGCTCTCGCCGGGCACGCAGAAGACGTGCTGCACGCCGTTGACGATGAGCTGGTCGACGAGCGCCTCGGCGGCCGTGCGCAGGTTCTGTTGCGGGCGCATGGAACGGTTCCGGATCAGGTGACGGATGTCGGGGGCGACCGGCGCGAGCGCGATCCTGCGGCGCAGAAACGAGGGCACGGCGGCGTCTCCCTGGCGACCGGCGGGCACCAGGACGACACCCGCCGATCATTCGGACCCGCCGCCCCCTGTCAAGGGGCCCGTAAGGCGAGTGTAAGCTTCGGGTAGGACGCGACTTTTCGCTCACTTTGGTGTGGATTCGACGCGCGACTCCGGGTCGCCCTGACGACCGATCCGTTAATTCGTAGTAAAGACGTCGGCCGGGGGGCCCAGGACGGCGCGCGCGACGTCACCAGACGTGCCGCCAGCCCCCGGGGTGTCGAACGAAAGCACGGGGCCAGATGGAGTCGTCACAGCGAGCGCCTGCGGGGCGCACGACGGAACGCGGCGGGACCACGCGCCCGAGCCGGGCCCCGCGGGGCGTCCGGACCGGCGTCTCCGTCGGGCTCGCCGTGCTGGCCCTGGCCCTCGCGGCGCCGTCCCCGGCCGCCGCCCAGACCCTTCAGAACGCGCTGGTGCGCGCCTATCAGACCAATCCGGTGCTCAACGCCGAGCGGGCCCGCCAGCGCGGCACCGACGAGAACGTCTCGATCGCCCTGTCGGGCTATCGCCCGCAGATCAATGCCGGCCTCACCCCCAGCCTGATCGCGTTGCGCGACCTGATCCCGGGCGGTGACACCGAACGGGCGACGCTGCGCGGTTACACGGCCCAGCTCACCATCAACCAGGTGCTGTTCAACGGCTTCCGCACCGGCAACCAGGTGCGCCAGGCGGAGTCGCAGGTGCTGTCCGGAAAGGAAGCCCTGCGGGGGGTCGAGCAGTCGGTGCTGCTCGACGCCGTGACGGCCTACATGAACGTCGTCGCCAACCAGTCGCTGGTCGAGGCGCAGCGCGTCAACCTGACCCTCCTGCGCGAGACGCTCGGGACCACCCGGAAGCGGCTCGACGCCGGCGACGTGACGCCGACCGACGTCGCCCAGGCGGAGGCGCGGGTCGCTCGCGGCACCGCCGACCTCAACAATGCCGAGGTCAATCTGGCGATCGCCCAGGCCACCTACGAGCAGGTGATCGGGGCGCCCCCGGGGCGCCTCGCACCCACCGAGCCGATCGACCGCCTGCTGCCGAAGAGCCGCGACGAGAGCGTCGCCCGCGCCCGCCGCGAGAACCCCGCCGTGACGGGCGCCACCTACGACATCGACGTCGCCCAGTACGCGATCAAGATCGCCGAGGGCGCCCTCTACCCGACCCTGACGGCGCAGGCCGGGCTTCAGCGCGACCGCAACACCGACACGACGCTCGGCTCGAAGGGCACCGATCAGGCGTTCCTGACCGGCAACCTCAACATCCCGATCTACGACGGCGGCCAGGCCTCGGCGCAAGTGCGCCAGTCCAAGGAGGTGCTGACCCAGACCCGCATCGTGCTCGACCGGGTGCGGACCCAGACCAACACGGCGGCGGTCGCGGCGTGGGTGACGCACGAGGGCGCCAAGATCGCGCTGTCGGCGGCCGAGTCCGAGGTGCGGGCGGCGAACATCGCGCTCCAGGGCGTGCAGCGCGAGGCGCAGGCCGGCCAGCGCACCACGCTCGAGGTGCTCAATTCGCAACAGGATCTCACCCAGGCCCGGTCGCGCCTGATCCTGGCGCAACGCGATCGCGTCGTCGCCTCCTACACGCTGCTCTCCGCGGTCGGCCGCCTCGACCACAAGAGCCTCGGCCTCGGCACCCCGAGCTACGAGCCGCAGGTGCACTACCAGCAGGTCCGCGACGCCTGGCACGGCGTCCGCACGCCCGACGGACAGTAGCGAACGCAGTCGGTCCGGGGCGCGGACCGCAGGTCCGCGAACCCGGAACCCAGCTCAGGACCCGGCGCTCGCGGCTGAATTCCGGGTTCGGCGCTGCGCGCTGCCCCGCAATGACCGCCTCCTGGCAACCGGACTTTTCGATGCAGCGGCGTCTCAATGCACCGGGGTCGGGGCAGACACCGGCGCGCGCTCGGCCGTTCTCACCTCCGGCATCACCATGCGGGCGAGGCAGGGGATCACCAGGAGGCTGCAGATCGGCGAGAGCAGCATGCCGCCGACGATGACGGCGGCGAGCGGCTGCTGCACCTGGGCGCCGATGCCGGTCGAGATCGCCGCCGGCACCAGGCCGATGCAGGCCGAGAAGCCGGTCATGAAGATCTGACGCATGCGCGTCTCGGCGGCGCCGACGATGGCGCGCTCGGTCCCCTCCCCCTGCTCCAGGGCGCGGCGGATGTAGGAGACCAGCAGGATGCCGTCCATGGCCGACACGCCGAACAGCGAGATGAAGCCGACCGCCGCCGACACGCTGGCGTTCAGCCCCGCGACATAGAGGCCGATGATGCCGCCCGCCACCGCGAACGGGATGCCGGACAGCGCCAGCAGGCTGTCGCGCACGCTGTTGAACAGGCTGTAGAGCAGCATCACGATCATCAACAGGCTGAGCGGGACGATCAGCGCGAGCCGCTCCTTGGCCTCCTGCAGGGCGCCGTACTCGCCGGCCCAGTCCATCCGATAGCCGCCGGGCAACGGCACCTTCTCGGCGATGCGCTCCTGCGCCTCCGCCACGGTCGAGCCGAGGTCGCGCCCGCGCACCGAGTATTTCAGCGGCACGAAGCGCTGGCTGTTCTCGCGATAGATGTAGGCGGCGCCGGTGATCAGCTTGACCTCGCCGAGCTCGCCGAGCGCCACGTAGGAGGTCGGCGCCTTGGGGTCGCTGTTGGGCAGCGCCACCGGGATCGAGCGGATGGCGTCGATGTTTCGGCGATACTCCGGCGCCAGCCGCACCGTGAGGGCGAAGTTCATCTCGCCCTCGTAGACGCGGGCCGCCTCCTGGCCGCCGATCGCCGCCTGCACGACGGCGTTGATGTCGGCGATCGAGAAGCCGTAGCGGGCCGCCTTGGCGCGATCGATGCGGATGACCAGGTTGGGCTGGCCGAGCAGGCTGAACGCCGCCGGATCCGTGACGCCCGGGACGGTGCCGATCTCGGATTTCACGCCCTTCGAGAGACGCTCCAGCTCGACGAGATCGCGGCCGAAGATCTTAACCGAGTTCTCGCCCTTCACGCCCGAGACGGCCTCCTCGATATTGTCCTGGATGTACTGCGAGAAATTGAAGTCGATGCCGACGAACTCGCGGTTGAGCCGCTCGCTCAGGGAGCGCACCAGCATCTCCTTCGTCATGCCGGCCGGCCACTCGTCGAACGGCTTCAGCGGGACGAAGAACTCGGCCAGGAACGAGCCGTCCGGGTCGGTGCCGTCGTCGCCGCGGCCCTGCTCGGAGAACACGGTGCGGACCGGCTCGTAGCTGCGCACCACGTCGCGGATGCGCGCCACCGTGTCGACGCCGGCCTCCAGCGTGATGGTCGGCGGCATCATGGCCCGGATCCAGAGATTGCCTTCCTCCAGCTTGGGCAGGAACTCGGTGCCGAGCCGCATGCCGGCGACGCTGCACAGCGCCAGGAAGGCGACCGCCACGGCGACGGAGATCCGGTAGTGCCGCACGGCGCGCGGCAGGATCGCCATGTAGACGGCGCGCAGGCCGCGCACCACGAAGGTCTCGATCTCGTTCACCCGCTCCGGCAGCAGGATCGAGGAGAGCACCGGCGTCACCGTGAAGGTGGCGATCACGGCGCCGATCAGGGCGTAGGCGTAGGTGCGGGCCATGGGTCCGAAGATCTGGCCCTCGACGCCCCGCATGGTGAACAGCGGCAGGAACGCCGCGATGGTGATCAGCACCGAGAACAGGATCGCCTTGTCGACCTCGACGGCGGCGACCAGCACGCGGTGCAGCTTGTCGCTGAGCCGTTCGCTCCGCCCCGAAGCCGACGGCACCGCCGGGACGTGATGGGAGAGATGGCGGTAGATGTTCTCCAGCATGATCACGGTGGCGTCGATGATGATGCCGAGATCGATCGCCCCGACCGACAGGAGATTCGCGGATTCGCCGCGCAGCACCGTGATGATGACGGCGAGGAACAGGGCGACCGGAATCGTGCCGGCGACGATCAGGGCGCAGCGCAGGTTGCCGAGGAACACCCACTGGATCAGGAAGATCAGCGCGATGCCGAACAGCATGTTGTGCAGCACGGTGTTGACCGTGACGGCGACCAGGTCGCCGCGGTCGTAGAACGGCACGATCTTGACGCCGGGAGGCAGGCTGCCGTCGGTGTTGATCCGTTCCACCGCGTCGCGCACCCGCTTCACCACCTCCATGGTGCGCTCGAACTTCTGCATCAGCACGATACCGGTGACGACGTCGGTCTTGTCGTCGCGGCCTGCCATGCCTAATCGCGGCGCGAAGCCGATCTGGACGTTGGCGACGTCCGACAGCATCACGGGCACGCCGCCCTGCTGGGTCAGCACGATGTTCCTGATGTCGTCGAGCGACGAGGCGACGCCGATGCCGCGCACGTTCACCTGCTGCTCGCCCATCGAGATGGTGCGGCCGCCGACATTCGAGTTGCCGGCCGAGATGGCCTGGATGATCTGCGGCATGGTGAGGCCGTGCGCCATCATCCGCACCATGTCGATCTCCGCCTGGATCTCCTTCGTCTTGCCGCCCAGCACCAGCACGTCGGAGACGCCGGGCACGATGCGCAGCCGCCGCTCGACCACCCAGTCCTGCAGGGTCTTGAGCTCCATCACGCCCATGCCGGGCGGGCCGACCAGCTCGTAGCGGAAGATCTCGCTGATGGTGCCGGCCGGCGACACGACCGGCTGCACGCCCGCCGGCAGCTCCACGTCCTTGAGGCGGTTGAGCGCCTGCTGGCGCACGAAGTGATAATCGCGGCCGTACTCGAACTGCAGCCGGATGAAGCTCAGCGCGTAGACGGTGTTGGAGCGGATGAATTTCAGCCCCGGCGTGCTCGCCACCGCCACCTCGATCGGGATGGTGACGTAGCGCTCCATCTCCTCCGGCGACTGGCCGGGCCGCTGCGCGATGATCTCGATGATGGGCGGCGCCGGGTCCGGATAGGCCTCGATGTTGAGGGTCGTGAAGGCCGCCCAACCGAGGCCGAGGAACGCCAGATAGGCGATCATCACCAGGGGGCGGCGGGACAGACAGAACGCAATGAGTTGCCGCAACATCGAATTGCCGGAGCCGCCTGTTTCCTACTGCTGCCACTCGTTCTCGATGAAGATCGCGCCGACCGCGACGATGTCGTCGCCGACCGCGATCCCCTCGCGCACCTCGAACCAGCCGTCCTGCTCCATGCCGAGCGTCACCTCCCGGCGCTGGAACACGAGCGGCTCGATCTCCACCCACACCACGTCGCGGGCGCCCTCGCGGATCACCGCCTGGATCGGCACCGCCGGCGCCGAGCGGCCGTCGACGGTCTCGATCGTCACGGTCGCGAACATCTCGGCCTTGAGCGCGCCGTCCGGATTCGGCAGCTCGGCCCGCACCACCACGCGATGCGTGACCGCGTCGGAGAGCGAGCCGATCACGGCGATCGGCGCCCGGTAGCTGCGGCCTTTGAGCGCCGAGACCTTCACGTCGAGGCGGTCGCCGACCCGCACGGCGCCGAGATCGGCCTCCGGCACCAGCGCCTTCAGCCACATGCTCGACAGGTCGGCGATGGAATAGAGCGGCTCCGACAGCTCGCCGCGGACGTGCTGGCCGACCGCCACCTTGCGGGCCGTGACGGTGCCGGCGATCGGGGCGCGGATCACCACGATGCGGCTGGTGACGCCGCGGGCCGCGAGCTCGTCGATCTCGGCGTCGCTGCGCCCGATGATGCGCAGCCGCTGGCGGGTCGCGTCGAGCGCCGTCTCGGCCGCCCGCACGTCGTTCTCGGCGGCGACCAGCAGCGCCTGGGCCTGCTGCCACTCCTTGAGCGCGGCCGCCTTCTGCTCGTAGAGCCCGCGGGTGCGGGTCTCGCCGAGGCGGGCGAGATCGAGCTGGGAGCGCGCCTTGTTGAGCGTGCCGACCGCGGCGACGAGATCGTTTTGCGGCGGCAGCACGTCGACGCTGTCGATCTCGACGAGCGGCGCGCCGGGCTCGACGCGCTCGCCGAGCCGGGCGATCAACCGCACCACCCGGCCCGAGAACGGCGAGGAGACGACCGTGGTCGCGTCCTCGTTGTAGCCGACCTGGCCGATGGCGATCTTGCGGACCTTGAAGGCGAGCGGCTCCACCTTCTTGATGACGATCTGGTGGATCTGGTCGGGCGTCACCCGCACGAGGTCGCCCTTCTTGCTCTCCACCATGGCGCCGGCGCCGGTCGACCAGACCGCCGCGGCGACGACGGCGAGCAGCGCCACCGCGCGCATCTTCGCGTTCCGATTCGGGGAGCGGCGCATGATGGAGGTCCTCAACGGCCGCTGGCGATGCGGTCGATCAGCAGGCTGCCGCCGGCGACGATCCGCTCGCCCGGCCGAAGCCCGTCGACGATCTGGACGACGCGCTGGTCGACCATGCCGGTCTCGACGCGACGGAGCTCCAGGCCCTTGTCGTCGCGCACCACCCAGACCTTGGCGACATTGCCCTCGACGATCAGCGCCTCGCGCGGAACCCCGGCCGCCATCACGGTGCCGTTGGTCGCGATGGTGACGCTCGCGAGCATCTCGGGCTTCAGCAGACCGTCCGCATTGTCCACCGTGGCGCGCACCATCAGGCGGCGGCTGATGCCGTCGATCTCCGAGGCGACGTAGTCGACCCGCCCCGTGAAGGTGCGGTCCGGATAGGCCGCGACCGTGAAGGACAGCGGCTGGCCGACCTTGATGACGCCGGCCTCGGTCTCGCGGACGAAGGCGTTCAGCCGCACCGTCGAGAGATCGGCGACGATCACGACCGGCTCGCTGGCGCCCGCATTGACGTACTGGCCCGGGCCGATCTTGCGCTGCACCACGGTGCCGGACAGCGGCGCGTAGATCGGCATCTCGGGATCGATCGGGCCGTTCGCGGTCAGCCGCACGATCGCCTCCTCGGTCGCGCCGAGGCGGTGGAGGCGGTCGCGCGCCACGCCGATCGCGGTCTCGGCCGAGCGCATGTCGTTCTGGGCCGTGGTGAGCGCCGCCTGCGCCTGCTGCACGTCCTTCAGCGGCACCGCCTTCGCATCGAAGAGGTCGCGGCTGCGCTTGTCGCCGATGCGGGCGAAGTCGAGCGCCGCGCTGGCCTTGTTGAGGCCGGTCAGCGCGGCGACGAAATCGTTCTGCGCCTGCACCATGTCGTTGGCCTCGACGACGAACAGGGTCTGGCCCTGCACGATGGGATCGCCGGCGCGCACGACGATGCGGGTCACCCGCCCCGCATAGGGCGAGAAGATCGGCGTGGTGTGGTCCTCGTCGATCTGGATCTTGCCTTCGGTGATGTGCTGGGACCGGAACGCGTGCTCGGCGACCGGCGACACCGCGACGGACGCCCATTCGGTGTCCTTCGGCTGGTAGAAGCCGCCGCGCTGCAGGGCCTGCGCCCCGACGCCCACGCCGGCGGCCGCCGGGTGCTTGCCGCGGCTGGCGAGCGTCCAGGTCGCGCCGACGCCGGCGGCCCCCATCAGCAGCAGCGCGACCGCGAGAACGCGCCAGTGCCGCGCCAGTGTCCGAGGCGGCCCCACCGGGGCCGGGCGAGGTCCGTCGTCGTCGACGCCGGACGGATCCCGCAAGGTCCTCGCGATCGATTCCATCGGGCTCTTTCCCTGCGGGGCGGATGGAGGACAGGGCGCCGGGCGGCACGGTCCAACCGGTTCGGGCGACCCTGCAACGCAGACCCGTAAGGCACGGGCGACTGTGACGATGCCAGATTGCTTGCTTACGACAATCTTACAGGAGCGACTTACATGAACCTTACAGGAGCCCGAGGTGGGCCTCCCGGGCCGACGAATAAGGGCGAGCTGTGCCGAGATGTCACAGCAAAGTTGCAGTGCGATGTCGTGGGCGCGCGACCGCGTTGCACTGCGCGCAACGCGGTCTGGACAGCCACTCAGCGATGCTGCGACGCCGGCATGGGTCGGATGTGCGGACCGGCGCCGAAACGCCCGTCGCTCAGAACTGCCACATCGATCGCACGCCCGTGACGAGGGCGTTGCGGCTGGCATCGCCGGACGGATGCCACACCTTGGTCACGATGGGTTGCACCACCCAGCCCGGCACGATCTGGGCCGTGTAGTTCAGCTCGAGATTGGCCTCGAAGTCGCGGACCACGCCCGGCACGCCGGTCAGCGCGATCACGTCGCGATCATACGCCCGGAGCGCGTCGGAGAACCGCGTATAGATGGCGCTCGCCCCGAACTTGTCGTCCGGCCGGCCCGGCACCAGGCCGGCGAACACGATGCCCCCGTCGACGTAGAAATCGACCGGGTTGCGGTCCGACGGACTCGCCGAGATGCGGCTGAACACCGAGACGCCGCTGTCCCACTCGCCGCCTTTCGGCCGCCAGAGCTGCTGCTCGACGACGGCATAGGCGCCCCAGTTTCCCCGACGCTTCAGCGCGACGCCGGAGCCGTTCGGATCGGCCAGCAAGGTGCCGTCGGCGGCGAGGCGCTGATCGTCGAAGCGCCCCAGATGCGACCAGAAGCCGAGCTTCAGGCCGCTGGCGAGGCCGGTGTCGTCCTTGCCGTGGTTCCACCGGAGCTGCGCCTCGCCCATGATCAGGGGCGGATCCTGGACGCGGAAATTGAGGCCGTAGCGGTTGCGGACCTGCTCGTCGCCGGGCGGCGGCGGCCCGGCCGGATCGCCGTTGAACACGGCGACCAGCACCGAAAGGTTCTCGTGCGGATCGACCTTGACCCGAAGGCCGGGCGTCGCCAGCGGATAGGCCGGTCCGCCGCTCGGCTGGTTGAGCGCCGTGATGGTGGTCCAGTCGCTCTGCAGGAACATGAAGCTGAGGCTGGAGTAGAAGAACTCGACGTCGGCCGCGAGCTGACCGGCCCGCAGGCTGGCCTTGCCGTCCCAAATCTCCTGCTGCAGCCACAGCTCGGCGAGCCGCGTGGTCGACCGCGCTTCGATCGCCGCGATGGTGTTGACGCCGCCGACATAGTCGCGGCGGAGATGGCCCGTGTTGTGGATCTGATAGGCGTCCGTATAGAAGGTCAGCCCCTTCCAGCCGGTCAGCTTCTCGAAGTCGTAGGTGACCTGCAGCTCGAGCTTGCCCTGGTCGATCGTGCCGGTGCGCAGGCCGCCCTTCACGTTGGAGAGGACGTCGTTGGTGTAGATCAGGTTGAAGGTCAGGCCCTTGCTGGCGAGCCAGGCGCGCGTGCCGGTCGGGTCGCCGTCGTTCGGCAGGCTGGTGGCGATCGACGGCTCGGTGATGCCCTTGTCGTTGGGTCCGTCCGCGGCGGCGGCGCTGGCGAGCCCGACGGCACCGGCCAGGCCGACGACGCATACGAGGAGCGCGCCGGCGGCCGAATGCCGGCCCGTCCGCCCGTGCTCTTCGATAGTCGCGGTCTCTCGCCGTCGCGCCATTCCCACCACCGTTCCGGTCCCACGTCGACAGCTACGGGGAGCGCACACGACACGAGCATGACCGATGCGCCGAGGGCCCGGACGAAGGCAATCGTCCGGGCCCTCG
>NZ_NPEX01000044.1:4445-17601 GCF_003258865.1 Rhodoplanes roseus | reverse complement strand
GACGCTCTTCCGATCTGGCCCTCGGTCGTGGACTTTACCGCGATCTGTGTCTTTTGGGCTTCAGCGTCCCGGCCGCGCGCGATCAGAACAGCAGGTTGAACCGCAGCAGCGCCTGGACGCGCTCGAAATTGGCGAGATCGAGCGAGCGCGGGTCGTCGATCGCCTTGCCGGCGACCTGCACGTTCACGGTGCCGGACAGGCCGGCGTTCTTGGCGATGTGCCACGAGAAGGTCGGCCCGAGATACAGCGCCTCGCCCTTCAGCCGGTCGAGCCCCATGCCCTCATAGGCGCGCAGGTAGCGCATCTCGGCGCCGACGACCAGCACGGGGGCGACCCGGCCCGACAGGGCGACATGGATGGCGACGTCGGAATCGTGCGACCATTCCCTGGCGACGAGATCCTTGGAGGCGCCGGCGCCGTACCAGAGGTTCACGGCGCCCCACAGGCGGTCCTTGATGAACTCCTTGTCCATCAGGGCGGCGAACTCGCTGCCGTACTGCTCGACCCGCCGGCCGGTCGCTTCGTCGACCCGGTTCCAGCCCGGCTGGGCGTGCAGCGTGAGGCCGAACGGCATCACCTCGCGGTCGAGCACCTTGTAGCGCAGCTCCACGGCGCCGCCCTGGACCGAGACCTGCTGGTGGTCGTCGAATCCCGCCACGTTCCTGATGCGGTTGCTGCCCCAGGCCACCGCAGGCGCGATGCGGAAACTGTCGGTCAGCGTGAACTTCATCAGGTTGAGGGTCGAGGTCGCGAAATAGCTGCCCGACCGCTTGCCGAACAGGCCGACATTCTCGATCTCGAGCTCGATCTCGCCCTTCGCGCCGATGTCGGAGCCCATGGTGAAGCCGAAGATGTGCTCGGTGTCGACGTGATCGTCGCCGGGCGCGGGCGCGGCGCCGATCTTGCCCGCCGGACCGGCCTGGGTCGCGGACGCATAGGCGGAGAGCCACTGCGGCTGCTCGGCCGCCGCCGCTCCCCCGCCGAGAGCCAGACCGCCGAGCGTGAGCACGGTCGCGGCGCCCACCACGGCTGCGCCGAGCCGGCAGCGTTCGGCCAGCGCGCGGACGGACAGACGGCCAGCGCGGCGCGACGCCGTGCGAGAAAATCGTGACATGGCAATCCCCAAACAAGCGGCCGTCCCCCCGGCCGGAATACCACCAGGGTGCGGTTGCGAAACCGGCGCGTCAAGTAAGTTTGACAACGAGTTCAATATGTTAGAACGGATGTAAACAACCATTGCCCGTGTCCCCCCAAGTGCTTGATCACGCTGTTGCCGAACCGCGACGCGGTCCGGAATTCGGGCGGCGCAACCGTTACGCCGTCCCGGCAGGCACGCGCCGCCTCGCCAGCACGCCGTTGCGCGGCGCGAACAGGAAGGCGAGGCCGAAGAACAGCGACTGGGTGAGGACGATGCAGGCCCCGGGCGCACCGTCGATGTGGAAGCTCGCCAGCGTGCCGATGGCGGCCGACAGCATCGCCGTGGCGACCGCGACGGCGAGCATTCGGCCGAACCGGTCGGCGAGCAGATAGGCGGTCGCGCCGGGACCGATCAGCATGGCGATCACCAGGATGATGCCGACCGCCTTCAGCGAGGCCACGATGGTGAGCGCGAGCAGCACCAGCAGGCCGTAATGCAGCACGCGCACCGGCAGGCCGATGGTACGGGCGTGGCCCGGGTCGAAGCAGTAGAGCAGCAGGTCGCGGCGCAGCGCCAGCACCACCAGGAGCGTGCCGCCGGCGACGATCGCGGTCTCGATCACGTCGCGCACGCTCACGCCCAGCACGTCGCCGAACAGGATGTGATTGAGATGCTGGTCGGTCTCCACCTTGGTGAACAGCACGAGGCCGAGGCCGAACATGCCGGAGAACACGATCCCCATCACGGTGTCCTCCTTGATGCGGCTGTTCTCCTTCAGGTAGCCGGTGAGCAGCGCGCAGGAGAGCCCGGCCGCGAAGGCGCCGACCACCAGCGGGAGTCCCGCCACATGGGCGATCACGATGCCGGGCAGCACGGCGTGCGAGATCGCGTCGCCCATCAGCGACCAGCCCTTGAGCACCAGGTAGCAGGACAGCACGGCGCAGACCGCGGCGACCAGCAGCGACACCACCAGGGCGCGCTGCATGAACGGATAGGCGAGCGGCCCGGTGATCCAGTCGGCGAGCATGCTCATGGCGCGACCTCGCGGGCCTGAATCGCCTCGCGGGCCTGAATCGCCTCGCGGGCCCGAGCCGCCTCGCGGGTCTCGCCGAGGCCGGCGGCCCGCCGCCGCCGCGACGCCAGCACGCCGTGCCGCGGTGCGAAGACGAAGGCCGCGAGGAACAGCAGCGTCTGCAGCGTGACGATGACGCCGCCGGTCGCGCCGTCGAGGAAATAGCTGAGATAGGCACCGACCGCGCTGGTCGAGACACCGAGCGCGACGCTGATGCCGATCAGTCGGCCGAACCGGTCGGTGAGCAGATAGGCGGTCGCGCCGGGCGTCACCACCATGGCGATGACCAGGCAGGCGCCGACCGTCTGCAGCGCCGCCACGGTGCAAGCGGAGAGGAGTGTGAAGAACACGATCTTCAACGTCGTCACGCGCAGGCCGATGCTGCGCGCATGCGCCTCGTCGAAGAACGTGACCATCAGGTCCTTCCACAGGAGCGCCATCACGGCGAGCGACACGCCGGCGATGACGGCGACCTGCACGATGTCCTCGTCCGAGATGGCCAGGATGTTGCCGAGCACGATGGTCTGGATGCTCACCGCGGTCGGCCGCATCGAGGCGATCAGCAGGCCGAGCGCGAACAGCGACGTGAAGACCAGGCCGATCACGGCGTCCTCGCGCAGCTTGGTCTTCTGCCGCACGACATACATGGCGAGCGAGGCGAACAGGCCCGCGACGAAGGCGCCGGCCGCGAAAGGCGCGCCCAGGATCGCGGCGACGGCGACGCCCGGCACGATGGCGTGGCCGAGCGCGTCGCCCATCAGCGACCAGCCCTTGAGCATCAGATAGGCGGACAGGAACGCGCAGGTGCCGCCGACCAGCGCGCTCACCCAGATCGCCTTGCGCATGTAGTCGTAGTCGAACGGCACCAGCAGCTCGGCGAGGAGGCCGTCCATCACGTCCTCCCCTCGCCGTCCGAATCCGGGTCGCCGTAGAACACCAGCGGCCGCTCGTCGTCGGTCAGCACGGTGAGGCTGCGGCGATCGGCGTCCTGGTGCAGCGCCGCGCCGCCGAGCCGGAAGTTCCGCAGCGCGCCGCCGAAGGTGCGCTGCAGGTTCTCCGGCGTGAACACCTCGGCGGTCGCTCCGGCGGCCAGCACGGTGCGATCGAGCAGCACGACCTGGTCACAAAAGTCCGGCACGCTGCCGAGATCGTGGGTGGAGACCAGCATCACGTGGCCGGCCGCCCGCAGCTCGCGCAGCAGCGCCACGATGGCGCCTTCCGTCGTCACGTCGACGCCGGTGAACGGCTCGTCCAGCAGGATGATGCGCCCCTCCTGGGCCAGCGCGCGGGCCAGGAACACGCGCTTCTTCTGTCCGCCGGAGAGCTCGCCGATCTGCCGCTTGCGGAAGGCCGCCATCCCGACCCGCTCCAGCGCCTCGTCGACCTTGGCGCGATCGGCGCGCGCGGGAATGCGGAGCATGTTCATGTGGCCGTAGCGGCCCATCATGACCACGTCCTCGACCAGCACCGGAAAGTTCCAGTCGACGTCCTCGCTCTGCGGCACATAGGCGACGATGTTGCGCTTCAGCGCCTGCGCCACCGGCATGCCGCACAGCCGCACCGCGCCGGCCGACGGCCGCACGAAGCCCATGATCGCCTTGAAGACGGTCGACTTGCCGCTGCCGTTGATGCCGACCAGGGCGCAGATGGTGCCGGGATCGAGCGCGAAGGAGGCGTCGCGCACCGCGGTGGTCCCGTTCGGATAGGTGACGCTGACGCGGTCCACCAGGATGCCGTCGCCGCGGGGCGGCCCGGCCGGCGTCCCCGGCACCACGTTCGACGCCGGAGACGGCGAGGCGAGGCGATCGGTCGGCACGGGGGCGTTCATGGCGTGCTCCCGATCATGTCCCCAATCCCGATCATGTCCCGAACCCCTTGGCGATGGTCTCGACCGTCACCTTCAGCAGATCCAGATAGGTCGGCACCGGACCACCCTCGACGCTGAGCGAGTCGACATAGAGGACGCCGCCGTAGCGGGCGCCGGTCTCGCGCGCGACCTGCTTGGCGGCGCGATCCGAGATCGTGCTCTCGCTGAACACCACCGGGACGGCGTTGGCGCGGACCAGGTCGATCACCTTGCGGACCTGGCGCGGCGTGCCCTGCTCGTCGGCGTTGATCGGCCACAGATAGGCTTCGCGCAGGCCGTAGTCGCGAGCCAGGTAGCTGAACGCGCCCTCGCTGGTGACCAGCCAGCGCTGCGGGGTCGGGATGGCGGCGAGGCGGGCCCGCAGCGGCGCGTCCAGTGCCTTGATCCTCTCGGCGTAGGCGGCGGCATTGCGGGCATAGGCGTCGGCGTTGGCCGGATCGTATCGGGCCAGCGCCTTGCGGATGTTCTCCACGTAGAGGAGCGCGTTGGCGGGCGACATCCAGGCGTGCGGATTGGGCTTGCCCGTGTAGGGCCCCTCGCCGATGCCGAGCGGCTCGATCCCCTCGGTGACGACGACGCTCGGCACCTCCCGCACGTTCTCGAAGAACTTCTCGAACCAGCGCTCGAGATTGAGCCCGTTCCACAAGACCAGGTCGGCGCCCTGCGCCCGCACGATGTCCTGCGGGGTCGGCTGGTAGTCGTGGATCTCGGCTCCCGGCTTGGTGATCGACTCCACCACGGCCCGATCGCCGGCGACGTTTTTCGCGATGTCGGCGATCACCGTGAAGGTGGTGACCACCTTGAAGGGCTTGGCGCGCGACCCGCCTCGGGACGGGTCGCCTTGCGCCTGCGCTCCCGCGCCCGGAAGCAGCATCGTCGCGATCAGGGCGAGCCCGAAGATCCGCGCCAGCATGGAGCCGGTCGTCATCCGCTTCTCCTCCCGGGGTTCGCCGAGACCGGCGTCCCGCAATTGCAAATTATTTGCAAGTAAGATGAGGCCGACGCGACAGGTTTGTCAACACGTGTTGCGAATGACTTGCAGGAAGAGCCAGCGGCAGTTCGTCACTGGCGCCGATCCCGACACGACCATTCGCGCGCGCGCCGCCGCGCGACGGATCGGCGGCCTGTGATGCCAGGGAGAGCGGGGACCGAGCCGACTGCTGCGGCTACTCGGCTGGCGCGGCGTGGCCGACGCGCGGCGTCTCGTCGGGCCCGCTGCGGCCCGCCTGGCCCTTGCCCCACCAGCGGCGGTGGAGGCGGTCGAGGAGCAGATAGATCACCGGCGTCGTGTAGAGGGTGAGCACCTGCGAGACGACGAGGCCGCCCATGATGGTGATGCCGAGCGGGCGGCGCAGCTCGGCGCCGGGTCCGGTCGCCAGCACCAGCGGCAGGGCGCCGAGCAGGGCCGCGAAGGTGGTCATGAGGATCGGGCGGAACCGCGCGACGCAGGCCTCGCGGACCGCCGCCGCCGGCGAGAGGCCCTGCGTTCGCTCGGCTTCGAGGGCGAAGTCGACCAGCATGATGCCGTTCTTCTTCACGATGCCGATCAGCAGGATGATCCCGATGAAGGCGATCACGGTCAGCTCGGCCTTGAAGAGCTGCAGCGCCAGCAGCGCGCCGAGGCCGGCGGACGGCAGCGTCGAGATGATGGTCAGCGGATGGGCGAGGCTCTCGTAGAGCACGCCGAGCACGATGTAGACGGCGAGCAGCGCCGCCAGGATCAGCAGCGGCTGCGCCCCGGCGCTCTGGGCGAAGACCTTGGCGTCGCCGGCGAAGTCGGTGCGGATCGAATCCGGCAGATGCATCTCGTCGACGGCCTGGCGGATCGCCGCGCCGGCGACCGCGATCGGCGTCTCGGCGGTCAGGTTGTACGTGATGGTGACGGCCGGGAACGGTCCCTGGTGGTTGATCACCAGCGGCGCGAGGCCGCGCTCGAACCGCGCCACCGCCGACAACGGCACCTGCACGCCCTTGCTGGCCTGGACATAGACGCGGTCGAGATCGGAGGGGTCGCGCTGGTAGCGCGGATCGACCTCGAGCACCACCCGGTACTGGTTGCGCTGGGTGAAGATGGTCGAGACCTGGCGCTGCGAGAACGCGTTGTTGAGCGCGTCGCTGATCTCCTGCACGTCGACGCCGAGCCGCGCCGCGGCGACCCGGTCGATCACCACGTCGGCCTGCAGCCCGCCCTGCTCGCGGTCGGTCGAGACGTCGATCACGCCGGGGATCTTGCCGAT
The DNA here is from genome assembly GCF_003258865.1 of Rhodoplanes roseus. GTDB lineage: Bacteria > Pseudomonadota > Alphaproteobacteria > Rhizobiales > Xanthobacteraceae > Rhodoplanes > Rhodoplanes roseus. The sequence goes on along the minus strand of NZ_NPEX01000044.1, from coordinate 11,287 downwards.
CCGCTCCTGCACCTTGGGCACCCAGGTCTGCAGCTCGTCGAAGTTCGGCCCCCACATGGTGAACTGGTATTGCGAGCGGCTGGAGCGGCCGCCGACCCGCACGTCCGAGGCCGGGAACATGAACACCCGCACGCCCGGAATGCCCATCAGCTTTCCGCGCAGCCGGTCGACCACCCGCTGGGCCGTCACGCCGCGCTCGGACAGCGGCTTCAGGCTGATGAACAGCCGCCCGTTGTTGACCGAGCCGCTCCAGCCGGAGCCGCCGACCGACGAGCCGACGCCCGACACGGCGGGGTCGGACAGCACGATCTCGGTGGCGCGCTGCTGGAGCTGCAGCATCTCCTGGTAGGACACGTCGGTCGCCGCGATCACGCCGCCGAAGATCAGCCCGGAGTCGTCCTGGGGCATGAAGCCCTTCGGCGTGACGATGTAGAGATAGACGGTGAGCCCGATGGTGAGGAGCAGCGACAGCACCGCCATGAAGCGATGGCGCAGCACGACGTCGAGGCTCGCGCCGTAGCCGCGCAGCAGCACCCCCATGGTGCCGTCGACGATGCGGTCGAGCCGGCCGGCATGCCCGGGCGGACGCTTGATGAAATGGGCGCAGATCATCGGCGTCACCGACAGCGACACCACGGTGGAGACCACGATGGCGGCGGCGAGCGTCACCGAGAACTCGCGGAAGAAGCGCCCGACGATGCCGCCCATGAACAGGATCGGGATGAAGGCGGCGATCAGCGACAGGCTGATCGAGACCACCGTGAAGCCGATCTGGCGCGCCCCCTCCAGCGCCGCCCGCACCGGCGACAGCCCCTTCTCCAGATTGCGGAAGGCGTTCTCGATCATCACGATGGCGTCGTCGACGACGAAGCCGACGCAGACCACCAGCGCCATCAGCGACAGATTGTTGATCGAGTAGCCGAACGCCCACATGGCCGCGCAGGTGCCGGCGAGCGACAGCGGCACCGTCACGCCGGCCGCAATCGTGGCGGCGCCGTGGCGCAGGAACACGAACACCACCAGCATCACCAGGACGATGGTGGCGAGCAGCGTGAACTGCATGTGGTTCACGCTCGCCCGGATCGTCTCGGTGCGGTCGGTCAGGATCGAGATCTCGAGATCGGCCGGGATCCAGCGCCGCAGCTCGGGCAGGAGCTCGCGGATGCGGTCGACCGTGGCGATGACGTTCGCGTCGGCCTGCTTGGTGATGATCAGCAGCACCGAGGGCTCACGGTTGAACCAGGCGGCGGAGCGGCTGTTGCGGGTGCTCTGGTCGACCGTGGCGATCGCCGAGAGCCGGACCACGGCGCCGTCCCTGGAGCGGACGATGATGTTCTCGTAATCGCTCACGTCACGAAGCTGGCCGCTGGTGGCGATGGTCTCGCCGAGCCGGCTGCCGTCGAAGGTGCCGAGCGGGCCGGTCGCATTGGCGTTGACGATCGCGGTGCGCACGTCCTCCAGCGACAGACCCATCGAGGCGATGGCGGCGGGATCGACCCGCACCCGGATCGCCGGCTGCTCGGCGCCCGAGACGTTCACCTCGGCGACGCCGTCGACCTGGGCGATGCGCTGGGCGATCACCGTGTCGGCGACGTCGTAGATGGCGCTCGCCCGCATGGTCTTGGAGGTCAGCGCCAGGATCAGGGCCGGCGCCGCGGCCGGATTGAGCTTGCGGAAGGTCGGCCGCGACGGCATGTCGCCGGGCAGGTCGGAGAGCGCCGCGTTGATGGCGGCCTGCACGTCGCGGGCGGCGCCGTCGACGTTGCGGCTGAGGTCGAACTGGACCACCACCGAGGTCGAGCCGAGCGACGAGGTGGAGGTCAGCTCGGTGACGCCGGGGATCTCGCCGAGCCGACGCTCCAGCGGCGCCGCCACGGTGGCGGCCATGATCATCGGGTCGGCGCCGGGCCGGCTCGCCGACACCCGGATGGTCGGCAGGTCGACGGCCGGCAGGCTCGCCACCGGCAGATGGTCGTAGGCGACCAGCCCGATCAGAAACAGCCCGATCGCCAGCAGCGTCGTCGCGATCGGCCGCGCGATGAACGGGCCCGAGAAGTTCATGGCGCACCTCGGGCGAGGGGCGCATCGAAGCCGGAGACTCGGGGAAAGACCGTTACCCCCCTCCCCACCCCTCCCCCGCAAGGGGGGAGGGAGCGGGCTGCGGCGTGCGGTGAGGCCGCGAGCTGATCAAGACGGCAATACGGCTGGCGCAAAGCATCGGCGATTCCAGCGTTCCCTCCCCCCTTGTGGGGGAGGGACAGGGAGGGGGATACGCGGCGCCTCGACATCCCCCTACTCCGCCGGCCGGACCACGGCCGGGCCGGCGATGCGGGCGCGGACGCGTTCCATGGCGAGGTAGATCACGGGCGTCGTGTAGAGCGTCAGGAGCTGGCTGAGCAGCAGGCCGCCGATGATGGTGATGCCGAGCGGGAAGCGCAGCTCCGAGCCGGTGCCGCTCTCCACCGCCAGCGGCAGCGCGCCGAACAGCGCGGCCAGCGTCGTCATCATGATCGGGCGGAAGCGCAGCAGGCACGCCTTCACGATGGCGTCGCGCGGCGACAGGCCCTCGCCGCGCTCGGCGTCCAGCGCGAAGTCGATCATCATGATGGCGTTCTTCTTGACGATGCCCATCAAGAGGATGATGCCGATCAGGGCGATCACCGAGAGGTCCTGGCCGAACAGCATGAGCGCCAGCAGCGCGCCGACGCCGGCCGAAGGCAGCGTCGAGAGGATCGTCAGCGGGTGGATGTAGCTCTCGTAGAGCACGCCCAGCACGATGTAGATGGCCACCACGGCGGCGAGGATCAGCCAGGGCTCGCCGGCCAGCGACTTGGCGAACTCGGCCGCGTCGCCCGAATAGCTGCCCGTGATCGAGGCCGGCATGCCGATCGCCTGCTCGGCCTGCGTCACCGCCGCCACGGCGTCCGACAGCGAGGCGCCGGGCGCCAGATCGAAGCTGACGGTCGCGGCCGGGAACTGCGCCTCGTGCATGATGGCGAGCGGCGCGGTGGTGCGCTCCAGCGTCGCCACCGCGGAGAGCGGCACCAGATTGGTCGAGGTCGACGGCGCCGTCGAGGTCGCCGAGGTCGAGCTCGTCACCGAGGTCAGGATCGTCGACGAGCCGACCGGAAGGAACAGCTTCGACAGCGTGGTCGGATCGACCTGATATTCGGGCTTGGCCTCCAGGATCACCCGGTACTGGTTGGCCTGGGCGTAGATGGTGGAGATCTGGCGCTGCCCGAAGGCGTCGTAGAGCGTGTCGTTGATCGACTGCATCGACACGCCGAGGCGGCCGGCCGCGTCGCGGTCGATGCGCACGAACAGGCGCAGCCCGCCGTCCTGCGCCTCCGAGGCGACGTCGCGCATGCGCGGATCCTGGCGCAGCCGCGCCACCAGCTTGTCGGCCCAGCCCGACACGTCGGCGGCGTCGACGCCGGTCAGCGTGTACTGGTACTGGGCGCGGCTCGCCCGGGTGCCGATCTGGATGTCCTGCACGGGCTGGAAATAGACCACCATGCCGGGAATCGGCGCCACCGCGGCCTTCAGCCGATCGATCACGCCGTCGACGAAGAGGGCGCGCTGGTCGCGCGGTTTCAGCATCACGGCGAGGCGGCCGGCATTGGGCGTCGGGTTCATGGTCGAGACGCCCACCACCGAGACGACGCCGGTGACGTCGCCGTCGCGGCGGATCGCCGTCACCACCTCGTCCTGCAGGCGTTGCATCTCGGTGAACGACACCTCGGGCCCCGCCTCGGTGACGGCCGTGATCATGCTGGTGTCCTGCAGCGGCAGGAAGCCTTTCGGAATGATCAGATAGAGCCACACGGTCGCGGCGAGCGTCAGCGCCGTGACGACGAGCGTCGCGGCCTGCCGTTCCAGCACCCAGTCGAGGCTCCTGCGGTAGCCCGAGAGGCTCGCCTCGACGAGGCGGTTGAAGGCGCGCCCGACCGCGCCGCCGCCCGTGCCGGTGTCGGCCCGCCGCAGCAGGCGCGAGCACATCATCGGCGTCAGCGTCAGCGAGACCACGGCCGAGACGACGACCGCGATGGTCAGCGTCAAGGCGAACTCGCGGAACATGCGGCCGACGATGCCGGTCATGAACAAGAGCGGGATGAACACCGCGATCAGCGACACGGTCAGCGAGATGACGGTGAAGCCGATCTCGCGCGCGCCGTCGAGCGCCGCGGTCAGCGGATCCTCGCCCTCCTCGACGTGGCGGACGATGTTCTCGATCATCACGATCGCGTCGTCGATCACGAAGCCGGTGCCGATGGTCAGCGCCATCAGCGACAGGTTGTTGAGGCTGAAGCCGCAGAACCACATCACGCCGAAGGTGGCGACCAGCGACAGCGGCAGCGCCACGCCGGCGATCACGGTCGCCCGCACGCTGCGCAGGAACAGCAGCACCACCAGAACGACCAGGCCGATGGCGAGCACCAGGGTGAACTGCACGTCACGCACCGAGGCGCGGATCGTGTCGGTGCGGTCGCTCACCACCTGCAGGTCGACGCCGACCGGCATGGCGGCGCGCAACCGCGGCAGCTCGGCCATGATGCGGCCGACCGTCTCGATGACGTTGGCGCCGGGCTGGCGCTGGATGTCGATCACCACGGCGGGCTTGCCGTCGTACCAGCCGCCGACCTTGCTGTTCTCCAGCCCGTCGACCACGTCGGCGACGTCGCGCAACAGCACCGGCGCGCCGTTGCGATAAGCGATGATCTGGGCCCGATAGGCCTCGGCCGCCTCGAGCTGGTCGTTGGCGGCGATCGTGTAGGACTGGTGCGCCCCGTCGAGCGAGCCCTTGGGCCCGGCCACGTTGGCGTTGACGATGGTGCCGCGCAGATCCTCCAGCGCGATGCCGTAGGCGGCGAGCCGCGCGAGGTCCGCCTGGATGCGCACCGCCGGCTTGAGGTTGCCCTGCACCGAGACGCGGCCGACGCCGCTCACCTCGGAGAGGCGCTGGGCGATCATGGTGTCGGCGAGGTCGCTCATCTGCCGCAGCGGGATGGTCGGCGAGGTGAGCGCGATGGTGACGATCGGCGCGTCGGCCGGATTCACCTTCGAGTAGGCGGGCGGATAAGGCAGGTTGCGCGGCAGCGTCGAGCCGGCCGCGTTGATGGCCGACTGCACGTCCTGGGCTGCGGCGTCGATGTCGCGGCCGAGATCGAACTGCAGCGTGACCTGGCTGACCCCGAAGGAGCTCGACGACACCATCGAGTCGAGCGCCGGGATCTGGCCGAACTGGCGCTCCAGCGGCGCCGTCACCAGGGCCGCCATGGTGTCGGCGCTGGCGCCCGGCAGGCGCGTCGTCACCTGCACGGTGGGGAAGTCGACCTGGGGCAGCGAGGCGACCGGCAGCAGCCAGTAGCCCAGGAGGCCGCCGAGCATCACGGCGACGCCGAGCAGCGATGTCGCTATCGGCCGTCGGATGAACGGCGACGAGACGCTCATCGCACCGTGCTCCCCGAACCGGCTCCCTCGGTCCGGCGGCGACGCTCACCGGCGGCGCGCTGCTCCTCGGTCGGCTGCGTCGTGCCGGCGGCGGGCGGCGGCACGGAGGAGGCCGGCGCCTCCGCCTGCGGCGCGGCGGGCGCGCCGGCGCTGGGCGCAACCGCATTCGGGGCGCCGGGGCGGCGCGGCCGATCCGCCGGCGCACCCGGCGTGCCGCCGGTCGAGACGGTGACGCGCTTGCCGTCGGCGAGCTGGGAGAACCCGGTCGTCACCACGCGGTCGCCGGACGCGAGACCGGTGGCGATCACGGCGGTGGTGTCGTCCTGCTGCGTCACCGTGACGGGCGTCACCGCGACGGTGTCGTCCGGCTTCACCACATAGGCGAAGGTGCCGTTCGGGCCGCGCTGCACGGCGGCGGTCGGCACCGTCACGACCCCCTTGAGGGTGTCGACCAGGAGCTTGACGTTGACGAACTGGCCCGGCCAGAGCTGAAGGTCGGTGTTGGGGAACTCGGCCTTCAGCTTGACCGTCCCGGTGGTGGAATCGACCTGGTTGTCGATCACCTGCAGGACTCCGCGGTCGAGCGTCTTGCGGCTGTCGGTCCCGAGCGCCAGCACGGACAGCCGCTCCGCCCCGAACGCCTTGTTGACGGCGGCGAGCTGCTGCTGCGGCAGCGTGAAGATCACCGAGATCGGCTTGATCTGGGTGATCACGACGATGCCGGTGGTGTCGGTCGCCTTCACCAGGTTGCCGACGTCGACCTGGCGGATGCCGGTCCGTCCGGCGATCGGCGCCACCACCTTGGTGTAGTCGAGATAGGCCTTCTGGTTGTCGATGGCGCCCTGGTCGGCGTTCACCTGCGCCTCGAGCTGGGCGACGGTGGCGCGCTGGGTGTCGGCCTGCTGCTTGGTCGCGGCGTTGCTCTGGGCGAGGCGGATGTAGCGCTCGAGGTCGAGCTTCGCGTTGGCGAGCTGTGCCTCGTCCTGCGCCTTCTTGGCGACGGCCTGATCGTACTGGGCCTGGTAGATGGTCGGATCGATCTCGGCCAGCACGAAGCCGCGCTCGACGTCCTGCCCCTCGGTGAAGTTCAGCTTCAGGAGCTTGCCGTCGACCTGGCTGCGCACCGTCACGGTGTTGAGCGCCCGGGTGGTGCCGACGCCGTCGAAATAGACCGGCACGTCGGCCGTCTTGGCCGCCGCGGCGAGCACCGGCACGGGCATGTCGCGGCCGAAGCGGCCGCCTCCCCCGGGACCGCCCCGCGCCATGCCGGGTGGGCCGGTCGGCGCACCGCCTCCGCCCGGGACGAAGCCGGACTGGGTCACGATCAACCAGGTCACGCCCGCCATCACGGCGAGCGTGATCAGATAGCCGAGAACCGTGCGGCCGCGCCG
>NZ_NPEX01000044.1:0-4435 GCF_003258865.1 Rhodoplanes roseus | reverse complement strand
GGGACGGCTGCGGCTGGGCCGAGCCGTCGGTTCTCTCTTCGGGTCCGCTGATCACGCGGGGTCGCCTCCGATGCGCGGCGGCCATCCGCCGCCGAGCGCTTGGAACAAGCTCACCGCCGCGAGCATCCGGGCCAGTCGCACCTGAACGAGCGTGTCCTGGGCGGTGAACAGGGTCTGCTGCGTGTTCAGCACCGTGACGTAGTCGACGATGCCCTCGCGCAGCCTCGATTCTGAAATGTCGAACGCCTCGCGGGCGCTGCGCACCGCGACGGCCTGCAGGCGCTCGCGCTCGGTCTGCTGGCGCAACGAGATCAGCGCCTGCTCGACGTCGGAGAAGCCGCTGATCACCGCCTTGCGGTAGGTCTGCAACAGCTCGAGTTGCCGGCCCTGCGTCTGCTCGAGCTGGCCGAGCAGGTTGCCGCCGTCGAAGATCGGCTGGGTGAGCGACGCGCTCGCCGTGTAGAACCACGCCCCCGGCCCGAACAGGCTCGCGAGGGCGGCGCTCTGCACGCCGTTCTGGCCGGTGAGCGAGATGCTCGGGAAGAAGCTGGCGCGGGCCGACTCGACCGAATGGTTGGCGGAGACGAGCTGCGCCTCGGCGTAGCGGATGTCGGGGCGCTGGTTGATCAGGTCGGCCGGCAGGCCGGGCGGGATGCGCGGCACCGCGACGTTGTCGAGCGTGCCACCCTTGACGCTGAAGTGCTCGGGCGTGCGGCCGACCAGCACGGCCAGCGTCGCGGTGTTCTGCCGGATCGTGATCTCGTAGGCCGGCAGGTTGGCCCGCACCGTGGCGGCGAGCGATTCCTGCTGCGACACGTCGAGGCTGTTGGCCGTGCCGGCGGCGAAGCGTTCCTTGATCAGGGCCAGGATGCGGTTCGCGGCGGCGAGGTTCGCGCGGGCGATGCGCAGCCGGTCCTGGGCGGCGAGGAGCTGGAAGTACGCGTTGCCGACATTCGCCATCGCGGTGAGCGCGACGGTGTCGCGGTCGAACCGGCTGGCGACCGCCGACTCCTGGGCGGCCAGGAGCGACGCGCGGTTCTTGCCCCAGAAGTCGAGCTCGTAGCTCGCCGTCAGATAGGTCGTGTAGGAGTTGCGCTCGCTGCCGACGCCGCTGCTCGTCGACGCCCCGGCCGTGCGGGTGCGGGTGGCCGAGCCGGCACCGGAGAGGTTCGGCAGCAGGGCGGAGCCGGTGACGCGGGCCTGGGCGTCCGCCTGCACGATGCGGGCGACGGCGGCCGCGATGTCGAGGTTGGAGGTCTGCGCCTCCTCCATCAGCACGGTCAGCTCGCGCGACCGGAAGCCGCGCCACCAGTCGAGCGGCGGGCCGGCCTCGGCCTTGCCGCGGCCTTCCTTGTATTGCCCGGGAACATCCAGGGCGAGCTCGGGCTTCTCGGTGTCGACGAAGCAGCCGCCGAGCAGCGGCAACATGGCGATCGCGCAGACGGCGACGGCCGCACGCCCGCGCCGGGCAGGTCCGGCCTCCGTGTCGTGTCGCTCGCTCATCGGCCGCATTGTCGTGGTGGGCTCGCCCGGACGGAAGAAAGTTACGGCGGGCCGCCGTGCGACGGACCCGTCGCTGTCCGTCTTCGACGTGATTTCAGGCAATTCTAGAGCCGTTCGGCACGCCGGCCGTCATTACAAATACGACAGGAACCCGGTATTCCTTCGGAACGCCGACAATGACGGCCCGCTGTTGCAGGCCGGGAACAAGCAACGACTTTACTTTTCGCGGAACGCGGGAAGACCCGTCCCGGCGATCCGCCCTGCCCGCGACCCAGACCGCCCGCGAGCGCCCGGACGTGTCCGGTCGAAAGCTCCCGGAGGTCTCCGGTCGAAAAGTGCGTGGCCGGGACGAGACCCGGCCACGCACGAACGCCTGTCCAAAGGACACGAAGGCAGCGGATCAGTCCTCGTCGAGCTCGCCGATATGGTGCTGCGAGTAGAGCTCCACGCCGAGCTTGGCGACCAGGTCGAGCTGGGTCTCGAGGAAGTCGATGTGGCCTTCCTCGTCCGTCATCAGCTCCTCGAACAGGTCGCGGGTCGGGAAGTCCTTCACCGAGGCGCAGTAGGCCGCAGCCTCCTGGTAGAGCGCGCGCGCCCCCTGCTCGGCGGCGAGATCACACTCCAGGATCTCCTTCACGTTCTGGCCGATCTGCAGAGGATCGAGAACCTGCAGGTTCGGGAAGCCATCGAGGAAGATGATCCGGTCGATGAACTTGTCCGCATGCTCCATCTCTTCGATGGATTCCTTGCGCCACTTCTTGGCGAGATCACGGTAGCCCCAGTTTTCCAGCATGCGATAGTGCAGCCAGTACTGGCTCACGGCAGTGAGCTCGCTCCGCAATCCTTTATTGAGGTATTCAATGACCTTCGCGTCGCCCTTCATCCTGCCTGCTCCGTTCCTGGCGCGATCCGAACTTGCGTCCTTTGTGTGATTCTAAACTGCGGGAACCGGGCGGCCAAGGCAAGAGCGGGGGCAGGCGGACGACGCGCCACCGGCGACGCAAAGCGCCGTTCTCGGCCGACCTGCCGAAACGGCAGGCCGCCCTGCGTCACGCGACTGTCAGTCGGGAACGCCGTGCACGGGATGGGGGTGCGTGAGCTGTGCGTGCCCGGAGCGCACCGAGCCGTGCTCGTGCGCCGCCGGAGCCGCCGTCTGGACCGGCTGGCCGGGATGATCGTGCTCGTGGGCCGGCTCGCCGAGGCGATGCGGCTCGGCGTGAGCCTCCTCGCGGCCGCCCGCCGCGCAGCAGGCACAGTCCTTGGCGCAGGCGAGCAGCGCCTGGTCCATGATCTTGCGGATCGTCCGGGCGCAGCGGCCACATTGGGCGCTGCAACCGAGACAGCCGTAGACCTGGCTGGTGATCCGGGTGCCCCGCTCGCTCACCACGTCGCGGACCTGGCGGTCCGAAATCACATTGCAGGAACAGACGATCATGGCGGACGCGGTTTCCAGTGGGACGATCAGCGAACGCAGGCTCCGTCCTGAGATAGGGCAACTGCGACTGGATTGCAAAAGAAATTCACTCTTTTAAATTGTTCTAACTAAGATGAATTACTGGAGCATCATAGCATATCCAAATGCACTCCAAGTGTACTTTAGAAACACACGAACCAAGAAAGACTCCAGACTACGGGTCTAGAGCGCGGCGGTCGCGCAATGACGACCTTTGGTCGTCTTCGATCCGACACGACATTGCTTGGCATCGACGGCAAGGACCGTCCGCCCAACGCGGCGATTTGCGACCATGTCGCAATTTCGTCTGACGGTTGTCTTGAACCATACCGCCCGCCGAACCGTCCGGTCGAATACGTAAGCACCAGCGGGACAAGGCTTTTCAGCCGCGCCGCCGGCGGACCGCGAGCAGCAGCAGCAGGGCGAGCGGGGTGACGATGTCGGTCACCAAAATCGGTCCGGCATTGCCCGGAGCGAGGTTCCCGGACGCCACAATGTCGCGGACATGGCCGACCGCCGCACCGCCCAGGAAAGCCGCGACCATCAGAGCCGTCGCCAGCCGCGCCTCGAAGCCCCGAAAGGCCGCGTAGAGCCCGGCCAGCCCGATCCCTAGATTGGCGACCCCGACCTCGTACTGGAACGGGCTCGGCGCCCAGCCGATCGAGGCGGCGGCCTGCTGCGCGAAGGCGATGTGGCCGAGCGCCCCCCACAAGCCCATCAGGCCGACCGGGAAGAAGAGGATCCAGCGCAGCGGGACGTCGGCGACCCGGGCGGCCGACAGGGGCCGCGGACCGCGCAGCAGCACGACGGCGGAGACCAGAAGGGCGGCGAGCCAGCTCGCGACCGGAACCAGCGAAACCATGAAGCCTCCTCGGGCGCGGCGCCCTGCCGGAGATACGGTCAGCGCACGTTGAAGCGGATCGGCTGGCTGAAGCCGCGCGGCCGCCCGTCCGGCGGCGCCGGAAACGGCGAGGCGCGCCGCACCACCTCGACGCTCTCGCGGTCGAGCGCCGGGTTCCCGCTGCCGGCGACCAGCGCCACCGAGGTCACCCGGCCGCCGCCGTCGAGCATGAAGCGCACCGTCGCGACCCCGCCATTGCCCTGCTGGCGCGCCTCGGCCGGAAAACGCTTGAAGCGGGCCAGATGGGCGGCGACGAGGCCCGGATAGTTCGAGTGCGCGTCGGATCGGCCGATGCCGAGACCGCTCGCGCCGGCCGACGGCGCGGCGACGGCGACACGCGTGTCCTTGCCGTTCTCTCCCCGCGGCTTGGCCGTGGCGGGCGGCCGCACGGCCGGGCGCGGCTTCTCGGCGGCGCGCGCCGGTGCGGGAGCGGGCTTGCGGGGCGCCGCCGCGGCCGGCGCGGGCGGCAGGGCCGCCGTCTCGGTGACGGGCGCCGGGATCGGCTCGGGCGGCGCCGTGGCCACGGGCGGGGTGTCCGCGGGCGGGGTGTCCGCGGGCGTGTCGGCCGGAGCCGCCAC
>NZ_NPEX01000448.1 GCF_003258865.1 Rhodoplanes roseus | reverse complement strand
GTCCTGATGCTCCAGCCCGGCCGACATGCACGGCCGAGAACCCGCCCCCTCTGCTCCGCCCGCCGTTCTGCCCGCGAATTGTGGTGCGCTCGCGTCACCGGCCGGTACGGCCCCGTCTCGGGCACCTCCTGGGCCGTCGGGCCGGCGCGATCCACGGCCGATCGCCGGCATGGTGAATGCGAGGTTTCCGCGTCGCCGCGGCGGCTTGCGGGCGGCCCGGCGCGGGGCGCGGCCGAATCGCGAAATCCAGGCGCAATCGAGGCTTGTGCATGGCCGGTCGGTTTCCTAACTACGGCTCAGCAGGAGACGCCGCCATGGACCAGCTCAAGCTCGTCGCACTCGACCAGGACGATCTCGAGATCGTCGCGACCCATCTCCAGGACTCCCACGTCAAGGTGGGCGACATCATCTGGCGGCCGCAGGAGAAGCGGCTGGTGATGGGCCTCGACCGGTTCGACTGGGAGGGCGCGGTCTGCGAGAACGGGCATTTCCGCCGCCGCCGCACCGCCTTGCGGTTCGACCGCGTGATGGCCTGCAAGTGCCGCAACGTGCAGTGCCAGGCCAAGGACGTCGTCCTCAACCTCCTCACCATCGAGTTCGTGCAGACCGAGGCGCCCGGCGGCAGCGTCGTGCTGATCTTCTCGGGCGGCGGCGAGGTGCGGCTGGACGTGGAATGCCTGGAGGTCGAGCTTGCCGACCTCGGACCGGTGTGGGATACGACCGCCTGTCCGGCGCACGAGGACCAGGCGAGCCCCGGCCTGACGGCCGCGGCCCGCTGATTCTTTTCCGGCCCGTTCCGGCCGGCCCGGCCGATCCCGGCCGGGACCCCCGAAAGAGCCCCGTCGCGCCCGCCGCGTCTCCGACTGCAGCCGGGCGGCAGCAGGATCGGCGCGCCCGGCGCGCCAATGCGCGGCTCTCCCCGCCCGCGGGTTCTGCACTGCCATGCCTGTCCGTCTCGACATCCGGGATCCCGATTTCAAGGACCGCTTCGCCGCCCTGCTGGGGGCCAAGCGCGAGGCGGCCGCCGACGTCGAGGCGGCGGTGCGGGCGATCGTCGAGGACGTGAAGGCCCGGGGCGACGACGCCCTGGTGGCGCTCACTCAAAAATTCGACGGGCTCGACCTGGGGACGGCCGGCGCGGCCGGCCTGCGGGTGACGCCGGCCGAGGTCACGGCCGCGGTCGCCGCCTGCCCGCCCGAGGACATCGCCGCGCTGACGCTGGCGCGCGATCGGATCGAGGCCTATCACCGCCGCCAGATCCCGGAGGACCAGCGCTACACCGACGCCCTCGGCGTCGAGCTCGGCTATCGCTGGACCCCGGTCGAGGCGGCCGGCCTCTACGTGCCGGGCGGCACCGCCGCCTATCCGTCCTCGGTGCTGATGAACGCCGTCCCGGCCAAGGTGGCGGGGGTCGAGCGCCTGGTGATGGTGGTCCCGGCGCCGGGCGGCAAGCTCGCGCCGCTGGTGCTGGCCGCCGCACAGCTCGCCGGCGTCGACGAGATTTTCCGGGTCGGCGGGGCGCAGGCCGTCGCCGCGCTCGCCTACGGCACCGCGACCATCGCGCCGGTCGACAAGATCGTCGGACCGGGGAACGCCTATGTGGCGGCCGCCAAGCGCATCGTCTTCGGCAAGGTCGGCATCGACATGATCGCCGGCCCGTCCGAGGTGCTGATCATCGCCGACGCCTCGGCCGATCCGCAGTGGATCGCGGCCGACCTGCTGGCCCAGGCCGAGCACGATGCGGCGGCGCAGTCGATCCTGATCACCACCGACGCAGCCTTCGCGCACGCCGTGGAGGCGGCCGTCGAGTCGCAGCTCGCGACCCTGCCGCGTGAAAAGATCGCCGCGGCGTCGTGGCGCGACCACGGGGCCGTGATCCTGGTCGAGACGCTCGACCAGGCGGTCGGCCTCGCCGACGCGGTGGCGGCCGAGCATCTCGAGCTGGCGGTCGCGGACCCGGCGCCGCTGGTCGACCGGATCCGGCACGCCGGCGCGATCTTCGTCGGCACCCACACGCCGGAGGCCGTCGGCGACTACGTGGCCGGCTCCAACCACGTGCTGCCGACGGCGCGCTCGGCCCGCTTCTCGTCCGGGCTCGGCGTGCTCGACTTCATGAAGCGCACCTCGATCCTGCGCTGCGGCCCGGACCAGCTCGCGGCGATCGGGCCGGCCGCCGTCACGCTGGCCAAGGCCGAGGGGCTGGAGGCGCATGCCCGCTCGGTGGCGCTGCGGCTGGCGGGAGCGGCCGCCAAATGACCTGCGCGGGCCGGGCCGGACGGGAGCATCATCGGCTGGTCGAGATCACGCTCGACCAGGACACGATCGGTCCGGGCAATCGTGACATCGAGCACGAGCGCTCGGTCGCCATCTACGACCTGCTGGAGGACAATCTGTTCGCCCCGCTCGGTCACGACGGCGGGCCCTATTGCCTGCGCCTGCTGCTCGCCAACGACCGCCTGGTGTTCGACGTGCGCCAGCAGGACGGCACGCCGGTGGCGGCGCATTATCTCTCGCTGACGCCGTTCCGGCGCCTGGTGAAAGACTACTTCCTGATGTGCGAGAGCTATCACGGCGCCATCCGCACCGCCTCGCCGAGCCAGATCGAGGCGATCGATGTCGGCCGCCGCGGGCTGCACAACGAAGGATCCGAGCTTCTCATCGAGCGGCTGAGAGACAAGATCGAGATCGACTTCGACACGGCGCGTCGGCTGTTCACGCTGATCAGCGTCCTGCACTGGAAGGGGTGAGCATGCCCCCGCCTGGCCAGAGCGGGCCGCCGGGTGCAGTGCTGTTCGTGTGCGCCTACAATTCGGTGCGCTCGCCGATGGCCGCCGCGATGTTCCGCCAGTATTTCGGCCACCGCAGCTATGTCGGCTCGGCCGGGGTGCGCAAGGGCGACTCCGACCCGTTCACGGCGGCCGTGATGGAGGAGGTCGGGCTCGATCTCAGCGGCCACAAGCCGATGACCTTCGAGGAACTCGAGGATCTCGAAGGGCTCAATTTCGATCTGATCGTCACGCTGTCGCCGGAGGCGCATCACCGCGCCCTCGAGGTGACCCGCACGCTCGCCGTCGACGTGGAATACTGGCCGACCAGCGACCCCGGTGCCGCCCAGGAGGGCACCCGCGCCCAGCGCCTCGACGCCTATCGCGAGATTCGCGATCAGCTCCTCGACCGGATCGAGCAGCGATTCGGAAAGCCCGGCTTCGGGCGGTGACTTTTCCGCTGTTTGGACGTGAGCCGACGACCCTTCACCTCCCCCTGGGCAGCGCGGCTTCGCCGC
>NZ_NPEX01000447.1 GCF_003258865.1 Rhodoplanes roseus | reverse complement strand
CGGCGGCCCACGCCGCCGCTCGCCCACCTCCGTCTCCCTGGCCACCCCTTCGCCGGTCCCTCGCCGGCTCCCTTGCCGGTCCCTTGCCGCTCCCTTGCCGCTCCCTGGCCACCCCTCTCGCCACCCGGCGGCCGGGTGCGGCCGCGGTCCTCCCGTGGTAGGAGCGAGCCGCCGCGACTGGCGGCGTGCTCCGCCCGTGCCGAGCCGCCGTCCGGGTCGGGCCGGAGCGGACCGCATGAGCTTTCACGACCTCCCCAAAGCGTCCTGGCTCGACCTCGTGCGCTATGTCGACAGTACGCTCGCGAGCGAGCGCTACGCCGACCCGCGCCGCCTCTCGCGCTTCGGCCGCAAGGTCTATTCCCAGTGCGACGAGGACGGGCTGCTCGCCCGCATCTTCGAGCTGATCGGCACGACCGACCAGAGCTTCCTGGAGTTCGGGGTCGGCGACGGCCGGGAGTGCAATTCGGTGTGGCTGCTGCACCAGGGCTGGCGCGGCGTGTGGCTCGAGGCCGACCCGTCGGACGTGCGACGGATGCAGACCACCCACGAGCACTGGCTCCGCAGCGGGGCGCTGCGGATCGTCCAGGCCCGGGTGAGCGCCGAGACGATCGACCGGGTCATCGCCGAGGCCGGACTGCCGGCCGAGATCGACCTTCTGTCGATCGACATCGACTACAACGACTACTGGGTCTGGAAAGCGATCACCCGCACGTCACCGCGGGTCGTCTGCATCGAGTACAACGCGACCTGGCCGCCGCCGGCCTCGATCGTCGTGCCCTACGATCCGACGCGGTCGTGGTCCGGCGACAATCATTTCGGCGCCAGCCTCGCCGCCCTCGCCGGCCTCGGGGCGCAGAAAGGCTATCGGCTGGTCGGCTGCAGCCTCAGCGGCGTCAACGCCTTCTTCGTGCGGGCCGACCTGTGCGGCGACCGTTTTGTCGCCCCGGGCTGCGCGCAGACGCATTACGAGCCGGCGCGCTACTTTCTGACCGAGCTCCCGTCCGGACACCCGGCCGGCATCGGCGAGACGCTGCAGGTGTGAGACGGCGACACGGCTCCGCTGTCGCGACGGTTCCGCGGCGTGCGCCGCGACGGCAGGGACGGCGCGCGCCCTGAAGGGAACGCGCCGCCCGTTCACCTGAAAGCGTCAGCGCGCGGCGCGGGCACTGGTGTTGACGCCGCCTTCCGCCATGGCGGTGAGCTTCACGTCGGTGGCCTTCTCCTCCTCGAGGGTCTTCTCGAGCACGCGGGCGCAGTCGGCGCGGCCGAGCTGCTTGGCCCAGGCGACCAGGGTGCCGTAGCGGGTGATCTCGTAGTGCTCGACCGCCTGGGCGGCGGCGATCAGCGCGGCGTCCAGCACCTTCGGATCGTCGACCTCGCCGGCCACGTCGTCGCTCTCCTCCAGGATGCCGTCGATGGCCGGGCAGTCGACGCCGCGGACCTCGATGCCGTGCATCCGGAACACCTCCTGCAACCGCGCAATGTGGTTCTCGGTCTCGCCCAGATGGGCCTTGAAGGCTTGCTTGAGCTGCGGGTCGCCGGCCTTCTCGATCATCTCCGGAAGCGTCTTCACGATCCGGTTCTCGGCGTAATAGATGTCCCGCAGGGTGTGCACGAAGAGATCGTCCATCGTATGGATGTCTTTGGAGAAAAAGCCCATTTTGCGCGTCCTGTGATGAGGGTCGGATGCCTTGCGTCGGCGGCGCTCCGCCGCCCGCCGGCCCGCCGGCCCGGGGTCGGGTCACGGCTCGCTGGACCAACGGCACAACCGGGGCGCGGTTCCGGCGGAAGGAAGGCCGCGATCGCCCGGCTGTTTGACCTTGATCAAGGTCGCGAACGTCAATCTTCCTTTACAGTTTGGGCTATGAACAGTGTCATCGCGCTCGCTGAACGAAACGTTCCCCGATACACCTCGTATCCGACCGCGCCGCACTTCTCGCCGGCCGTCGACGCAAAAACCTATGCCGGCTGGCTGACGGCCCTGCCGGCGGGATCCACCCTGTCGCTCTACCTGCACGTGCCGTTCTGCACGGACATCTGCCTCTATTGCGGATGCCACACCAAGGCGGTGCGCCGCTCCGAGCCGCTCGACGCCTACACGGACCGGCTGATCCAGGAGATCGGCATGGTCGCCGCCGTCGCCGGCAGCCGCAAGGTGGTGCACATCCATTGGGGGGGCGGCACGCCGTCGATCCTGGGCGAGGAGCGCCTCGCCCGCATCGTCGATGCGATCCGGACCTCGTTCGACCTGTCGACCCTGCGCGAGCACGCGATCGAGCTCGATCCGCGCCGCCTCACCCAACAGCTCGCCGACGCGCTCGCCGCGGTCGGCGTCACGCGGGCGAGCCTCGGCGTGCAGGACTTCTCGCCGCACGTCCAGGACGCGATCGGCCGCGTCCAGCCGTTCGAGATCGTCCGCGACGCCGCCGCGATGCTGCGCCGGGCCGGGATCGACCGCATCAATATCGACCTGATGTACGGCCTGCCGCGGCAGACCATCGCCGACGTGGAGCGCAGCGCCGGCCTCGCGGCCTCGCTGGATCCCTCCCGCCTGGCGCTGTTCGGCTACGCCCATGTGCCGTGGTTCAAGGGCAACCAGAAGCTCATCGACACCGCCGCCCTGGCCGGCCCGGGCGAGCGCATCGAGCAGGCGCGCGCCGCCTCTCGCACGCTGGCGAGCCACGGCTACGTGCCGATCGGCCTCGATCACTTCGCCCGGCCCGACGACGACCTCGCCACGCTCCAGCGCGGCGGCCGGCTGCGCCGCAACTTCCAGGGCTACACGACCGACGAGGCCGACGGCCTGATCGGCTTCGGCGCCAGCGCCATCGGCAAGCTGCCGCAGGGCTTCATCCAGAACGCCGTCGACATCGCCGGCTACTCGCGCACGATCGAGAGCGGCTCGCTCACCACCATCAAGGGCGTCGCAGTGTCGAGCGACGACGTGCTGCGGGCCGAGATCATCGAGCGCCTGATGTGCGACCTCGGCGTCGATCTCGACACGCTGCCGGCCAACAAGATCACCGACAGCCTCGACACCAGCTTCGCCCACGAGCTGCACGATCTCGACGGCCTGGTCGCCGCCGGCATGGTGCGCATCGACGGCCGCCGCATCAGCATCACGGAGGAAGGCCGCCCCTTCGTCCGCCTCGTCGCCGCGGCCTTCGACGCCTACCTGCCGCAGAACCGCTCGCGCCATTCCGTGGCCGTCTAGGCCACACAAGGCGATATTGACGTCCGATTGTCGCGATGGCCGGGCCTTTTTGGCCCGGCCATCGGCGTTTTCGGCGAGC
>NZ_NPEX01000446.1 GCF_003258865.1 Rhodoplanes roseus | reverse complement strand
GGCGCCTCGACCAGGCCGGCCCGGCGGGCGGGCAGCCGGCCGAGCTCGCGCTCGGCGGCGGCGTAGCGGGCGCGGGCGGCGTCGGCGGCGCGCTGCAGGTCGCGGCGGGCGCTGCGCGCCGCGGTCTCCTGCTCGGCGGCGTCGCGGACCTCGGCCTGGGCGGCCTCGACCGCCTCGCGGCGGGTCTCGACCTCGGCGCGGGCGAGCGCCAGCTCGGCCTCGACATCGGCGAGGCGGTTGCGCTCGGCGAGCCGGCGCGCCGCGCCGGTCGGTGCATGCGCCGCGACCGCGAAACCGTCCCAGCGCCAGAAGTCGCCGTCGAGCGAGACGAGCCGCTGGCCGGGCTTCAGCATCCCGGCGAGCCGCGGCCCGTCGGCGCGCGACACCACGCCGATCTGGGCGAGCCGGCGCTTGAGCTCCTCGGGCGCCTGGGTGACGTGCGAGCCGAGCGACTCGATGCCCTCCGGCAGGGCCGGATCGGATCCGTCGCCGGCCGCCAGCGTCCAGCGGATCGGCGCGGTCGGCTCCACCGGCGCATCGAGATCGTCGCCGAGCGCAGCGCCCAGCGCGGTCTCGTAGCCCTTGTCGACCTTCAGGCCGTCGATGACGGGAGGCCACAGCTGCTTGGCGTCGACATGCAGCACCTTGGCGAGGGTTTTGGCCTCCGTCTCCAGCCGGTTGGCGCGGCGCTCCGCCTCCGCCAGCGGCTGGCGGGCGACGTCGAGCGCTTGCCGGGCGCCCGAATGGGCCGCCTCGGCCCGCACCGAGGCGGATTCGCCCTCGATGGAGGCCGCATTGGCGATCTCCACCGCTTCGGCCAGCGCCTCCAGGTCGACCGCGTCGTTGGCCTCGGCCATCATCCGGTCGAGGTCGGCCGTGACGCTCGACAGCTCGTTCTCGGTGCGGCTGGCCCGCTCGCTCTGGGCGCGCACCGCGCCTTCGAGCTGGCGGCGGCGCGCCGTCACCTCGGCGAGCGCGGCGGTCAGCTCGGACAGGCCCTTCTCGGTCGCGGCGACGACGGCGTCCGCCTCGGCGACGCGCTCCTCGATCTCGGCGCGGCGCTCGGCCGCGGCCTCGAGGTCGGTCGCGAGCTGCTCGCGCTCGGCCTCCAGCCGCTCCATCGTGCCGTCGGCGTCGGCGAGAAGCTGGGCCTCTCGGTCGCGGTCGCGGGCGATCTGCTCGCTGCGGCGGATCAGCTCGGCCATACGCTCGTTGGCGCGGGCCTCCTCGCGCTCCAGCACGTCGCGGGCCGAGACGAGGCGCTGCAGCGCGGCGGCGGCCTTGGCCTCGGCGTCGCGCAGCGCCGGCAGCGAGGCGGCCGTGAGGGCCTGCTGGGTCGCCGTCTCGGCCTGCAGCGAGGTGCGCTCGACCACGGCGCGGGCGCTCTCGTCCTTGGCCTGCTCGGCCGCCGCGACCTCGGCCATCGCCTGGCTGAAGCGGACGTGGAACAGCGTCGCCTCGGCCTTGCGGACATGGCCGGACAGCGCCTTGTAGCGCACCGCCTGGCGCGCCTGGCGCTTGAGCGACTCGACCTGATTGACGAGCTGGCCGATCACGTCCTCGAGCCGCAGCAGGTTCTGCTCGGCGGCGCGCAGCCGCAGCTCGGCCTCGTGGCGGCGCGCGTGCAGGCCCGAGATGCCGGCGGCCTCCTCCAGCACGCGGCGGCGCTGCTCGGGCTTCGCCTGGATGATCTCGCCAATGCGGCCCTGGTGCACGAGCGCCGGCGAGCGCGAGCCCGACGAGGCGTCGGCGAACAGGATCTGCACGTCGCGGGCCCGCACGTCGCGGCCGTTGACCCGGTAGACCGAGCCCTGCTCGCGCTCGATGCGGCGCGACACCTCCAGCGTATCGTCGCCGTTGAACTGGGCCGGCGCCGTGCGGGTGGTGTTGTCGATCAGGATCGAGACTTCGGCGGTGTTGCGGGCCGGGCGCTTCTGGTTGCCCGAGAAGATCACGTCGTTCATGTCGGCGGCGCGCATCGCCTTGTGCGACGCCTCGCCCATCACCCAGCGCAGCGCCTCGACGAGGTTCGACTTGCCGCAGCCGTTCGGCCCGACCACGCCGGTGAGGCCGGGCTCGATGACGAAGTCGGTCGGCTCGACGAAGGACTTGAAGCCGATCAGGCGCAGTCGCTTGAACTTCATGATCCGAGGGCTCCCGGGGCACGCGAGACATCGGGCGCGCGCGGCGTCGCCGCCGGCACGCATGTCAGGAACGGGCTCGGGCCCGATGGGGTCGAGGTCTGCCGCATCGCGGCGGAGAATGAATCGATCGCGGCCGCGAAGGCAACAGGGCCGGCCGGCTTGTCCACCGCCGGCGTCCGGCGCGCGACGCGGGAAAGTCCGCGCCGCCGCACCCGGTGGTAAGCGCTAAGCGCTTCTCACGCCTTGATATACTTGTCGATGACCTTGGAGAATTCGTCGAGCGGCAGGGCCCCGACGACACGCTCGCCGTTGACGAAGAAGGTGGGGGTCGATTCGATCTTGAAGGCCTGCGAACCGCGCTTGCGGACCTCGTCGATGCCGTCGAGCAGCTTCTGATTCTGCAGGCAGGCCTCGAAGGTCTGTTGGGTGAAGCCGGCCTGCTTGGCGATGGCGAGCAGCGGCGGGATCGGGTTCTGCACGACCCACTTGTTGAACTGCTCGAACAGCGTCTCGACGATCGGATAGTATTTGTCGTTGCCGGCGCAGCGGGCCAGCATGAAGGCGCCGGCGGCGAGCGGATCGAGCGGGAACTCGCGCAGGATGTAGCGCACCTTGCCGCTGTCGATGTAGCGCTCCTTGATCTTCGGGAAGACCTCCCGCGAGAAATGGGCGCAGTGCGTGCACGTCATCGAGGCGTATTCGACGATGGTGACGGGGGCGTCGTCCTTGCCCATGGCGATGTCGCCGAGCGCGCTCGGCTTCATCAGCTCCGTCATGTCGACCGTGTCGGCGCGGGCCGCGACGGGGACGCCGAGCGCGGCGGCGGCGACGAGGCAGGAGGCGCTGGTGACGAGTTCGCGGCGTGTGACGGGCACGGTCATCCTCTTCGGCTTCGCTTCGCTACGTCCGGCTCGTCCGGAAACGCGGTTGGTTGGCTAGCGGGTTTGCGCAGAACAGGCAATCTGGCGACGCTTTGTGGCGAGATTGCCATGGTCACGTCCGCTTGATCGGCCGGACGGAGGCGCGTTCCGCCGGAGGTCAGCGGCGCTTCACCGCCGCGCCGAGGCGGGCGAGGGCGTCCCGCAGCCCCTGGTCGGCGACGCCGGGCAGGGTGGCGGCGACCGCCGCGACGGCGGCCGGGTCGAGCCGGCGCC
>NZ_NPEX01000445.1 GCF_003258865.1 Rhodoplanes roseus | reverse complement strand
TCCTACTCGGCGCGGCGCGGGACGGTGCGTGGGCTGCATTTCCAGGTTCCGCCGCACGGGCAGGGGAAGCTGGTGCGGGTGTTGCGCGGGCGGATCTACGACGTGGCGGTGGACATCCGGCGCGGGTCGCCGACCTTCGGGCGGTTCGTCGCGGCGGAGCTGACGGCGGAGCGGGGCGAGCAGCTGTGGATTCCGGTCGGCTTCGCGCACGGCTTCTGCACGCTCGATGACGACTGCGACGTCGCCTACAAGGTGACGGACTTCTACGCACCGGCGTGCGAGGGCGGCATCGCGTTCGACGATCCCCAGATCGGGATTCCCTGGCCGGTGGAGCGCGCCGACGTGAGCCTGTCGGACAAGGACACCACGTATCCGCGCCTCGCGGCGTTCGAGAGCCCGTTCGCCTATGACGGCGAGCCGCTCCGGGCGCTGGGGCCGGCGTGAGGCGGGAGCGAAGGGCACAGGGTGAGGCGCAGATGCTGAGGGGCAGGCGGATTCTGGTGACGGGCGGGGCGGGCTTCATCGGCTCGGCCGTGGCGCATCACCTGGTCGACGATCTCGGCGCCGTGGTGCTGGTGGTCGACAAGCTCACCTATGCGGGCAACCTCGCCTCGCTGGCGAGCCTGGAGGGCAAGCCGGGCTACCGGTTCGCGCGCGCCGACATCTGCGACGCGCCGAGACTGGCGGCGCTGTTCGCCGAGTTCGACCCCGAGGCGGTGATGCATCTGGCGGCCGAGAGCCATGTCGACCGCTCGATCGACGGGCCGATGGACTTCATCCAGACCAATGTGGTCGGCACCTGCACGCTGCTGCAGGCGGCGCTGGCGCATTGGCGTGGGCTGTCGCCGGAGCGGGCGACGGCGTTCCGCTTCCACCACGTCTCGACCGACGAGGTGTTCGGCGCGCTGGGCGAGGAGGGACTGTTCACCGAGACGACGCCCTACGATCCGCGCTCGCCCTACTCGGCCTCGAAGGCTGCGTCGGATCATCTGGTCAGCGCCTGGGGCCACACCTACGGCCTGCCCGTGGTGATCTCGAACTGCTCGAACAATTACGGGCCGCGGCATTTCCCCGAGAAGCTGATCCCGCTGACCCTGATCAAGGGCCTGTTCGGCGAGCCGATGCCGGTCTACGGCGAGGGCCGGAACGTGCGCGACTGGCTGTTCGTGGAGGACCATGCGCGGGCGCTCGCTTCGATCGTGGCGCGCGGCCGGGTGGGCGAGACGTACAACGTCGGCGGCGCGGCGGAGCGGCGCAACATCGACGTGGTGACGACGCTGTGCGGCGTGCTGGACGAGCTGGCGCCGCGCCCGGCGGGGCCGCATTCGGATCTGATCACCTTCGTGCGCGACCGTCCCGGCCACGACTTCCGCTACGCCATCGACTTCTCCAAGCTGGAGCGCGAGCTCGGCTGGCGGCCGCAGGAGTCGTTCGAGACCGGCATCCGGCGCACGGTGCGCTGGTATCTCGACAATCGCGCCTGGTGGGAGCCGCTGCTGAAGACCCACGACGCCGCGGCGCGGCGCGGCCTCGCCGTGGTGCGCTAGGCGGACGGATCGGGACATCGGGATGAACATTCTGCTTCTCGGCGGCACCGGCCAGCTCGGCCGCGAGTGTCTGCTCCGGGCCGGTCCGGATCTGCGGATCGTGGCGCCGACCCGCCAGGAGCTCGACCTCGCCGCGCCGGGCGGCATCGAGGCCTTCGTCGCGGCGCAGGACGCCGACGTGATCGTCAACGCGGCCGCCTACACGGCGGTGGACAAGGCCGAGGCCGAGCGCGACCTGGCCCACGTGCTCAATGCCGAGGTGCCGGGCCGGCTCGCCGCCGCGGCGGCCGCCAAGGGCATTCCGCTCGTCCACGTCTCGACCGACTACGTGTTCGACGGGCGCAAGGGCGCGCCCTATCGGCCGGACGATCCGGTGGCGCCGCTCGGCGCCTACGGGGCCAGCAAGGAGGCGGGGGAGCGCGCCGTTCGCGCCGCCGGCGCGCGCGCCGTGATCCTGCGCACCGCCTGGGTCTACGGCCCGTTCGGCGGCAACTTTCTCGCGACGATGCTGCGGGTCGGCGCCGAGCGCGACGTGCTGAAGGTGGTCGACGACCAGCGCGGCACGCCGACCACGGCGGCCGATCTGGCCGCCGCCTGCCTGGCGATCGCGGCTCGGCTCGTCGACGAGCCGAGCGAACCGGGCGGCACCTTCCACTTCACCAATGCGGGCGAGACGACGTGGTGCGGCTTCGCCCGCGCCATCTTCGAGATCGCCGGGCCGCGGCTTCCCAAGGTGCCGCAGGTGCTCGCCATCACCACGGCCGAGTATCCGACCCCGGCGAAGCGGCCGGCGGACTCGCGGCTCGATTGCGCGGCGACGCTGGCGCGCTTTCCCGTCATCCAGCCCGACTGGCGCGCCGCGCTGGCCGCGACCCTCGACCGGCTGCTGCAGAGGACGAACGACGCATGAAGGGCATCATCCTGGCCGGGGGCAGCGGCACGCGGCTCTATCCGGCGACGCTGGCGGTGAACAAGCAGCTTCTGCCGGTCTACGACAAGCCGATGATCTACTATCCGCTGTCGGTGCTGATGCTGGCCGGCATCCGCGAGGTGCTGCTGATCTCGACACCGGAGCATCTGGGCTTCTACCGGCAACTGCTGGGCGACGGCTCGACCTGGGGCATCGCGATCGACTACGTGGTGCAGGAGAAGCCGGTGGGGCTCGCCCACGCCTTCGTGCTGGGGCGCGACTTCGTCGGCGCCGACAAGGTGTGCCTGATCCTCGGCGACAACGTCTTCTACGGCCACGGCCTGTCGGCCGAGCTGGCCAAGGCGGCGGCCTCCGACGCCGGCGCCACCGTGTTCGGCTACTTCGTGCGCGACCCGAGCCAGTACGGCGTGGTGGTGTTCGACGCCGCCGGCCGGCCCGTCGAGCTGATCGAGAAGCCCACCACGTTCCGGTCGCCCTGGGCCGTGACCGGGCTCTACTTCTACGACAACCGGGTGCTCGACATCGCCGCCGACCTGAAGCCCTCGCCGCGCGGCGAGCTCGAGATCACCGACGTGAACCGCATCTATCTGGAGCTGGGCGCGCTCGAGGTCGTCAAGCTCGGCCGCGGCTATGCCTGGCTCGACACCGGCACCCACGACGCCCTCCTGGAGGCCTCCGAGTTCGTCCGCTCCATCCAGGCCCGCCAGGGCCTCCTGGTCGGCTGCCTCGAGGAGATCGCCTACCTCCAGGGCTTCATCGACGCCGAAACCCTCCTCCGTCTCGCCAAGCGATACGAAAAGACAAACTACGGCGCATACCTCAAA
>NZ_NPEX01000444.1 GCF_003258865.1 Rhodoplanes roseus | reverse complement strand
CTGACGCTGCGGGCACGGGCCGACGTGATCACCGGCACGGGCGAGGTGCGGCGCGTCCCGCTGCCCGACGGCAGCGCCGCGACGCTCGGGCCCGACAGCGCGCTGCGGCTCGCTTTTACGCCGGGCGCGCGCACCGTCGATCTCCTGGCCGGCATGGTCTATGTCGACGTCGCCCCGCAGGCCGGGGCCCCGTTCCGCGCGGTGTGCGGGCCGCTGACGGTGGTCGCCCTCGGCACCGCCTTCGAGGTGTCGCACGATGCGAGCTGGCTGACCGCCGCAGCCGACACCGGACGCATCGCGGTGCGGCTCGACCGCGGCACCGGCCCGTTCGAGACGACGCTGGAGCCGGGCGACTGGCTCGCCTTCGACGAGAGCGCGCGATCGACCGCCAGCGGCTCGCGCGACGCCGGCCTGCGGGCCGCGTGGCGCGACAATGTCGTGGTGGCGGAACGCGAGCCGATCGCCGTGGTCGTCGCCCGCATCGCCCGCTGGCATCCGGGCCGTGTCGTGGTGGCGCCCGGGTTCGGCGACCGGCGGGTCAGCGGCATCTTCGACCTGCGCGACCCGCGTCGCGCCCTGGAGGCCGTGGTGGCGCCGTTCGACGGCCATGTGCGCGACCTGTCGCCCTGGCTCACGGTCCTGTCCAAGATTTGAAATGCTCCAATCGATGCTCCGGTGATGAAAACCGGCGGCGCTCGCGCGTCCTACCTGAATGGGGCTGCGGTGCGGGGGCGCCGCAGGCGTGTCGAGCGATCGGGGCAGGGGAATGAGTCAGCGTCGAAGCAGGATCGTGCAGGTCGCCGTCGCGGCCGGGCTGGCCGTCGCGCCGCTGGCGGGCGCCGGAGAAGCCCGGGCCCAGGCCGAGGCGACCTCGACCTCCTTCGCGGTGCCGGCCGGCTCGCTCGCCGCCGCGCTGGTCGCCTTCGGCCGGCAGAGCGGGCTGCAGGTGAGCTACGCGCCCGAGATCGCCACCGGCAAGGCGAGCCCGGGTGTCGCCGGCGCGCTGCGCCCCGACACGGCGCTGGAGCGGCTCCTGAACGGAACCGGCCTGGTCTGGCGCTGGGCCAACGACACGACCGTCACGATCTACGATCCGCGCTCCGCCGCCATGCAGGCGAACGCGCAGAGCGGCATCCAGCTCGACGAGATCCAGGTGACCGGCGTCGGCGCCACCACGGAAAACGCCTGGGGACCGGTCGACGGCTACGTCGCGACCCGCAGCGCCGCCGGCTCGAAGTCCGACACGCCGATCATCGAGGTGCCGCAGTCGGTGTCGGTCGTCACCCGCGACCAGATGCGCGACCGCGCCGTGCAGACCGTCACCGAGGCGCTGCAGTACACGCCCGGCGTCACCACCTCGGCGGGCGGCCGGGATCCGCGCTACGACACGGTCTACATCCGCGGCTTCAGCACCCTGGGCTCGGGCGGCTATCGCGACGGCATGCGCGAGTTCGACACCGGCAATTTCACGGTGTTGCGGGTCGATCCCTACGGGCTGGAGCGCATCGACGTGATGCGCGGCCCCGGCTCGGTGCTCTACGGCCAGACCGGGCCGGGCGGCGTGATCGACAAGATCAGCAAGCGGCCGACCCCGGTGTCGTTCGCCGAGATCGTCGGCACGTTCGGGAACTTCGATCGCTTCCAGGGCGCGTTCGACGTCGGCGGGGCGGCCGACAAGGAGGGCAAGTACCAGTTCCGCCTGACCGGCCTCGCCCGCGACAGCGACAATGCGATCCGGCACTTCTCGCAATGGGTGCCGGACGATCGCCTCTACGTCGCCCCGGCCTTCACCTGGCAGCCGAACGCCGACACCAAGTGGACGATCCTCACCGAGTACATGCACGACAAGACCGGCAACGCCTTCCCGGTGTCGAACGCCAAGCTGGGGGCCGGTAACGTCGTCGTCGGCATCAGGGCGCTGCCGCTCTATCTCGGCGATCCGAACTGGAACGTGTTCGATCAGGAGCAGTATCGCGTCGCCTCGCTGTTCGAGCACCGCTTCAACGACGTGCTGACGGTCAAGCAGAACATGGCCTACACGTCGCTGTCGCTGGACTATCGGTATCTCACCGGGGCGCTCTACAACAATGCCACGTCGCTGAGCCGGATCGCCTACGAGTCCAAGGACAAGGCCGATGCCTTCACGCTCGACAATCAGGCCCACCTCAAGTTTCTCACCGGCCCGCTCTCGCACGCCGTGCTGGTCGGCTTCGACTACCAGAATCTGGGCCTCGACACGGTGTACAGCCGCAGTCCGGGAACGTATTCGCTGAACGTGATCAACCCGGTCTACGGGATCGCGATCGCGCCCGCGACGATCGTCCAGACCAGCACCGATCAGAAGCTCAACCAAGCCGGCATCTACGCGCAGGACCAGGTCAAGCTCGACAAGTGGCTGCTCACCCTCGGCGTGCGCCACGACCGTGCCGAGCTCGACAACACCAACCGCGTCACCAATGTCGAGACCGTCACCAACGACACCGCGACCACCAAGCGGGTCGGGCTCACCTATCTGTTCGACAACGGCGTCGCGCCTTATGCGAGCTATGCGACCTCGTTCCTGCCCACCACCGGCACCGACTATTACGGCGCGCCGTACAAGCCGACCACGGGCCGGCAGTACGAGATCGGCGTCAAGTGGCAGCCGCCGGGCAGCCAGACTTTGGTGACGTTCGCGGCCTTCGACATCGTCCAGCAGAACGTGCTGACCACCGATCCGGCACACATGACCTTCAATGTGCAGACCGGCGAGGTGTCGTCACGCGGTCTCGAGTTCCAGGCTACGACGACGCCGCTCGCCGGGCTCGACCTGATCGTCTCGGGCTCCATCCAGGACGTCCAGGTGACGCAGAGCAACAAGACCGGCGAGGTCGGCAACGTCCCGGTGCTGATTCCGGAGCAGCAGGCCTCGGCATGGGCCAAGTACACGATCCAGTCCGGCGCGCTGGCCGGGTTCGGCTTCGGCGGCGGCGTCCGCTACATCGGCCCGACCTGGGCCGACTACACCAACACCATCCGTAACGACGCGCAGACCGTGGTCGATGCGGCGCTGTCCTACGACTGGAAGGGCGCCCGCTTCGCGCTCAACGTGACCAACCTGTTCGACCGCGAGCAGACGCTGTGCACCACCACGGGCGGCTGCCAGTGGATCAGCCCGCGCACCGTGGTCGGCTCGGTGCGCTACCGATGGTGACGGCGATGCCCGACCGCCTCGCCCCTCGTTCGATGGTCATTCCGGGGCGCGGGCGTGAGCCCGCGAGCCCGGAATCCAGCGCCGGGTTCCGAATTCGTGGCTGGATTCCGGGT
>NZ_NPEX01000443.1 GCF_003258865.1 Rhodoplanes roseus | reverse complement strand
GCTCGCCGCCTTCGCGGGGGCGGCCGCCGTGATCGGCCGCCGCCACGGCCTGCGGCTCGATGCCGAGGTCGATCTCGCCAACGGCTACGGCGTCAAGCTCGCCGAGCTGTTCTCGGAGTCGCGCACCGTGCTGGGCCGCAGCCTGGCCGATGTCCGCCTCCTCTCCCGCGACGAGGCATTGCGGGCGGTCGCTCCGGGCCGGAGCCCGGCGGCGTCGCACGCTCCTGCATACCCGCTCGAACTTCAACAAGGAGTCTGATGATGGATCTCAAAGCCAAGATGCCTTCGAAGGTGGATGCCCTGAAGGTCGCCGTCGGTGACGCGGTCTCCAAGGGAACCGAGGTCGCCGTGCTCGAGGCGATGAAGATGAAGACGCCGCTGCTGTCGCCCGTCGACGGCACGGTGAAGTCGATCTCTGTCGCCGTGGGCGACCGGCTGAAGCCCGGCGGCCTCATCATGGTGATCGAATAAGTGCGCGACCGGTCCGGAGCCTCGCTCCGGACCACGAGCGATCCTCGACCGACCATCTGGGGGTAACTATGGTCATCTACGGGGTTATGATTCTCGGCATCTGCATGTTCGTGGGCACGGCCATAGGCCTCGTCCTCGGCAAGCTGCTAGGAATCGACGGTGACATCGGCGGCGTCGGCTTCTCCATGCTGATTCTGGTGTTCCTGACGAACTATCTCAAGCAGAAGGGCATGATGCCCAAGACGACCGAGCAGGGCATCCTGTTCTGGAACGCGATGTACATTCCGGTCGTCATCGCGATGGCGTCGACCCAGAACGTTCTCGCCGCCCTGAACGGCGGGATCGTCGCGCTGCTCGCCGGCATCGTGTCGGTGGTGGTGCTGTTCCCGCTGATCCGCATCCTCTCCGCATGGGCCGGAGCGGCGACCTCGACGTTCGGTGACGAGGAAACCGTCCCGGCCGGCGCGCAGCCGAAGAAGGCCTGAGGAGCGAGTCATGGATCTCAGCTACAAGTTCCTGATGGAGCTCACGCAGCCGCGTGCTCTCATCTTCGCCTTCGTCTTCGTCGGCGCGCTGACCTGGCTGTGCTACCAGTTCTCCGACAAGATCACCCGCGGCCGGGTGCACGGCTCCGCCGTCGCCATCATCGTCGGCCTGATCCTGGCTTTCGTGGGCGGCATGCTGACCCACGGCAAGCGCGGCATCGCCGACGTGCCGCTGTTCGCCGGCTTCGCCCTGATGGGCGGCGCCATGCTGCGCGACTTCTGCATCATCTCGACCGCCTACGGCGTGCGGATGGAGGAGCTGAAGAAGGCCGGCATCGCCGGCGTCCTTTCGCTCGTCGTCGGCACCTTCGTGGCGTTCGTGGTGGGCGTGGTCATCGCCTACGCGTTCGGGTATCGCGGCACCGTCGACCTCACCACGATCGGGGCCGGCGCCGTGACCTTCATCGTCGGCCCGGTCACCGGCTCGGCGATCGGGGCCAGCTCGGACATCATCGCGCTGTCGATCGCCGCCGGCGTGGTCAAGTCCATCGCCGTCATGATCCTGACGCCCCTGCTGGCCAAGCCGTTCGGCCTGACCAACCCGGCGGCCGCCATGGTCTATGGCGGCCTGATGGGCACGACCAGCGGCACAGCGGCGGGTCTCGCCGCCACCGACGCGCGTCTGGTGCCCTACGGCGCCCTGACGGCGACCTTCTACACCGGCTTCGGCTGTCTGGTCTGCCCGTCGGTCTGCTACATCGTCATGCGGATGATCTTCGGGTGATCCGTCGCGTATGCTGTGCCGACATTCGCCGGCACGTTCGGATCGTGTATCCGTAAAACACCTATTGGCGGCTGGGGTCCCACCCCCGTATCCCGGCCGTCAACCATCGAGGTCTCGCCCCATGGACGATCGTACTGTCATCATCCCCACCGATCTCGCTTCGAGCGTCGCCCCGACGCACGGCGGCGCCGTTCGTAACGACTGGACGCGGGCCGAGATTCGCGCGCTGTTCGACTTGCCGTTTCCCTCGCTGATCTTCGAGGCGCAGCGCATTCACCGGACTAATTTCGATCCGAACGAGATTCAAATCTCGTCGTTGCTGTCGATCAAGACAGGCGGATGTCCGGAAGACTGCGGCTACTGCCCGCAGAGCGCCCGGCACAAGGACAAGCTCCCGGCCGAGAAGCTGATGGAGGTCGAGAAGGTGCTGGCCGAGGCGCGCCGCGCCAAGGCGGCCGGTTCGACCCGGTTCTGCATGGGCGCCGCCTGGCGCAGCCCGAAGGAGCGCGACCTCGACGTCGTCTGCGCCATGGTCGAGGGCGTCAAGGATCTCGGCATGGAGACCTGCATGACGCTCGGCATGCTGTCGCCCGAGCAGGCGCTGCGGCTCAAGGAATCGGGCCTCGACTACTACAACCACAACATCGACACCTCGCCGGAATTCTACGGCAACATCATCACCACCCGGACCTTCCAGGATCGCCTCGACACGCTCGCGGCGGTGCGCGAGGCCGGCATCAATGTGTGCTCCGGCGGCATCGTCGGCATGGGCGAGGGCCGCGAGGACCGGGTCGGCATGATCCACTCGCTGGCCACCATGCCGGAGCATCCCCAGTCGGTGCCGATCAACATGCTGGTGAAGGTGAAGGGCACGCCGCTCGAGGACGAGAAGGACTTCGACGCGTTCGAGTTCGTGCGCACCATCGCGGTCGCCCGCATCGTCATGCCGAAGTCTTTCGTCCGCCTCTCGGCCGGCCGCGAGAAGATGAGCGAGGAGATCCAGGCGCTGTGCTTCCTGGCCGGCGCCAACTCGATGTTCTACGGCCCGAAGCTGCTCACCACCCCGAATCCCGGTCCCGACCGCGACCTGCAGCTCCTCGACAAGCTCGGCATGACGACCATGGCGGGGCAGGGCGGCGAGGCGACGGCGGAGGTCAATCCTGCGGCATGCGCCGAGGAAGGCGACGAGCCCCTGCTCACCGGGCGGGCCTGCCACGGTTGATCCGCGGCACGGACCCGAGATCGGACCGGAGATCGACATGGAGCCTCGTCCAGGACTCACGCGGCGCGCCCTCGCGGCGGGCTGCCTCGCCGTCGGAGCGGCCGCGGTCGTCGCCGCGACCGTGCGGGCGAGCGGCCCCACCGTGTGGCCCGACCGGCCCGTGCGGATCATCGTTCCGTATCCGGCCGGTGGCTCGGTCGATCTGTTGTCCCGCATCGTGGCAGAGAGGCTCGAGGCGCGCTTCGGCCACCCCTTCGTGATCGAGAACAAGCCCGGCGCCGGCGGCAATATCGGCAGCCAGATGGTCGCCAATGCGACGCCGGACGGCTACACGCTGCTCTATGCGGG
>NZ_NPEX01000442.1 GCF_003258865.1 Rhodoplanes roseus | reverse complement strand
GCGCGGGGCGCTGGGCCGGCGGTTGACCGGGCGGCTGGCCCGGACGCGGCGGCTGACCGGGCGCGGGACGCTGCCCGGGGCGCTGCTCCTCGGTCGCCGGGGCCTGCGCGATCATCAGGGGGGCCGCCAGGGCCTGCACGCCTGCGAGACCGGACAGGACGGTGCCCGCCAGGAGCAACCGCTGGAGCTTTTGCATTCGATTCCTCGTTACACGTTGTGATGTTTGGATGTCGTTTTCGACGCGGCGGACGACGGCGCGCGTCGTGGACGAAGGCGTGCGCCGGGATCGTTGGCGCGGGTCACGCGATGCAGAAAAACGCGCGCTCCCGTGCGGGATCGTACCGTCACGATAAGCAGGAGGTTGACGGGATTGGGGCGCCGCGGTGTCGGGTGTGTGCCGGCGGGCACAGGGCGTTGCAAATTCTCGACGGGGCTGAGCCCCGCGTCACGGCTCGCCGTGCGCGACCCGCTTCCGGAAACCGCGCAACGCCAGCCACACCGCGCCGGCCACCACCGGAATGCTGGCGCCCATCGCGATCTCCGGGCTGATCGGCAGGCCGGCCGTAGAGGCACCCTTCGCCAGGTAGCCGATCAAACCCACGACGTAATACGTGACGGCGGCGACCGAGAGGCCCTCGACGGTCGACTGCAACTGGAGCTGCAGCTTGGCGCGCCGGTTCATCGATTCGAGCACGGCGCGGTTCTGCCGCTCGCGGGTCACGTCGACGCGGGTCGAGAGGAGCTGGGTGACGCGGGCGACGCGGGCCGAGAGCGAGGCCTGCCGCTCGGAGACCGCCTTGCAGGTGTTCATGGCGGGCACCAGCCGGCGCTCCATGAACTCGCGCAGCGTCTGGATTCCCTGGATGCGCTCTTCGCGCAATTCCGAGATTCGGCGCTGGACCAGGTCGTGATAGGCGAGCGCCGCGCCGAAGCGGAACAGGTTGGCGGCCTCGCGGCTCTCGATCTCGGCCTCGAGCCGGGTCAGTCGCTCGAGCAGCACCGGCTCGTCCGACTCGCCGGCCGCGACCAGCGCGTCGGTGATCTCGGCGAGCTCGCGCTCCCGCTCGGACAGAAAGGGCGCGAGGTCGCGGGCGACCGGCAGCGCCAGCAACGCCATCATCCGGTACGTCTCTATTTCGAGCAGCCTCTGCATCAGCCGGCCGGCCTGGAGCGGCGTGAGGTGCCGGTCCTGGATCAGGAAGCGGCCGAAGCCGTCGCTGTGGATGCGCAGATCCGTGAAGGCCACGGCGGCGCGATCCGACACCGGGCCGCCGACCAGCGCGTTGCCGCGGAACAGGGCCGTCGACACGATTTCCGGATCCGACGGCCCGTCGTCGGCCGTCACCACGGCGGCATGCGCCGCGACGATCACCTGCCCGGGCCGCGACGCGATCCAGCTCGCCGGGGCGAGTGCGATCGCCGGCTCGGCGAACGGATCCTCGCTGCTGCCGAGACCCGCCGCGATGAAGGTGTAGCGGGCGAACTCGCCGTGCCGCTCCCATACGAGCCGGAAGTCGCCGAGCTGGCCGCTGTAGTGGTTAGCGCCCGGAAACGGGGCCGGCGCGCCGAACCGGCGGGCCAGATCGCAGATGCCCTGCCACTCGGCCTCGCGCTCCTCCCACGGCGAGACGAGCGCCAGATAGGACACCCGCGACGGCGTCGTCAGGGCTTCTGGCGGACGCGCGTGAACCTCGTCGCTCAGGGCGAAGCGGTGCGCATGGTCGGTCGGTAGCGTCATGTCGATGTTCAACACGAAAAAAATCACCGAAATTCATGTGACGGCGCGCCGGGCGCCTGCGCGCCGACTCCGCCCCGGGCATCATCATACTGCAGGAGCGTGAATGTTGCACTGCAGCATAAAGACCAATTTTTCGGCGTCGGGCGGTCCTTTGTTGTCCGGACCGGCGCGCCGGGACGTAAAATACCCTGTAAGGCCCCCCGCGGGACCAAGAATCAGTAGCCCAGCACGCGCGGCAGCCAGAGCGCCAGATCCGGCACGGCGATCAGCAGGATCAGCACGACGAACATGGCGCCGATCAGCGGGCCGACCCAGCGCAGCGTCGCCTCCATGGGCACGCCGGCGATCCGGCAGGAGACCATGAGATTGACGGCCATCGGCGGGGTGAACTGGCCGATGGCGATCTTCAGCGTCAGCAGCACGCCGAACCACACCGGGTCCCAGCCGAATTTCTGGGCGATCGGCATCAGCAGCGGCAGCAGGATCAGGAAGGTCGAGACGCCGTCCAGGAACATGCCGATGACGATCAGCATGACGATCAGCATGCCCAGGATGACGTACTGGTTGCCGCCGGTCGCGACGATCGCCTGCGCGGCGCGGTCGAACACGCCGAGCGTCGAGCCCGCATAGCCGAAGATCGAGGCGAGCGCGACGACCACCAGGATCACGCCGGAGATCTCGGCGGCCTCGACGAACATCTCGTAGAGGTCACGCAGCGTCAGGGTGCGGTAGATCACGAAGCCGACGAACAGGCCGTACACGACGGCCATCACGGCGGCCTCGGTCGGCGTGAACCAGCCGGCCCGCATGCCGCCGAGGATCAGCACCGGAGCCATCAGGCCCCAGCTCGCCTCGCGCAGCGATGTCCAGAACGGCGGCCGCGGCAGATCCTTTTCCGCCAGCCCGAAGCCGTGCTTGTTCGACATCCAGAAGATCGGCCCGAGCAGCGCGAGCCCGGCCAGAATTCCGGGGATCATGCCGGCCGCGAACAGCGCCGGCACCGAGGCCTGCGGCACCAGCACCGAATAGATGATCAGGGCGATCGAGGGCGGGATCAGGATGTCGGTCGCCGCGGCCGCGCCGATCACGCTCGCCGAGAAGGCGCGCGGATAGCCGGCCCGCGAC
The DNA here is from genome assembly GCF_003258865.1 of Rhodoplanes roseus. Classification (GTDB taxonomy): domain Bacteria; phylum Pseudomonadota; class Alphaproteobacteria; order Rhizobiales; family Xanthobacteraceae; genus Rhodoplanes; species Rhodoplanes roseus. The sequence goes on along the minus strand of NZ_NPEX01000442.1, from coordinate 450 downwards.
AAGGCCCCGATCATGGCGCCGCCGACCGCGGCGGCGTTGGCCGGGCCGGAGCCGGAGATGCCGCCCAGGAACATGCTCACCATCACGGTGACGGCGGCGAGCGAGCCGGCGCGCCGCCCGATCAGCACGGTGGCGAAATTGACCAGCCGCAGCGCCACCCCGGAGCGATCGAAGATCGCCCCGACCAGCACGAACATGGGCACGGCCAGCAGCGGATACTTGGCGATGCCCGTGTAGGCCTGGGTCGGCACGCTCATCACGCCGAGGTCGCCGAGCCAGATGGCGAGCGTGCCGGCGAGCCCGAGCGCAACGGCGACCGGCGTGCCGAGCACGAACAGCACGACAAATCCGAGAAACAGGGCGGCGGCTGTCATGGGAGGCTCGCCGTGAAGATGTGTTCGCCGCAGCGCCGGCCGCCCTTCACCTCTCCCCGCGCGCGGGGAGAGGTCG
>NZ_NPEX01000441.1 GCF_003258865.1 Rhodoplanes roseus | reverse complement strand
GCCGCCCTTGCCGGGCGGCCCCCCGATCTGCGAAAAGCGCGCAGCCGTCCGCGGGCGACCGCCCGCCCGTACCGGAGCCGAGCATGCTTCTCGATCTGTTCAAGGCCGCCTTTCTCGGCTTCATCGAAGGGCTGACCGAGTACCTGCCAGTCTCGTCGACCGGCCACCTCCTGCTGGTCGAGCACTTCTTCGGCTTCGACGACGAGGATTTCGGCAAGACCTTCGCGGTGCTGATCCAGCTCGGCGCCATCGCGGCGCTGCTGTCGATCTACTTCCGCAAGCTGCTGCTGCTGGCGACCCACATGTTCACGGACGAGTACGCGCGGCGCTTCGTGATCGGCGTGCTGATCGCCTTCCTGCCGGCCGCCATCGTCGGGGCGCTCGCCCACGGCTTCATCAAGTCGGTGCTGTTCAATCCCTGGATCATCTGCTTCTCGCTGATCGCCGGGGCGGCGGTGCTGTATTTCGTCGACCACCTCGACCTCAAGCCGCGCTACGACGAGGCGACCGAGTTCCCGCTGAAAATGTATCTCGGGATCGGTCTGATCCAGTGCGTGTCGATGATCCCGGGCGTGTCGCGCGCCGGCGCCACCATCGTCGGCGCCATGCTGCTGGGCGCCGACCGGCGCTCCGCCGCCGAATTCTCGTTCTGGCTCGCGATGCCGACCATGGTCGGCGCCTTCGCCTACGACCTCTACAAGGGCGGCGGCCAGATGAGCACCAACAACCTGATCCTGGTCGCGGTCGGCTTCGTCTCCTCCTTCGTGTTCGGCTGGATCGTGGTGAAGACCTTCCTGGGCTTCGTCGCCCGGCACGGATTCGGCCTGTTCGTCTGGTGGCGCGTCGCGGTCGGCACGCTGGGGCTGATCGGCCTCGCGCTGTTCGGCTAGGATCGCCACGGCCGTCCCGCCGTGCCGGCAGCGGCGGGAGACGAAGAAGAAGCCGGACGAGGAACCCCCATGGACGACACGACGGCTACCGCTGCCATCGCACGCTATCGGGTCGAGGACGCGCCGCTGTTGCGCGGCGCCGGCCGCTTCGTCGCCGACGCGCCCGCCGACAACCAGGCCCATGCCGCCTTCGTGCGGGCGCCGCACGCCCATGCGCGGGTGACGGCGATCGACAGCGCGGCGGCGCTGGCGGTGCCGGGCGTGCTCGCGGTCCTGACCGCGGCCGACATGGCGAAGGCCGGGCTCGCCAGTGTCGCCTGGCATCCGCCGACCCCGGGCCGCGACGGCGCGCCGCTGGTCGTCCCGCACCGGCCCGTGCTGGCCGGGACCGTGATGCACACCGGCGAGCCGGTCGCCCTGGTGGTGGCCGAGACGGCGCTGGCGGCCCAGGACGCCGCCGAGCTGGTCGAGGTCTCCTACGAGGAGCGCACGCCCGTCGTCGACGTGCAGCGCGCCGTGCTGCCCGACGCGCCGCAGCTCTGGCCGGAGGCGCCCGGCAACCTGGCGCTCGACTGGCACGTCCCCTCGCCGGCCGACGGCGGCGACCCGGCCGCGGTCGACGCCGCCATCGCCGAGGCCGCCCATGTGGCCCGGGTCTGCCACGTCAACCAGCGCATCATGGTCGCCAGCATGGAGCCGCGCGGCGCCACCGGGTCCTACGACCCGGCGACCGACACCTGGCTGCTGCGCGCCTGCTCGCAGAGCGCCATCGCGCTGCGCGACCACGTCGCCCGCATCATGGCGGTCGACAAGGAGCGGGTGCGGGTGATCACCGAGGACGTCGGGGGCGCCTTCGGGATGAAGAGCTCGCCCTATCCGGAGTATCCGGCGCTGCTGGTCGCGGCGCGGCTGACCGGGCGGCCCGTGCACTGGATGTCGACCCGCTCCGAGGCGTTCCTGACCGACGCGCATGCGCGCGACTCGATTCTCGAAGGCGAGCTGGCGGTCGACCGGCGCGGCCGGTTCACGGCGCTGCGGCTGCGCACGCTGACCAATCTCGGCGCCTATGTGGGCCAGTTCGGCGCCCGCCTGGCCACCATCAATTTCAGCCGCTGCGTCCCGGGCATGTACGCGATCCCCAGGATCGACATCGCGGTGCGCTGCTGTTTCACCAACACGACCCCGACCGCGCCCTATCGGGGCGCCGGCCGGCCGGAGGCGAACTACCTGATCGAGCGGCTGGTCGACGAGGCGGCCCGCCTCACCGGCATCGCGCCCGACGAGATCCGGCGTCGCAACCTGATCAAGCCGGAGGCGATCCCGTATCGCACCGCGGTCGGCGCCGTCTACGACAGCGGCAATTTTCCCGCTGTGCTGGAAAAGGCGGTGGTACTCGCCGACCTGGCGGGCGCCAAGGCGCGAAAACGCGAGGCGAAGAAGCGCGGCAAGCTGCGCGGCGTCGGCATCTCCTGCATGCTGGAGCATGCCGGCGGTGTGCCGACCGAGGGCGCCGGCCTGCTGTTTCCGGGCGACGGAACGATCGTGCTGGCGCTCGGCGCCCAGGCGACCGGCCAGGGCCACGCCACGGTGTTTCCACGCGTGCTGGCCGAACGGCTCGGCGTGCCGCTCGATCTCGTCCGGTTCGCCGAGGGCGACAGCGCGAACGGGGTGGTGAGCAATGCGAGCGTCGCCTCGCGCACCACGACCACGGCCGGCGCCGCCCTGGTGCGCGCGGTCGAGGTGGTGCTGGAGAAGGGCAAAAAGCTCGCGGCCGACGCGCTGGAGACGGCCGAGGCCGACATCGTCTACGCCGACGGCGCCTTCTCGGTCACCGGCACGGACCGGCGGATCACGTTGCTGGCGCTCGCCGAGGCGGCGAAGGAGCGCAAGACCAAGGGCGAGATCGAGGCCGATCTCGACACCAAGGTCGCCACCGACACGCCGCAGAATTTTCCGAACGGCTGCCACATCGCCGAGATCGAGATCGACCCGGAGACCGGCGGGATCGAGATCCTGCGCTACACGGCCGTCGACGACTGCGGCGTAGTGCTCGACCACACGCTGGTCGAGGGCCAGCTCCACGGCGCGCTGGCGCAGGGGCTGGGCCAGGCCGTGATGGAGCGCGCCGTCTACGACATCGACACGGGACAGCTCGTCACCGGCTCGTTCCAGGACTACGCGATGCCGCGCGCCCACGACATGCCGCCGGTCGCGGCCGCGGAAGAGAACACGCCGGCCACGACGAATCCGCTCGGCGTCAAAGGCGTCGGCGAGGCGGGCACCACCGGCTCGCTCGCCGCCGTGATGAACGCCGTCGCCGACGCGATCCCGGGCCCGGCCGGATACACGATGGACATGCCGGCCAGCCCCGAGAAGGTGTGGGCGGCGTGCCGGAGTCTCGGCGCGGGGACGTAGCGGTCGACCCCTCTCCTTCTTCACCTCCCCCTGGAGGGGGAGGTCGGACCGCGAC
>NZ_NPEX01000440.1 GCF_003258865.1 Rhodoplanes roseus | reverse complement strand
GGCGCCGCGCCGGTGCGCGGAAAACCCATGGCCGCCGGCTGGTCCGTGCTGCCCGGCCTGATGCTGCGCGGGCGCGCCGATCACGTCACGGCGAAGGGCGAGGTGCGCCGCATCGCCCTGCCGGACGGCAGCGCCGCGACCCTCGGTCCGGACAGTGCCCTGGCGCTCGATTTCGGCCCCGGTCGTCGCGACCTCGCGCTGCTGCAGGGGCTGGCCTTCTTCGAGGTCGCCGCCGATCCGCGCCGGCCGTTCGCGGTGCGGGTCGGGCACGTCACGGCGACGGCCGTCGGCACCGCCTTCGACGTCGCCGACGACGCCGGCATCGTCGCCGTCTCGGTTCGCCAGGGCCTAGTGGAGGCGCGCGCGCCGGAGCCCGGGCTCACGGATGGCCGCACACTCGCGGCCGGCGACTGGATCACGGTCGATCCGTCGGCCCACGAGGTCGATCGCGGGCGGCGGCCGCCCGACCAGATCGCCGCGTGGCGGGACAATCTGATCGTCGCGGACCGGGAGACCGTGCGGGCCCTGGTCGGCCGGATCGGCCGCTGGATTCCCGGCACGGTGATCCTGGCGGATCCGTTCGTCGGGGCGCAGCGCGTGAGCGGGCTGTTCGATCTGGCCGACCCGGTGAGCGCGCTCGAAGCCGTCGTGCACCCCGCCGGCGCTCGGGTGCGGCAGGTCTCCTCGTTCCTGACCGTCGTGTCGCCCATCTGAAAAAAAGATCCCCCGGGGGAGAAAAATTCGCGGTCCCGATTGTAACAGGCTCGGGAGCATCGCGCGGCGCGCCGGCGCGGCAGCTCCTTCAAAGCGAGCGAAGGGGCAGGGATCGCCATGCAATCGGGATCGACGTCGGGAGCTTGGAGCAGCCGCCGGGCCAGGATCGCGGCATTGGTCCTGTCGGTATCGCCCCTGATCGGCCTGGTGCCGCTCTCGGCGGCGCACGCCCAGGCGGCATCCGAGGTCGAGTTTGCGATCCCGGCGGGGCGTCTCGATGCGGCGCTCACAGCGTTCGGGCGCCAGACCGGGTTGCAGGTCACCTATCTGGCCGCGGCGGGTGCCGGCCAGGTGTCGCCCGGCTTCGCGGGCCGCGCGACGCCGGGGCAGGCGCTGGAGCGGCTGCTCGCGGGCACCGGGCTGGTCCACTCGTTTCCGAACGCCCGCACCGTGTCGGTGGCCGCGCCGCTCGCGCCGGGCGGTGCCTTCGCGGCGGCCGAAGGCATACAGCTCGATCAGATCAGCGTCGAAGGACAGGGCAGCGGCGTCGACGGTGTCGTCGCCACCCGCAGCGAGGTCGGCACCAAGACCGACACGCCGATCATCGAGGTGCCGCAGACCATCAACGTGGTGACGCGCCAGGAGATGGACGACCGCGGTGTCGTCGACTTCAACTCCGCGGTCGCCTATACGCCCGGGATCCTGGTGACCGACTATCCGGGCGGCCAGGGCATGCCCGACATCTATCTGCGGGGCTTTCGCGCCACCCAGCAGGAGTCGAGCTACCGCGACGGTCTGCGCAACGGCTTCAACGCCTACGACACGGATATCGAGACGTACGGGCTGGAGCGTATCGATGTGCTCAAGGGCCCGGCCTCCGTGCTGTACGGGCAGGGGACGCCGGGCGGCATCGTCGACATGACCTCGAAGCGGCCGACGACCACGCCCTATCACGAGGTCCAGGTGCAGGGCGGCAGCTTCGACCGCAAGCAGGTGGCGGTCGATTTCTCAGGCCCGGTGCCGACCGACCCGACGCTGTTCTACCGGCTCACCGCGCTGTGGCGGGACAGCGGCACCCAGATCGACCACTCGCCGGACGACCGGGTCTACATCGCGCCGGCGCTGACCTGGAAGCCGAGCCAGTGGACCAGCCTGACGCTGCTCACCAGCTACCAGAAGTCCAAGAAGGGCGGCGCCGAGCAGAGCCTGCCGATGGACAACACCATCTTCGACAACGGGCCGAAGATCCCGTCGAGCCTGTTCCTCGGCGTGCCCGGAATGACGCTGTGGAAGACCGAGAACGCCTCGGTCGGCTACGAGTTCAAGCACGCCTTCGACAATGTGTGGAAGTTCAACCAGAACTTCCGCTACACGCATTCGAAGGTCGATTACACCTCGGGCTGGATCTGGGACTGGCCGACGGCGCTCAGCAATGGCCACTACGCCAATATCGGGGTGCAGGCGCGCCCGAAGGACTCCGACGCCGTGCTGGTCGACAACAACATGCGGGGCGAGTTCGCCACCGGGCCGTTCGTCCACAAGGTCGTGTTCGGCGTCGACTACAGCTACTACCGCTATCACGAGACCCGCACCAACTCGACCAACTACATCACCATCGACATCTTCGATCCGATCTACGACGCCTCGGCGCTGACGCTCGGAACGCCGTGGGTCGACGAGTCGCAGTCCTTCCATCAGCTCGGCTTCTACGCCCAGGACCAGATCAAGCTCGACCGCTGGATTCTTTCGCTCGGCGGGCGTCACGACGCCGTCAACAGCGACACCCTCGACCGGCTCAGCGGCACCACCACCACGACGGACGACCGCGCCTTCACGTATCGGGCCGGACTCGGCTATCTGTTCGACAACGGCGTCGCGCCCTATGTGAGCTACTCGACCTCGTTCAACCCGGTGGTCGGAACCGACTACTCCGGCAGCCCGTTCAAGCCCACGACGGGCGAGCAGTACGAGGCCGGCGTCAAGTATCAGCCGGTCGGCATCAACGGCATGATCACGGCGTCGGTGTTCCAGATCACCCAGCAGAACGTGACCACGGCCGATCCCGACCACCTCTACTACTCGACCCAGGACGGCGAGGTGCGCTCGCGCGGCTTCGAGATCGAGGGCAAGATCGAGCCGTGGAAGGGCTTCAACGTCGTCGCCGGCTATTCCTACACGGACGCCCGCATCACCCAGGACAATCCGGAGACGGTCGGCGGCTACAGCAAGGTCGGCCTGCGCCAGACCGCGGTGCCGTACCACAAGGCGTCGCTGTGGCTCGACTACCGGTTCCAGGATCCGGCCCTGCAGGGCCTCAAGGTCGGCACCGGCGTGCGCTACATCGGCAGCTCGATGGCGCCGATGGACACGTCGACCGGAACCCAGGTCGAGGTCCCGGGCTACACGCTGCTCGATGCCGCGATCTCGTACGACCTCGGCCAGAAGTTCGCCGACCTGAAGGGCGTGACGCTGTCGGTCACCGGCACCAATCTCACCGACGAGATCTACTTCACGCCGGGCTTCTACTCGAACACGGTGTTTTACGGCAACCGCCGCAGCGTCATCGGGACGATGAGCTACAAGTGGTGATCGATCCCGTGAGCGTGATCATGTCTCCGTCATTCCGGGGCGCGGACCGTGAGGTCCGC
>NZ_NPEX01000439.1 GCF_003258865.1 Rhodoplanes roseus | reverse complement strand
CGCCAGATAGGCACGGCCCGGATGGTCGACGCCGAGGAAGTTGGCGTGCGAGATCACGTTGAGCGACTGCTCGCCGCCTGCCCCGGACCGCGCCAGCGCGGTCCATCGAACCTGGACGTGAGGACTGATCGCCATGTCGGATCCGTTTATCGGTGAAATCCGTCTGTTCGGCTTTCCCCGGGTGCCGGAGGGCTGGCTCGCCTGCGACGGCTCGGCCGTCCCGATCTCGCAATACGACGCGCTGTACGCCGTGATCGGGACCACCTATGGCGGCGACGGCATCTCGGTCTTCAACGTGCCGAACCTGTGCGGCCGCGTGCCGCTGTCGCAGGGGACGGGCCGCGGGCTGACGCCGCGCGTGCTCGGCGAGATCGGCGGCGCCGAGCAGCACAGCCTGATCGACCAGGAGATGCCGTCGCACAGCCATGCCTTGCTGTCGACCACGAACGCCGGCACGACCGCGACGCCCGGGCCCCAGGTGCATCTGGCGGCCGCGAGCATCGCCAGCGCCAAGCTCTACGCGCCGCAGGCCGATGTCCCGAGCTACGACGTGATGGCGCCGTCCGTCGGCCGCGCCGGCGACGGCCTGCCGCACGACAACATGATGCCGACCCTGACCTGCAGCTACTGCATCTGCTGGTCGGGCGTCTTTCCGTCGCCGGGCTGAAGGCCACCGCGTCACGCCCGCGCGTCCTCGGCGCGCGACGCAAGACCCGGGTCACCGCACTCGCGGCCGGGCGATCTCTCCCAGGGGGTGTCATGTCCGATCCATACATCGGTGAAATCCAGGCCTTCGCCTTCGGCTACTGCCCGGACAAGTGGCTGCCCTGCGACGGACGTCCGCTGCCGATCCAGCGCTACACGCCGCTGTTCAGCCTGATCGGCACCTATTACGGCGGCGACGGTAGGACCACGTTCAACCTGCCGAACCTGGTCGGACGCGTCGCGGTGAGCCAGGGGCAGGGGCAAGGCCTGACGCCGCGCGTGCTCGGCGAGCAGATCGGCGAAGCGGCCGTGACGCTCGTCCAGCCGGAGATGCCGGCGCATACGCACGGGCTGCAGCTCGGCGACCGGAGCGCCACCAACGGCACGGCCGGGCCGACCGCCGGGGCGAGCGTCGCCATCGACCCCGGCTTCAACGGCTTCGTGCCGCCGCCGGCCGACACGACGCTGGCCCTGACGGCGGTCGTTCCGACCGGCGGCTCGCAGGCCCATCCCAACACCCAGCCGACGCTGGCGATGATCTACTGCATCGCCACCGAAGGGATCTTTCCGAGCTTCGGCTGAGCGGCGGGACTCTCGTGGCCGCCGATGTGCCGCGTCTGCGCAGCACGATCGTCGGGGCGCTGCTGCCGGGCGACCCGGCGACGCTCGTTCGCCCCCTGGCGCCCGCGGACGCATCGTTCTGCCGTGCCCTCTTCGATCAGGATCGCGGGGCCCAGCTCGCGCCGCTCGGCGATGCCGCCCTCGTGAGAACGCTGCTGGATCAGCAGTACCGGGCCCAGCAGATCGGCTACGCGCGCGCTTGTCCGAACGCCGAGCACGCCGTGATCGAGCACGCCGGCGTTCCGGTGGGCCGCCTGATCGTCGCTGTCACGGGGGACGCCGTTCATCTCGTCGACATCGTGCTGGCCGTGGCGGCCCGCGGATGCGGCATCGGGACGGACGTGATCGGCCGGCTCGCGCGCACGGCCTCGGCGCGCGGTGCCGCGCGGCTCACCCTCTCGGTGCTGCAGGCCAACGAGCGGGCCCGCCGGCTCTACGCGCGGCTCGGCTTCGTCGCCGTCGCGACGGGGAGCCACGTCGCCATGGTCAAGCTCCTGCCGTGACGGCGCCCGGCGCGCCGGCGGCCGTCAGCCTTTCAGGAACATCACGCCGACCTGGCGCTCGTCGCGGCGGATGATGCGGCAGCGGCGCTGGAACAGCAGCAGGAACTCGCCCGGCATCTCGACGCCGTTGCTGACCGTCAGTCGCGCTCCGCCGGCCGAGATGTCGCTGATCATGCAGTTCTGCAGGGAGGAGCCGTCGCACGGATCGAAGAACGCCGGATAGTGCACCTCGAAGCGGGGGCTCCGGCGGAGCTCCCGCAATCTGCTCTGCTGCTGACGAAAGAACACCATGTCGGGCCCCGTGCGGACGGCGTCGCCATGCGCGACGCCGTGCTGGGGCGCGATTGTCGGGTCGCCGCGCTAAGTCGCGGCAAAGAGCGACGCTACGATTTCGACGAGTTTTTTTCCGACAATGCGAATGGTTTCACAGCTTGAGCTGGCGCGCGATCTCGACGGCGGCCTGGCGCTTGGCGGCCGTCTCGCTGTCGAGCGTCTGCTCGGTGCGGCCGATCTCGGCGAGGCGATCCTCCTGGGCCTTCAGCGTGTCCAGATAACGTCGGCCCAGATCCGTGCCGGCGCCGACCGACTGGAGATTTCGGCGCAGCCGCTCCTGGTCCTCGCCGATGCGCTTGCGCTCGGTGTCGAGCCGGGCCCGCTCGGACCGCGCCCGGTTGATCTCGCCGACCAGCGCGCCGAGCTTCAGCACGGTTTCCTTCACGGCCGGCGTCTCGTTCTCGAGCCCGCGGATGCGGGCGAGAATCTCCTCCGGCGCGTAGTCGGTCAGCATCACGGTCTGGCGGTCGGTGCGCTCCAGCACCAGCGACGCCTTGGTGGTCTGCCCCTTCGGCGCCTTCACGGTGGCGCGGAAGCGCGTCGGCGTCTCCTCGACGTCCTTGCTCTCGGCCGCCGGCGTCCAGCCGTCGGCGCGCGCCTCCTCGATGACGATCTCGCGGTCCTCGTCGGCCGGCGGCGTGATCTCGTAGGCGATGGTGCGACGTGACTTGGTGGTCAGCGTCAGCTCGCCGTTGACGGCCTTGCCGAGCGTCGTGCGGCGCACGCCCAAATCCTCGCGGCGGATGTCGGTCTTGGCGTCGAGCGCGAAGGTCACGTACTTGAAGGTGCCGCGGGCGAGCAGCGGGAGCTGCGCATCGCCGACGAAATTGGCGCTGCCGTCGGTGCCGCCGTCGAAGGCGGTGACGATGCCGGCCGGAAGGCTGGTGTCGCCGTCGTTCCTCAGCCGCACGGCGGCGAGCGGCCGCCGCGCCGAGGTCTCGGGCTGATAGAGCCAGGTGCGGGTCGCCGCGATCTCGCGATCGACGAACGGCACCATCACGGTGTGGCCGGTCGCGACCGAGACCTTGGCCGGGAAGCGGTAGAGAAGCTGGGTCGCCGCCTCCTCGGCCTCGGCCGCCTGGGCGGCGCTGCCGATCGTGTCGGGCACGGGCGGCGGCGCCGCCGCCGGCGCGGCGAGTGCCGGCGCGAACGGCCGCTGCATCTGCCCGACCTGCGGCGCCATCATCATCTCGCGCCGCACCAGC
>NZ_NPEX01000043.1 GCF_003258865.1 Rhodoplanes roseus | reverse complement strand
TCGGCCTGCCCAGGATGGCGCGGCCGATCATCAGCATCTGCCGCTCGCCGCCGGACAGCCAGCCGGCCTTGCGGTCCGTCGCGCCGCAGCGACACAGCGACACCGACGGTCGCGAGCTCCATGGCGCGGCGGCGGCCGTGCTTGATGTAGTCGGATCCGGCCTGCGCTGCCGGCGGCGGCAGCACGATGGCCGTGACGATCTCGCCGGCGGCCAGCACGGTCTTTCCGGGGCCGGTGAAGAACGCGTCCAAGGGAAGGCTGCGCGACCCGGCCGGTCCCGTCATCTCGATGCGCCCGCCCATGGCGATCAGCGGCGGCAGCGTGTCGGCGGAGGGCGAGGCGCGGCAGACGTTTCCGACGATGGTGGCGCGATTGCGGATCTGGACGGAGCCGATCTCCTGCGCCGCCCGGGCGAGCGCCGGATAGAGCCGTCGCACGGCCGGCGACGTCTCGATCTCGCGCACCGTGACGAGCGCGCCGATGCGCAGGCCCGTCGCCGCATCGCAGGAGAGATTTGCCAGGCCCGGGATCTTCTTCAGGTTGATCACCGCGGCGGGACGGCGGATGTGCTCCTTGATCTCGACCAGCAGATCGGTGCCGCCGGCCATCAGGTCGGCGTCACGGCCGTGCCGGGCCAGGAGCGCGATCGTCTCGTCGAGCGTCGCGGGCTCGAAATACGCGAACGGGTGCATGGTCACCGGACGGCAAGAGGAACGGCGGGCGCAACCGTCTGCGCCCGCCGCCGGAACGTGTCAGGCCGGAACCGGCTTCGGCTCGACCATGGCGTAGGTGTCCTTGAGGCGCGCCAGCGCCTCCTCCTGGGTGCGCGGCGGCGGCGTCGTCGGGATGCCGCAGATGCGGGCGATGTTGTTGCCCATGTAGTCCTCGAGGCCGTCCTCGTCGAGATTGATCCCGTGGGGCGGCGGCGAGCACAGCACCTCGAGCTCGCGCAGCCACATGCCGGGCTCGTTGGGCGGCGAGTCGGTGCCGAACACGATCTTGTGCCGCGGCAGCTCCTTGGCGAACTCGACGATGCGCGACTGGAAGCACCAGCCGGACTCGCAGACGACGTTCGGCGTGTCCATCGCCATCCAGAACGCCTCGAACGAGTAGTTGCCGCCGGTCTGGATGCCGAAGTGGCCGATGATGAAGTTCACCATCGGGAACTCGCGGATCACCGGATAGAACATGGTCGGGATCGTGTAGGGGCCGTCGCCGGTGTGGATCAGCACCACGACGCCGAGCTCGGCGCACTTCTTCATCGCCGGGCGCAGCCAGTCGAGCGCGCGGTCGGGCCGGTAGCCGTGCATGTTGGCGTGCAGCTTCAGCATCTTGAAGCCGTACTCCTTGACGTGGAACTCGAGCTCGGCGGCGCCGTTCTCCGGCCCCCAGCGCGGATTGAAGCAGAAGTTGCCGATGAAGCGATCCGGATATTTCTGGCACAGATCGGCGATGTACTTCATGTAGTCGCGGATGCCCTCGCGACCCATGCGGTTGCCTTCGCGGTAGCCGGTGTTGCCGGGCGGCGGCTGGATGAAGCCCATGTCGATCCGGCGCGGCTTGCCGTTGATCATGTAGGGGCCGTCCATCATCTTCAGCAGGCGCTCGCCCGTGAAGGGCGTGCCGGTGTGGCGCCACGCCTCGTCGACCAGATTGGTGGGATGCAGGTGGGTGTCGATGATCATCGGGGTCTCTCCGGAGTCTCAGGCGGCGACGCGGCCGGCGCAGGCGGCGAGATAGGCCTCGGCTTCCTCGCGGGTGCGCGGCGGCGCGGTCGGCTCGAGCCCGATCATCCGGGCGACGTTGTTGCCGAAGTAATCCTCGAGCGTGTCCTCGTCGAGGTTGAGGCCCTGCGGCGGCTCGGTGCACAGCACCTCGAGATGACGCAGCCACATGCCGGGCTCGTTGGGCGGCGTGTCGGTGCCGAACAGGATCTTGTTCTTGGGCAGATCCTTGGAGAACTCGACGATGCGCGACTGCAGGCACCAGCCCGACTCGCAGAAGACGTTCGGGTTGTCCATGGCGAGCTGGAAGGGCTCGAAGCAGTAGACGCCGCCGGTCTGCACGCCGAAATGCGCCATGATGAAGTTCACGGTCGGGAAGGCGTACATCATCGGCGTCCACTCGTTGGGAATCGAGTAGGGGCCGTCACCGGTGTGCAGCTTCACCAGGACGCCGAGCTCGGCGCATTTCTCCAGCGCCGGCCGCAGCCAGTCGCCGGCGCGGTCCGGCCGGTAGCAGTGCATGTTCGCCTGGAACTGCACCATCTTGAAGCCGTACTCCTTCACGTAGCGCTCGATCGCCTCGACCCCGTTCTTCACACCGTAACGTGGGTTGTAGACGAAGCAGCCGATGAAGCGGTCCGGATACTTGCGGGTCAGCTCCAGCGTGTAGGCCATGTACTCGTCGATGCCGTCGCGGCCGGCCTTCTCGAGCACGCCGTCGGTGTAGAGCGTGTTGCCCTGCGGCGGCTGAATGAAGGCCTTGTCGACGCGGCGCGGCTTGCCGTTCACCCAGTACGGGCCGTCCATCATCTTCAGCAGGCGCTCGCCCGTGAACGGTTCACCGTCGTGCCGCCAGGCGAGATCGACGAGATTCGTCGGGTAGCAGCTGATATCGATGATCATCAGATCACTCCTTGCGGATCGCAGGGTCGCAGGCGGGACGGGACACGGGCCGAACAGCGACGGCGGCGCGCGGCATCCGGACGGACGCACGGCACGCCGCACGAAGACCACGAAGCTCGATGGAACGTCACGGCGAGTGTCCGGTCGGGACGAGTTGCGACGAGATCGGAACTCGCACCGGCGAATTCCACGAGTCTGTCAGCAATCTCCGACTGAACCGGCACTGGCGCGTATGATGCGCAAGTGTTACAATGTTCAGCTGACCGCTTCTACCGACGTTCGCGTTGCATAGACGATCGACCCGGACCGGTCAAGAACACGGGGCCGCATCGCTGGCGTCCATGCCTTCCGCGGCCACCATCCCGTCGAGCGTCGACGATCCGTTTCACACGTCGTTACGACTGCACCGCGTCCCGGAGCGCGGGTGAACGGCGCGTGAGAACGACGTGAGAAGAACGGGGATGCGACGTACTTCGAAGCCGTGCCCCGGACCGTGAGAAGCACCGTCGCGCCGCGGGCGGGCGCGCGTGACAATCGTGTGTTGACAGGCCTCGGTGGTCTCACGGATACCGAGAGTTGGCACTTTCCTGTATCCCGACGCTCGCAGGACGCTGTCATTTCCTGCGAATATTTTGTGCAGATGTGACGTGAATTGTGCGCCGCGGCGCGAGCCGCGCGCAAGCGGTCCGAGAGACCGCGGTTCGATCGGTGCCGAGGGCGAACGCGGTCCGGATGCGGGTCGCCCGAGCCGACGTCGACGATCGCGACTTCCGACGAAACGTCGATGTCGCGGATCGCCAGACGAGGACGGCGACGGACCGGCGGACCAGCAGGGCAAGAAGCCGGACCCCTGCGCCGGTGACGTGCGGGCGATCAGCGCCGTTGCGCAACTCCCCGGTCACCGCTCCGTGTCTCGGGCCGAGTGACGGCATCCGACACGGCGACTTGTGTCAGGGAGGCGGGTCAGCCGCACGCTGCGGCAGTCCCGACCGGTCGGCCGCCTGGGCCGGACCGAATGCCGACATAGGAGGACACGTGGAACATCTCCGACCGAATTATCTGCGCGACGTCGCCTACATCTCCCGCGACTGGATCGAGCGTCACGGACTGCATCCGGCCGTCGGCGTGGCCATCGAGGTCGCGGCCGAGATCGAGCTTCCCGAGGATCGATCGCCGAGCGAGATCGTCGAGGGGCCGACCCCGGAGGAATGCGCCATCATCGAACGCCTGGTGCGATCCTACATCGCCAGCGGCGTCTTCCCGCCGTCCGAGAACAACACCTACGGCTTCGCCCAGTGGGAGTTCACGATCGAGGGGACGTGACGGCGAGCCGATCCGACATCATCAGGAGGGTGGCCCGGCAGGCTTCCGCCGGGTCCGCGTCGGTGCACGATCGACGCGCGTCTACGCGGGCCCGTCCGCTCGACGGGCAGCGTGGTCCGTGAGAACGCCGCTTCCGCTCATCGCGCCTTGCCGGCCAGCACGTCGCGGGCCCAGTCGAGCGCGTGCTGCGGCAGGCTGGTGCGCTCGCCCTCGAAGTTCAGCGGCTTGGTCGCGTCGAGCCCGAGCTTGGCCGACATGCCCTCGACCGACGAGGGATCGAGCCGATTGCAGAACACCTTCGGCACCATGAACAGATCCGTGTCGGCCTGGAACCGGGTCGCCAGCGCCCACATCACCTCGGTCTCGTCGAAGACGTCGATGTCCTCGTCCACGGCGACCGCCAGCTTGATGTAGCTGTCGAGACCCATCAGGAGCATCAGGGCCTGGCGCGCCTGCCCCTCCGCCGTCTTCTTGAACGACATGAAGGCGTGGAAGTGGGTGCCGGACTTCGGATAGTTCAGCGCCTTCAGGGTCGGCACCATCTCCTTGAGGCGGTGGAAGACATGCGCCTCGCGAGTGCAGCGGCTGAGCAGCAGATGTTCGGCCGAGTAGCCCGGCACGATGTCGAGGAAGATCGGCTTCTGCCGCCGCGTGATCGCCGTCACGTGGAAGACGTTGCGGGTGGAGCGGTAGGTCGAGTAGCCGGTGTACTCGCCGTAGGGGCCCTCGTCCTCGTGGACGCCGGCGAGGATCTCGCCTTCGATCACGTATTCGGCGTCGGCCGGCACCTCGACGTCGATGGTCTTGCATTTCACCAGCTCGATCGGCTGCTTCAGCAGCGCGCCGGCGACCGCGAGCTCGTCGACCTCCATGGCCACCTTGGCGGCGGCGGCGATGTAGATCGCCGGATGGCAGCCGATGACCACGGCGACCTCGAGGTTCTTTCCGCGCGCCTCGCAACGCTGCAGATGATCCCAGATGTGCCCGCGCGAATGCAGGCTCACCCCGAACTTCTGGGGTCCCTTGAGCTGCATGCGCTGGAAGCTCAGGTTGCGCACGCCGGTGTCCGGGTCCTTGCAGACCAGAATGCCCGAGCCGATGTAGCGACCCGCATCCGCCTCGAAGTGGCGCGAGATCGGCAGCTCGCCGGCATCCGCCTGGTTGCCGAGCGCGACCACCTCCTGCACGGGGGCGGGGCCGGAGCTCACCACGGCGGGCACCAGATTCGCCATCGCCGCGGTCCAGGCCTGCGCGAAGCCGGTGGGCCCGGCACCGACCATCCCGGCGATCCGGGCGCGGTCGGAGAACAGGTTGGTCACCACGGGCGCCTCGAAGCCCTCGGGCCGCTCGATCATCACGACCGGGAAGCGCTTCTGCGCCTCCAGCTCGAGCACCAGCGCGGTCGGCAGGAAATCGAGATCGGTCGGGCCGGAGATCACGAGCTTCTCGCCGTCGGGAAGCTCCTTCAGGAAGTCGGAAAGGCTGGGCATGGTGAATCCGCGCGGGTCGAGAGGGACATGCCCTCATATACAAAAGCCGGCGCGAGTGCACGCGTCTCGCCGGCCGCCACGGCCGGGCTCGACCGCACGGTCGGTCATGTCCGAGCAACGCCGGGTTCGAGACGGATTCGCGGGTCGCGCCCGCGAGCGAGGAGTCGGGGGCCCGTATCGGCGACCTCACTCCGACAGCGCGATGAAGTCGGTGAGGTCGTCGCCGAGGAAGTTGACGTGGTCGCGCATCACCGCATGGGCACGCTCGGCGTCGTGCGAGCAGATCGCCGCCATGATGGCCGCGTGCTCCTTCACGGTCTTCTCCAGCCGGTGCGGCTTGTAGGTGACGCGGCGGCGGAACGGGGCGACGCGGTTGCGGAGCTGCCGCGCCTGCTCCGCCAGATAGGCGTTGCGGGCGGCATCGTAGATCGACTCGTGGAACTCCTGGTTGATCCGATAGAACCGCTCGACGTCGCCGTCGCGGGCGGCCTCTTCGAGCCGCGCGTGAATGGCCTCGAGCGCGCGATCCTGCTCGGGCGACTGGCGGCGCGAGGCGAGGCGGGCGCACAGCCCCTCCAGCTCGGCCATCACCTGGAACATCTCGAGCAGCGTGGCGATGCTGATCTTGCGCACCACCGCGCCCTGGCGGCTCTTCAGCTCCACCATGCCGCTGGCGGCCAGGAGCCGGAACGCCTCGCGCACCGGGGTGCGCGACACGCCGTAGCGCTCGGCGACGTCCTGCTCCTCCAGCCGGTCGCCGGGCTGCACCGTGCCCTTGACGATGGCGTCCTCCAGCTCCCGATAGAGCATGTCGGTGAGCGTCTGGCCGGCCTCGCGCTCGGAGGAGCCGGCCGCCTTCTTCAGAGCATTCCGCTTGGTCTTCAACATGGCTGCCGCCGTGTGGTGCTGGCGCGAGAGGCCTCGGCCTTTCAGATCGGAGTCCGCTCGTTCTCGCCCTGATGCGTCGCGATCGCCTCGGCCATCAGCGCGCCGAGCCGCGCCTTCTGCCGTCCTGTCGGGTCGAAATTCTCCGCCGCGAGCCAGGCCTCGAAGGCGGCACGCCGCGCCGGCCATTCGGAGGCCAGCATCGAGAACCAGGCGGTGTCGCGCAGCCGGCCCTTCTGGATCATGTGACGGGGAAACACCCCTTCGAACGTGAAGCCGAAGCGCAGCGCGGCGCGCCGCGACGGCGCGTTGAGGGCGTTGCACTTCCACTCGAAGCGAACGAAGCCGAGATCCTCGAACACGTGCCGCGCGGCCAAGTAGATCGCCTCGGTTCCGCCGCGCCGGCGCGCCAGCGCCGCCGTGTAGAGGATGTTTCCGACCTCGATCACCTTGTGGGCCGGCTTGATCCGCATGAGGCCGAGATGGCCGACGGCCCGGCCGCTCGCAGTGTCGACGACGGCGAGCGTCACCGGCTCGTCGCGGCCCGCGACGCTCTCCAGATAAGTGCCGAAGGCGGCGCGCTCGGCGAACGGCCCGGCGTTCAGATAGAGCCACAGCGCATCGTGCTCGGGGCCCCGCGAGGCGGCGAACAGGTCGTCGCCATGCTGTTCCGGATCGAGCGGCACCAGCGTCACGAAGCGGCCGGCGAGGGTGCGCCGATCCGGCCGCTTCGCCGGCGGCCCGTCGTCGAGCGGGCCGATCGGCAGGCCGGAGGCGGGATCGGTCACCGGGTGCATCGCGTCACTCCTGGTTCGCCAGCCCGAATGCCGTCTCGGCGAGGACGCGCGCCCCCGCCGCGATGTCGTCCTTGGTCGCGCTCTCGGCTTCGTGGTGGCTCAGGCCGTTCAGGCACGGGATGAAGATCATCCCGGTCGGGCAATGATAATGCAGATAGCGTGCGTCATGCCCGGCGCCGGACGGAATGTCCATCCAGGGGATCCCCAAGTCGGTCGCTGCGGCGCGGATGCGGTCCCGGACGGCGTCCGGGAAGGTCAGCGGCGGATCGTGCAGGAGCTCGCGCACCTCGACCGCACAGCGGCCGGCGGCGGCCGCGCACAGCGCCGGGATACGGTCGCCGAGATCGCGCAGCGTGTCGGTGTCGGGATGGCGCAGGTCGATCGAGAAGACGACGCGGGCCGGTACCACCGAGGGGGCGTTCGGCGTCACGTCGAAGCGGCCGATGGTGAAGCGCACCACGTCGGCGTCGTCCCACATCGCCTGCTGCAGCGCCTGGACCACCGCGACGGCGGACACCAGGGCGTCGCGCCGCGCGCTGCGCGGCGACGTGCCGGCGTGATTCTCCTCGCCCGTCACGGTGACGCGAAAGGTGCGCTTGCCCTGGATGCCGGTGACGACGCCGATGGTCCGACCCTCGGCTTCCAGGATCGGCCCCTGCTCGATATGCGCCTCGACGAAGGCCGCGACCGGAAAGCCGAGCGGACGTCCCGGCAGGTCCGGCTCGGCGGCCAGCACCTTGGCGATCTCGGTCGCGACGCCGACGCCGACGGCATCGTGGACCGACAGGATGTCGGCGAGCTTTCTCGCGCAGGTGAAAGCGGCCGATCCCATCATGCCGGGGGCGAAGCGCGAGCCCTCCTCGTTCATCCAGGCGACCACGTCGACGGAGCGGCGCGGCCGGGCGCCCGCCGCCACCATCGCCTCGACACTCTCCAGCGCCGCCAGCACCCCGAAGGCGCCGTCGAACTTTCCCCCGGTCGGCTGGCTGTCGATGTGCGAGCCGATCAGCACCGGAGCGAGATCGGGCGCGGTGCCCTCCAGGCGCAGGAACAGGTTGCCGGCCGCGTCGTTCGACGCCACGAGGCCGATCGCCTCGCCCCAGCCGACCAGAACGCGGCGGGCCGTGACCTCCTCGTCGGACAGCGCCTGTCGGTTGACGCCGCCGTTGCCGGTCGCACCGTGCTGCGCCAGCTCCATGTGCCGCCGCCACAGGCGCTCGGCGTCGACGTGGTGGGCGATCGATTTGCTTTCGCGCGGCTCGGTCATAAGTCTGTCCGCATCAATCTGTCCGCATGACCTGACCCGGATCCGCCCGCGGGTCACGCGGCAGCCACTTGCCGGCTTCGACCATGGCCAGGAACTCGGCGAGCGCCGCGTTGAAGGCCGCCGGCTCCTCCAGGTTGATGGTATGGCCGGTCTTCGGCAGGATCAGCAGGCCGCAGGCCGGGATCACCCGCTTCATGTAGAGCGCCGGCTGCAGGCAGTGATCGTCCTCGTCGCCGGAGACCACCAGGGTCGGCACCGGCATCTGTCTCAGCCGGCCCTCCAGGTCGTAGAGCGACGGGCGACGGGCCTGCACGCCCCGCATCGTGTTGGCGGCGCCGATCTCCGAATGTTGGCCGAGCTGGTCGGCGAACTCGCGCCAGCCGCGCGGGTCCTTGTTCTGGAACTGCACCCGCGAGGCGCCGAGCGCATAGGTCTCGGCGAATTTTTTCGAGCCCTGCTCCAGAAAGTTCTTCGCGACGTTCTCGGAGACGCCCTTGAAGTAGGCCTCGTGCTGCTTCTCGGCGCCGTAGCCGGCGCCGGCCACCAGGAGCGACAGCGCCTTGTCAGCGTGGTCGAGGCCGAAATGCACGGTGGCGAAGCCGCCCATCGACAGGCCGACGATGTGGGCCTTGCCGAGGCCGAGCCCCGTCACCACGTCGGCGATGTCGGCGGTGGCGCGCGCCTGGGAGTAGCTATCGAGATCCTCCGGCACGTCGGACGGCGGATAGCCGCGCGCCGCGAACGTGATGCAGCGGTAGCGGCGGGCGAAGAACCGCATCTGCGGCTCCCAGCTCCGGTGATCGCCGCCGAACTCGTGTACGAACACGATCGGCGTGCCACTGCCGGCCTCCTCGTAGAACAGCTTCACGCCGTCGCTGGCCTGAACGTAACCCATCGTCGTCTCCCTCGGCGTCACGCCGAATCAGAACATCGCCACCGTCTCGTTGATGCCGCGCGCCTCTTCGACGGCCTCCGGCAGCGCCGCGCAAAACTCGTCGACCCACTCGGTCGGCACGCTGACGCTGACCTTGATGAAGCGGTCGCCGAACGCCTTGGTGTGATAGCCGCCGTGGCGGATCTGGATGTTGCGCTTGGCCATCGCCATGCAGATCGCCTCCGGCCGCAGACCCGCCTGGTCGCACTCGATGACCAGGAAGTTGCCATTGGACGGGAACACCGGCAGATGCAGCCCGCACGACAAGGCGACGTCGCGCACGCGGCCCTGGCTCTCGCGCTGCGCCGCCAGCACGGCCGGGAACCACTCGTGCTTCACCTTCAGCCCGGCGATGGCGCCACGCTGTGCCAAAATGCTGGACCCGAGATTGTTGGGCGGCGCCGCCGCGAGCTTTTCGGCGAGGTCCGGGTGGGTGACCAGCGCGCCCATGCGCAGCCCGGCGAAGCCGAGCCATTTGGAGAAGCTCCACACCGTCACGGTACGCTCCGGATAGAGCTTCGCCGCGAGGTGATGCTCGAAGGCGAAGTCGCGATAGGTGCAGTCGTGAATCAGATACGCCCCGACCGAGCGGGCGATGTCGACGATCGCGGCAATCTCGTCGGCCGTGCAGCAGGTTCCGACCGGATTGTTGGGATCGACGATGTAGATCACTTTCGTGCGCGGCGTGACGACCGCGCGCAGGCGCTCGGGGTCGAGCCGGTAGCCGTGCTCGGCGCCGTAGATCGGGATCTGGATCACCTCGGCGCCGGCGGCGCGGGCGAACGACATCGGCCACGCCCAGGTCGGATCCGTGGTGACGAACTGGTCGCCCGGTCCGCACAACGTGCCGCACACGTGATAGAGCCCGGAGACCGCCCCGTCGGTGATCAGCGCCGACAGGCCGTCGAGCCCGAGATCGCGCACCACCAGATCGCGCAACTCCTCCAGCCCGACCGGAGGCGCATAGGCGTGGAACGCCTCGCCATCGATGCAGTCGACCAGGGCCTTTCGCACGGCGGGATGCGACGCATAGTGGTTGGTGTTCTGCCCCATCCAACGCAGCCCCGGCGTGCTCATCAGCCGGTCGAAATGCTGGTTGCGACGCTCGAAGTCCTTCATCGGCATAGCTCCGGCAGGCGACCAGCCGTCCTGTGGACGCCGGTCTTCGGGCCTATCTCCGCCTCATGGTGAGGAGCGTTCCGAAGGAACGCGCTCGAACCATGGGCGGGCACTGCGGCCGCCCTCGCCCTTCGAGACGCCCGCTACGCGGGCTCCTCGGGGTGAGGGCGGAGGAAGGTTCGCGTCGCCTCCGCCTCAGATGATCGAGCGGCGCGACGCGATGCCGCCGTCGATGGTGACGATGGTGCCGGTGATGTAGCCGGCCTTCGGCGAGGCGAGGAAGACGATCAGGTCGGCGACCTCCTCGGCCGTCGCCGGGCGCTTGCCCGGATACTTGTCGTTGAGCTCCTGCCAGCGACTGTCGTCGCCGTACCATTCGGTGGCGCGGCGCTTCATCAGCTTTATCATGCGATCGGTCGCGACCGGCCCCGGATTGACGCCGACGACCCGCACCCCATGATCCAGGCTGACGCCGCCGAGCGCGCGCGTGAACGCCATCAACGACGCATTGCCGGACGCGCCCGCGATGTAGTTGGCGTCCCAGTTCTCGCCGGAGTTACCGATGTCGTTGACGATGACGCCGGCGCCACGCTCGCGCATGTGCGGATAGATCAGGCGGGTGAGATTGATGTAGCCGTAGACCTTGAGATCCCAGCCGCGCCGCCACGACGCCTCGTCGACCGCGAACAGGTCGCCCGACGGGATGTCGCCGGCGTTGTTGACCAGGATGTCGACGTCGCTGCAGGCCGCGGCCAGCGCTTCGGTGGCTCCGGTCTCCGACAGGTCGGCCGGATGGATGGCGACCTCGACGCCGTACTCCTTGCGGATGCGGTCGCGGTTGGCTTCGAGCTGCTCGGCGGAACGCGCCGCCAGATGCAGCGAGCACCCCTCGGCCGCGAACGCCAGCGCCGACGACAGCCCGATCCCCTTCGAGGCGCCCGTGATCAGGACGCTCTTCCCTTTCAGTTGCAGATCCATTTTTTCTCCGATGGGACGTCAGAAGGCTTCTGCGGAGTAGATACGGTTGGCGAGCCATTCCCCGAATGCGACGAGTCCGTACAGAAGCAGGCCGGCGAAGCACAGGACCACGATGGCCGCCATCGACACTTCGGTGTCGGCCCGCGCGGTGGCGAAGATGATCAGGTAGCCGAGCCCGGCCTGGGCCGTGATGAACTCACCGATGATCACGCCGATGATGGCGAGCGTCATGGCGATCTTCATGCCGCTGAAGATGTAGGGCAGTGCAGAGGGAAACCGGATCGCCGTGAACACCTGCCACTCCGTCGCGGTCAACGACCTGCACAGGCGCAGCATGTTGCGGTCGACGTTCATGAAGCCCGCCGTCGTGGCGATCACGATGGGGAAGAAGGCGATGAACACCGAGAAGGCGACGCGCGACTGCATGCCGACGCCGAGCCAGATGATGAACAGCGGCGCGAGCGCGATCTTCGGGATGAGCTGGAAGAACACCAGGTTCGGATAGAGCGCGTCTCGGGCCAGCGTCGAGTAGGTGATCAGGATCGCCAGCGCGACGCCCAGCACGGTGGCGAGCACGAAGCCGATCGCCGATTCGAGCGTCGTCGGCACCGCGTGCATCAGCAGGATGTCCCAGCGTGACACGATGTACTGCGCGATCGACAGCGGCGAGGGCAGGATCACGGGCGGGATCTTCGCGACCGTGACGGCGATCTGCCAGGCGGCGAGCACGAGCAGGGCGAGGCCGAGCGGCAGGCCGACGGAGCGCAGCCCGCGGGCCGTGCCCTCCGGAAGCTTCAGGCTGGCACCGGTCTCGGTGCCGATCGTGGCATTGGCCATGGCGCTCACTCCACCTCCGACCCGGCGGGCCGCACCGGCGCAGACGTGTCGGCATGCGCCTCCTCGATGCTCAGGCGCAGTTTCCGGCAGATCTGGGTGAACTCCGCCGTCTCCTCGATGTCGAATTTTCGCGGGCGCGGGAACGGCATCGGCATGTCGAGGATGATGGTCGATGGCCGGCCGCCCATCACCAGCACGCGGTCGGACAGATAGGCCGCCTCGCGGATCGAGTGGGTCACGAAGATCACGGTCTTGTGGTAGGTCTCGAGGATCTCCGACAGGGCAACGTTCATCTGGTCGCGCGTGATCGCGTCGAGCGCGCTGAACGGCTCGTCCATCAGCAGGATGTCGGGATCGTGGACGAGCGCCCGGCAGATCGCGACGCGCTGGCGCATGCCGCCCGAGAGCTCGGACGGCTTCTTGGTCTCGAAGCCGGCGAGGCCGACCATGCGCAGGAGCTCGTGTGCCCGATCGCGATATTGTTCGACCGGGAGCTTCAGGATCCGCACCGGGAACAACACGTTCTCCAGCGCGGTCTTCCAGGGCAGCAGGGTCGCGTCCTGGAAGATGATGCCGATGTCCTTGCGCGGGCCGGTCACGGCCGTGCCGTTGAGCGCGATCGACCCGGCCGTGACGGGCTCGAGGCCCGCCACCATCATCAGGAGCGTGCTCTTGCCGCAGCCGCTCGGGCCGAGCAGGGAGACGAACTCGCCCTTGCGGACCGTCAGCGACGCCGAGGCGACCGCCTGGATCCCGCCGCTGCGCCCCGGATAGGTCTTTTGCACGGCGTCGACCGAGACCAGAGGCGGCTCGGCCGGGGCGACCGTCGGCGAGGCGAGCACGGCGGCCGTCCTAGACAAGATAGCGCCGGTAGGGCTGCGCGCTCTTCTCGGCCGCCGCGAGCTCTTCGGCGGACAGCTTCAGCTTGCCGACGAAGCGATTGGTGAACAGCGCATCGAGATCGGGGTTGGTGGCGTTGTCGCCGGCCGCGTACTTCACCACCAGATCCGCCATGGTCTTGACCTTGGCCGGATCGGCGAAGCCGAAGCCCTGCTGCTTCACCTCGGGCACCAGATTGGTGATGTTGGTGAGGCCGAGGCCGATCTGGGTATAGGCCTTGCCGGAGGACGAGATCGCCACCTCGCTGTTGGCCTTCAGGAAGATGTCGACCGCCTCGTCGAAGTTCGTCATCACGAACTTGATCGCCTCCATGGCGCCCTCGACGACGGCGGCACAGAGGGCCGGGTCGTCGGCGACGCGCTTGGGCTGGGTGATCAGCGACTGGCCGTAGAACTGGATGCCGACCGCCGAGAACAGCAGGAAGCGCACGTCGGTGCCGATCGAGACCAGCGACGGCACCGTCGAGGTGGCGAAGGCCGAGACGGCGTCGACCTGCTTCTCGACCAGCGAGCGCTCGCGCACCTTACCGTCCACCTGCACGACCTGAACCTTCGACAGGTCGAAGCCGGCCTTCTCGGCGTAGAGCGGCAGGAACGGGTACTCGCCCGACGACACGCTGGCGCCGAGCTTCTTGCCCTCCAGATCCTTCGGCGCCTTGATCGGTGAGCCGGCCAGCACGCCGATCCCCATCAGGGCGTCGTAATTGATCTGGCCGATGCAGGTGATCGGCAGCTTCTTGGCCGCCTGCACGATCACGGTCGGGGTCGCGGCCATGCCGAAGTCGAACGTGCCGGCCCCCACCGCCTGGGCGGCCGCGCCCGAGCCCGAACCGCGGGCGACGCTGACGTCGAGCCCGAGCTTTTTCCAGAAGCCGCGGTCGCGCGCCACATAGGCGAACAGGTTCGGCCCCTCCGGGATCCAGGAGGTGGTGAACGACACCTTCGTGAGGCCCTGTGAAATCGCCGGGGTGGCGAGCGGCAGCACACCGGCCGCGAGGCCGGCGCCTCCGAGGGCACGCAGGACGCTACGGCGGGACATCGACGGCTTCACGGGCACCTCCGCTGGGTCTAAGGGACAGAAATTCAGCGTGTTGGCGGCAGTGTATGGAAAGCTGACGTTTTTGCATGCAAAAATATCGGTCATGGCGAACACCGCGCGTGAACGGCATTTTCTCTTGCGGAATCTGTGTTTTAACACCGCCCGGGCGAGCGTCGTTGCACGGAGATTGAGCGCGCTGGCGGCGGCGCTGGGCATGCGCCCGGGCGGAGCGCCGCTCGCCTGCCGGCGGTAAGACCGGCGTCTTCTCGGCGAACCGAACGTTAGTCAAACCGTTGAAAACCAGGGCCGGGTTCCGGCCCTCACGCGCGATCCCGGCGTGGTGCAACTGTTCTACAACATTCCGGGCGCATGGTGTCTGGCAACCCGTGCAGGACGGTCTCCTGCTGCGGCCGTGCCGGGGGTTCTTGCCGATAGGCTTGTCCAAAGGTCGGAGACCCGCCGGCTCCGCCGTTGCGCGGAACTTGCATGGAATCCGGAAAAGACGAACTGGAGCACCCCCTGATGTTGACGGCCATCATCGTGAACGACCGAGAGCCGCGGAGCGAGCTCGACTGCAGCGTGTGCGGAAAGAAGATCGGTCAGGGCTACACCCGCGACCTCGGCACCCGCATCATGTACGACTGCTTCCGCTGCTTCAGCATCGACGAGGTCGCGACCGAGGTCGTGCTCGACGCCGACGACAAGAAGCGCGCTGCGCGAAGCTGAGCGGAGGCGCGAAGCGGCCACGCCCCCGCTCGTGGCGTGATCCATGACCGGGCTCCGGCGCGCGCCGATGCCCCCGGTCGGACGAGGACGGACGGCTTGCCTCCGCGCCACACCGCGGCATAGTGGCGCCGACTCCCGCCCGGATCGAAGGCCGCTTCGTGTCGCAACAGCCCGCTGTCCTGTTCGTCTGCCTCGGCAACATCTGTCGCTCGCCACTGGCCGAGGCCGCATTTCGGGCGGCGGCGGAGCGGATCGGGCTGGACGTCGCGATCGACTCGGCCGGCACCGGCGACTGGCATGTCGGCGAGCCGCCCGACCGCCGGGCCCAGGCCGTCGCCGGGCGCTACGGCATCGACATCGGCCACTGCCGCGCCCGCCAGGTCACCCGGGAGGACTTCTCGCGGTTCAGCCACGTGGTGGCGCTCGACGGCGCCGTGCTGGCGAGCCTGCTGCGGCTGCGCCCGGCCGGGGCGCCGGCCGAGGTGAAGCTGCTGCTCGACTATGTCGACGGGCGCGCCGGCGAAGGTGTCGCGGATCCCTATTACGGCGGCGAGGACGGTTTCGAGATCACCTGGGCCGACGTGAGCAGCGGCGCTGCCGCCCTGGCGCGCCGGATCGCCGGCGCATGAGCCGACTCGCCGAGGCCGGCGCTGCGCTGCTCGGCGGCACGCTCCGGAACGCCACGCCGCTCGGCGGCGGCGACCTCTCCGAGATCCTCCACATCGTGCTGGCCGACGGCCGCGCCGCGGTCGTGAAAGGCGGTCCCGCCCCGCAGACCGAAGCCGCGATGCTGCGCGCCATGGCGCTGGCCGGCGCCCCGGCCTCGGCCGTGCTCGCGGCGAGCGACACGGCCCTGGTGATCGAGGCGCTGCCGGCGAGCGGAAGCCTCGCCGCCGCATGGGCGGATCTGGGCCGGACGCTCGCGCGCCTGCATGCGACCGAAGGCGAGCGCTACGGCTGGCCGGTCGATTACGCGTTCGGGCCGGTCGCGATCCCCAACACGCCGAGCGACGACTGGCCGGTCTTCTGGGGCGAGCAGCGCCTGCGCGTGCACGTCCCGCACATTTCGGGCGCGCTGGGGCGGCGAATCGAGGCGCTGGCGGCGGATCTTCCGAACCGACTGCCGGCCCGGCCAAGGCCGGCGCTGCTGCACGGCGACCTCTGGGCCGGCAATGTGCTCGCCGACGGCGATCGCGTCACCGGGCTGATCGACCCGGCCTGCTATCACGGTCACGGCGAGGTCGATCTCGCGATGCTGAGCCTGTTCGGCCAGCCGAGCGCCGCCTTCTTCGACGCCTACGGCCCTCTCGATCCCGGGCACGAGGAGCGGCGGGCGATCTACAGCCTGTGGCCGGCGCTCGTGCATGTGCGGCTGTTCGGCGCAGGCTACCGCTCGATGGTCGAGCGGTTCCTCGTCGAAGCCGGCGCCTGAGCGGGCCACGGCGGCCAGCCAAAACCACGGGACCGGGCCGACGTCTGGACCTTCCGGGTCCGTCGACTAAGATGCGACCTTCCGGTTAAGCGAAGTAAATCGAGGTAAAGAGGTGGATCAAGCGGTTCCCGCCGGAAGCGGGCCGACGGTGACGTTCGGTTCGTTCCGATTGATCCCGGCGGAGCACGTGCTTCTCGAGAACGGCGCACCCGTCCGTCTCGGCCACCGGGCTCTCGACATCCTGCGGCTGCTCGTCGAGCACGCCGGCGACCTCGTCACCAAGCAGCAGCTGATGAGCCGGGTCTGGCCACAGACCTTCGTCGACGAGGGCAACCTGAAGGTGCACGTCGCAGCCCTCCGCAAGGCGCTGCGCGACGGCCAGGGCGGCACCCGCTACATCGTCAACATTCCGGGGCGCGGCTACAAGTTCGTCGCGCCCGTCTCGATCTCGCACGAGCCGGAGGAGCCGCGCCGGACCGCGACCACGCCCAACAATCTGCCGGTGCAGCTCGCGCATGTGGTCGGGCGCAGCGAGACCGTCGCGGCGATCGTCGACCTGCTGGCGGTCGAGCGCTCGGTGACGATCGCGGGCGCCGGCGGAATCGGCAAGACGACCGTGGCGGTGGCGGCCGCCGGCCGGCTCCTGTCGCGCTACCCGGACGGCATCTGGTTCGTCGATCTCGCCCCCATCTCCAGCCCGCATCTCGTTCCCACGGCGCTCGCCGAGGTGCTCGGGCTGCCGATCCGCTCCGAATCGCCGACCCCGCAGCTCGTCGCGTCGCTGCGCGACAAGGCCATGCTGATCGTCCTCGACAGCTGCGAGCATCTGGTCGACGCCGCAGCCTCGCTCGCGGAGGAGCTGGTTCGCAGCACCTGCGTCTCCGTCCTGGCGACCAGCCGCGAGCCGCTGCGGACCGAAGGCGAGCATGTCCTGCGACTGCCGTCCCTTGCCGTGCCGGAGACCATCGACGACCTGAGCGTGGCCGAGGCCCTCGGCTATTCCGCCGTCCAGCTGTTCGTCGATCGCGCGATCGCCTGCCTCGACACGTTCGAGCTGACCGACCACGACGCCCCGATCGTCGCGGCGATCTGCCGGCGTCTGGACGGGATCGCGCTGGCGATCGAGATGGCGGCCGGATGCGTCGATTCGTTCAGCGTCGCCGACATCGCGCGCCTGCTCGACGACCGCTTCCATCTGCTCACCCGGGGCCGGCGCACCGCTCTGCCACGCCATCAGACTCTCAAGGCGACGCTCGACTGGAGCTACGGGCTCCTGTCCGACACCGAGCGCGTGATCCTGCGCCGGCTCGGCATCTTCGCCGGCTGGTTCACGGCGGCGGCCGCCGCCGAGGTGCTGCCGCGCGACGGCATCGGCGCGGCCGGCATTTCCGACGCCATCGCCAATCTCGCGAGCAAGTCGCTTCTCGGCGTCGACATCGGCGACCGCGCGACCCGCTACCGGCTGTTCGACACGGCGCGCGCCTACGCGCTCGAGAAGCTCGCCGACATGGGCGAGACCGACGAGACCGCGCGTGCGCACGCCTGCTATTGCCGCGACGTCTTCACCGCCGCCGAGCGCGACTGGAACTCGCGTCCGACCGACGAATGGCGCACCACCTACAGGCCGTTGATCGACGACCTGCGGGCCGCGCTCGACTGGGCGTTCACGCCGGCCGGCGACGTCGGCATCGGCGTGGAGCTGACGGTGGCGGCCGTGCCGCTGTGGCTCGAGCTGTCACTGATGGAGGAGTGCCGCGTCCGCGCCGATCGCGGCCTCACGGCCCTCGACCAGAGCGATCCGGACAGCCGCGAGGCCATGCAGCTCAGCGCCGCGATCGCCTGGTCGCAGATGTACACGGCCACGGGCACGCGGCAGACCAGCGCGATGTGGGCGCGAGCGCTCGCGCTCGCCGACAGGTTCCAGGACTCCGATTATCGGCTCCGCGCCCTGTGGGGCCTGTGGGCCGACGCGAAGAACAAGGGCCGGTTCCAGGACGCCGTCGTCACCGCGGAGCGGTTCAGCAAGCTCGCGGCGGCCGGCGGTCAGACTGCCGACATGCTGGTCGGCGAGCGGATGATCGGCGATTCGCTGCATTTCCTCGGCGAGCAGGCGGCCGCACGCCGGCACATCGAGACCATGCTGGCCCGCTATCACGCGCCGCCGCACCGCTCCAACCTGGTGCGCTTCCAGTTCGACCAGGAGATCACGGCCAGGATGACGCTCAGCCGCGTGCTGTGGCTCCGGGGTCTGCCGGACCAGGCGATGCGCATGGCCACCGAGAACGTCGACCGGGCGGTCCGTCTCGGCCACACGCTGTCGCTCTGCAATGCCCTCGCCCAGTCGGCCTGCCCGATCGTGCTGATCGTCGGCGACCTGCAGACGGCCCGACGCTACACGGCGCTGCTCGCCGACCTCACGACGCGCGACGCCCTGCATGTCTGGCGCGCCTACGCCACCTGCTTCGAAGGCGACATCCTGCTCCGGTCCGGCGATCTCGCGGGCGGCACGGATCTATTGCAGACCGGCGTCGACACGCTGCGCAGCGCGACCTTCGTGCAGTACCTGACGAGCTTTCTCGGGCAGCTCGCCGACGGATGCGGGCGGGCCGGCCGCCTCGGCGAAGCACGCGCCCTCATCGACGAGGCGCTGGCACGGTGCGACGCCTCCGACGAGAAGTGGTGCGTCGCCGAGCTGCTGCGCATCAGGGGCGAGATCGCGCGCCTCGACCCCGACGCCGGTCCGGCAGAGGCCGAGACCTGGTTCCGGCGCTCGCTCTCGATGGCGCAGGCGCAGAACGCGATCGCCTGGGAGCTGCGCACGGCGACCAGCCTGGCGCGCCTCGGGCGCGATCGGGACGGCGGCGGCGAGGAGCTCGCCGCGCTGGCGTCCGTGCTGGCCCGGTTCCGGGAGGGCCACGCGACCGCCGACCTGGTCGCCGCCCGAAGCGTCCTCACGCCGCCCGCCTGAGCGGCTCAGCCGTGCGGGCGGACGGCGTCGTCGAGTGAGGCCGCGAGATCCACGGCCTCGAACGGCTTGTGCAGGATGCAGGCGCTCGGGCCCGCGCGGCGGCGCACCCGCTCCTCCGTATAGGCCGTGATGAAGATCATCGGCGTGTTACGACCCTCCAGCGCCATCTCGTCCAGAAGATCGACGCCGCTCATTCCGGGCATGTGAACGTCGCAGACCACGCAGGAGACGTCGGCGCGCTGGGGCGAGCCGAGAAACGCCTCGGCGCTCTCGAAGGTGACGGCGGAAAATCCGAACGATCGCACGAGGCTGCTGGTGGCGCGGCGGACGGACGCGTCGTCGTCGATGATCGCAACGAGTTTCATCTCGGACATCGGGCGTCCCGCCGGAGGATCGCGAGGCCGCCGCAGCGGCCGTCACGCATGCCGGCGACCATGCCCGTGATCGCGCTCCGACATAATCATACGGAGGTTTACTTCGCTGAAAAGCCTGGAGGTTCGTCGCGTCGCACACCAAGACTGTCCGCCATTCGGACCAGATGTGCGAAGGAGTGCGCCGCCATCTTGCGCATCACCCGACCACGGTGGATCTTTACCGTGATCTCGCTGATCCCGAGCTCGAATGCGATCTGCTTGTTCATCAGGCCGGCCGTCGCGAGCACCATCACCTCGCGCTCACGCTCGCTGAGCGAATTCCACCGATCCCGCTGGCCACGCGTGGCCTCGTCGTCGAGCCGGCGCCTGCGATCGCGATCGGCCGCCGCCGCGACCGCATCGAGCAGATCCTGGTCGCGGAACGGCTTGGCGAGGAAATCCACGGCGCCGGCCTTCATGGCCTGCACGCTCATCGGAATGTCGCCATGGCCGGTCAGGAAGACGATCGGCACGTGAAGTCCGGCGCGCTCGAGCTGAGCCTGGAAGTCCAGCCCGCTCACCATCGGCATCCTGATATCGAGGACCAGACAGTTGGCGCGCTCGGCCGTGCCGCCGTCGAGCAGCTCCTGCGGCGACGAGAAGACCTCGACCCGCAAGCCGACGGAGCGCAGCAGGCTCGACACCGCGCCACGCACCGCGACGTCGTCGTCGACGACGAAGACGAGGGGCGCCTCGCCGTCCCGGTCGGGCGCTGCGCCCGCACGCCCACTCATGGAACGGCGGAGCCGGCCACGGGCAGCTCCAGCCGGAACGTCGCTCCGGGGCCCTGGTTGCACTCCGCCCAGATGCGACCGCCATGCGCGTCCATGATGGAGCGGCAGATCGACAAGCCTATTCCCATGCCCTGCGGCTTGGTGGTGTGGAAGGCCGTGAACAGGCGCGACATCACCTGGTCGGAGAGCCCGATGCCGCAGTCGCTGACGGCGACGTGGACCTGTCCGGCGGGGTCGAGCCGCGACTCGACCCTCAGCTCGCGGGACTCCACCAGCTCCATCGCATGCGCGGCGTTCACCAGCAGGTTGACCACGACCTGCTGAAGCTGGATCCGATCGACCATCACGTCCGGCAGGCCGGGCTCGAGATCCAGCAGAACCGACACGCCACGGCCGTCGAGCTCGCGCGCGACGAGCGCCAGCGCCTCGGTGACGACGCCGTTGATGCTCACCGGCGCGCGCTGCTGCTCACCCTTGCGCGACATCGCGCGCAGGCTCTGGATGACCTCGGCGGCGCGCCGGCCCTGGGTGACGATCTCCTCGACGCAGGCCCGCACCTCGGCGATGTCCGGCACCGGACGATCGAGCCAGCGCAGGCCGGCCTCTCCGTTGGTCACGACCGCGGCGAGCGGCTGGTTCACCTCGTGGGCGATCGACGCCGCGAGCTCACCCAAGGTCATCACCCGGGAGGCATGGGCGAGCTCGAGACGCGCCTCCTCGAGCGCGCGCTCGAAGCGCGTCCGCTCGGTGAGATCGACGACCCCGACGAGCACCCTTTGGTGCCGCTGCGGCGGCGGTGCGAACGTGGCGCGAACCAGCACGGAGCGCCGCTCACCGTGCAGCGTCTGGATTTGCGTCTCGCTCGCGAAGGTGTCGGCCCGGCCGGCCAGCGCGACGAGCAGACTGCGGAACATGGCCTCGCTCTCCGGAAGCAGGATGTTCGGCAGCGAGGTCTTCAGCTCGGCCTTGTCGGCGGCGCCGACCAGCTTCATGGCCGCCGGGTTCGCGTCGATGCCGCGGACCGCGGACATGCACTGCCGCACCAAATCGGGCCGGGCCGCCAGATGCGCATCGAGATTGTCGACGCCATTGCGGCGCAGGCGCGCGAGAATCGCAGCCGGACCTGTAAAGTCGTCTTCCCAGATCGCGACGGCGGTCGATTCGAAGATCGAGCGGTAGCGCCGCTCGCTGTCGACCAGCCGGTCGGCGGCGCCCTGGTTCTTCGTCACCAGCGCGGTCGTGACCGCGAGGGCAGCGAGGCTCACGAGCGCCCGCAGCAGCGGCGCCCCCGGCTCGTCGGCGCCGTGCCCGATCAGATAGCCGGCCAGGGTGAGCAGCCCGCAGCCGAGCGCGACCAGGACGACGCCGCGCTGATCGCAGAACGAAACCGACATCAGGACGACGATGCCGTACAGCACCGCCACCGCGAGTCCCAGCGGGCTGAAGGCATCGACCAGGAAGATCGCCACCGCGGCCGCGGTGGCCAGCCCGGCGAAGGCGATGCGGCGGAGGTTCACCTCCTCGGTGCGTGTCGAAACGGGCCAGCCGAGGGGCCGCCGCAAACTGCTGTCCTGAATCGAGGTCATTCGGGTCCCGCCACGTCCGATCGCCGCGCCTTCGCAGCGGCCGAAAGGTGCCGCGGGATGCGGCTCGGGGGCGAGTTAATTGTCGTAAATCGAACCGCCGGTTCAGCGCGGCCGGATCTTCGCCAATTTGCTGCAGGGACACCAGAATTGGCGATCTATCCGTTGATCTGCCGCAACACGCTTCGAGATCATGCGATCGTGATCGCATCCTCCGGTATCGCCCTGCCGCACGGGCGGTGTTCCGGTCAGCAGACCATCCCCGACGGCCTGGTGGCTCGATTACACCGCCGCGGGGCCGCCTCGGAAACCAACGCCGCCGCTCATGCCGCCACCGCGGCCTGCGTCCCGCCCCTGCGGGGCATCGGCCGGGCCATCCGGGCGCGGCGCCAGGTACTCGGGCTGGTGCCGACGAAGCGACGGAACAGCCGGGTGAGATGCGACTGATCGGCGAGGCCGCAGTCGAGCGCGATGCGGGCCAGCGGCTCGTCGGTCGACACCATCAGGACACAGGCGCGCTCGACCCGCAGCCGCATCAGATAGGCGTGCGGAGGCTCGCCGAAGCTCGCCCGGAAGGCGCGGGCGAAATGGCTGGTGCTGAGCCGGCCGACCGTCGCGAGCACCTGCAGCGTGACCGGCGAGGCGAGATTGGCCTCCATGTACCGCCGCACCTTGCGGGCCTGCCACGGCGCCAGTCCGCCGCGCGGCGCCGCCTCGGCGGCGCGCTCCGGCGAGGACATCACGGTGTCGTCGCTGTCGAGCAGCGCCGCCACGCGGTCGAGAGCGTCGATGGCGCGGCCGGGATCCTGGCTGACGACGGCCCGAACTTCGGTCAGGAGTGTCGAGAGGCGCGCGCGGGCGAGACGTTCGACATCGTCGCCGAGCACACAGGGGGGCGGCGTCGTGGTCCGGACATCGAGCAGCATGGGGTCACCTGCATCTGGCTTGGATCGGCGACCGATCGATCCGATCGGCATGCCGCCATCCTGATGGGCTCCCGCTGCAATCGGAATCGTACTCGGAGCGACCCTCATCCGACCTGGGTTTCGCGCCGAGATACCAAGGTATGAGGTGCGCCGCCGCACGACGTCACACGCCGGCACCGGCGCGCCGAGTCGCGGCTGGAGAATGTCGGATGATGGTCGGTCGGGCGCTCGGCGCTGCCGTTCAGCCGCGGGCGGCACGCTCGGCGGCGCGCAGCTCCGCGATCGCCTCGCGGGCGAGCTCGTCGGCGCGCTCGTTGAGATCGTGGCCGGCGTGGCCCTTCACCCAGTGCCAGCGCACGTCGTGACTCTGGATCGCGGCATCGAGACGCTGCCACAGATCGACGTTCTTCACCGGCTTCTTGTCGGCCGTCTTCCAGCCGTTGCGCTTCCAGCCCTTGATCCACGACGTGATGCCCTGGCGCAGGTACTGGCTGTCGGTGTGGAGATCGACGCCGCAGGCGCGCTTGAGCGTCTCCAGCGAGCTGATGGCGGCCATCAGCTCCATGCGGTTGTTGGTGGTGTGCGGCTCGGCCCCCTTGAGCTCGCGCCGGCGGCCGTCCCATTCGAGGATGGCGCCCCAGCCGCCCGGCCCCGGATTGCCGGAGCAGGCCCCGTCGGTGTGGATCACCACGCGCTTCTGCGCGGAGGCGCCAGAGTCTTCGGTCACGATGGTGGGGTCCTCGCGGCTCAGCATGCCGCTTCGATGCCGTAGTCGCGGGCACCGTCGATCGTCTGGTGGAAGCGGAGCTTGCGATAGTATTCCAGCGGGTCCTTGCGCCGCACCAGCGCCCCGGCCGGCACCGCGAACCAGTCGACCAGCCGCGTGAGCAGGAAGCGCAACGCGGCGCCACGGCACAGCACCGGCAGGGCCGCCCGCTCGGGCGCCGACAGCGGCCGCACCCGCTCGTAGCCGTCGAGCAGCGCCCGTCCCTTGGTGACGTTGTAGGCGCCGTCCGCCTCGAAGCACCATGCGTTCAGGCAGATCGCCACGTCGTAGGCGAGCGTGTCGGTGCAGGCGAAATAGAAGTCGATCAGCCCGGAGACCCGGTCGCCGAGGAAGAAGACGTTGTCGGGGAACAGATCGGCGTGAATCACGCCGTGCGGCAGCTCGGTCGGCCAGCCGGATTCGAGCGTCGTCAGCGCCGCCTCGATGCTGTCGGCGAGGCCGGGCGTCACCTCGTCGGCACGGGCCCGCGCCGTCTCGAACAGCGGCCGCCAGCCGTCGACCGAGAGCGAATTGCGGCGCTGCATGCTGAAATCGAGACCGGCCAGATGCATGGCGGCGAGCGCGCCGCCCAGCGCGTGGCAATGCGCGACGGTCGGCCGCCGCACCCACATGCCGTCCAGGAACGTGACGATCGCCGACGGGCGGCCGGCGAGCCGGCCGAGCGCCGTGCCGGCGCGGGTCTTCACCGGCTGCGGGCAGGTCAGCCCACGCGCGGCGAGATGCTCCATCAGCCCGATGAAGAACGGCAGGTCGCCCGCCGCGACCCGCTTCTCGTAGAGCGTGAGGATGAAATGGCCGCGCGTCGTGTGCAGGAGGAAGTTCGAGTTCTCGACCCCCTCCGCGATCCCTTTGTAGGACAGCAGATCGCCGAGATCGTAGTCACCGAGATACGCCTGCAACTCGTCGGCCGTGACGTCCGTGTAGACGGCCATCCACCCCCCAGAAGGTCCCCGGACCGGCCGCTACTCGGCGGCCGTTTCGGACGCCTTGTCGAGTTCCCGAAGCTGCCGCGGCAGCGGGAAGAACATGCTCTCGGTGACGCCCGACACCGTCTCCACCGTGACGGCGTAGCGGGCCGCGAAAGCGTCGATGATCTCCTCGACCACCACCTCGGGCGCCGAGGCGCCGGCCGTGATGCCGAGCGTGCGAATGCCGTCCAGCTTCGACCAGTCGATCCCGGCGGCGCGGTCGACGAGCTGCGCATGCCGGCAGCCGTTGCGCTCGGCCACCTCCTGCAGGCGCTTGGAGTTCGACGAGTTCGGCGACCCGACCACGATCAGGGCATCGACCCGCGGCGCCACCGCCTTCACGGCCTCCTGCCGGTTGGTGGTGGCGTAGCAGATGTCTTCCTTGTGGGGCGCCGTGATCTCGGGGAAGCGCCGCTGCAGCGCCGCGATGATCTCGGTGCAGTCGTCGATCGACAACGTCGTCTGGGTCACATAGGCGAGCTTCGACGGGTCGCGCGGCACCAGCGTCTCGACGTCGGCGACGGTCTCGACCAGCGTCATGGCGCCGGGCGGGAGCTGGCCCATGGTTCCCTCGACCTCCGGATGGCCGGCATGGCCGATCAGGATGATCTCGCGGCCCCGCTTGAAGTGGACCTCGGCCTCGCGGTGGACCTTGGAGACCAGCGGGCAGGTCGCATCGAGCGCGAAGAAGTTGCGCTTGGCGGCGTTCTCCGGGATCGACTTCGGCACGCCGTGGGCCGAGAACACGACCGGCGCGGTGGTGTCCGGGATCTCGTCGAGCTCCTCGACGAAGATCGCGCCTTTCTGCTTCAGGCTCTCGACCACGTAGCGGTTGTGGACGATCTCGTGGCGCACATAGACGGGCGGCCCGTACAGCGCGAGCGCCCGCTCGACCGTGTCGACGGCCCGCACCACGCCCGCGCAGAATCCGCGCGGAGAGCACAGAAGTACCTCCAGCGGCGGCTTTCCGGCGGCGTCCGGGGCGGGCGGCATGGCGGGTCCCTGGCTCGTCATGAAGTCTCCTCTCGGGTCGGTTTGGCCTCCCCCCGGGGCCCTGTCAAGCAGGGCGCCCGGGCGGGTTGCGCCGGCACTGGCGTCTCGACTATATAGGGGACGAATTCCGTCATTTCCTGAAATGACAAGGCTTCGCCTCCGAGGGCGGGCGAGGCGCAGAGGAGCTTTGACATGTCCACCCAGCCGCTCATGCCCAAGGCCACCGCCGTGTGGTTGGTCGAGAATACGGCCCTCTCGTTCGATCAGATCGCCGATTTCTGCAAGCTGCACCCGCTCGAGGTGAAGGCGATCGCCGACGGCGACGCGGCCCAGGGCATCAAGGGCCTGGATCCGATCGTCACCGGCCAGCTCAGCCGCGAGGAGATCGGGCGCGCCGAGAACGATGCCAACGTCCGGTTGCGGCTGGCGGAATCCAAGGTCCGGGTGCCCGAGGCGAAGCGCAAGCGCGGACCGCGCTACACCCCGGTGTCGCGCCGCCAGGACCGCCCCAACGCGATCCTCTGGCTGGTGCGCAACCACCCCGAGCTGAAGGACAGCGCGGTGATGCGCCTGGTCGGCACCACCAAGGCGACCATCAAGGCGATCCGCGAGCGGACCCACTGGAACTCGGCGAGCCTCACCCCGCTGGATCCGGTGACGCTCGGCCTGTGCTCGCAGATCGACCTCGACATGGAGGTCAGCCGGGCCGCCAAGGAAAAGCCGATCGAGGCCGACCAGGGCGTCACCTTGCTGCCGGCGGACGTCACCACCGGGCCGGGCGCCGAGGATCTCGACGAGGAGACGCCGACGCCGAACGAGGAGCTCGACGTCGAGGCCGTGTTCGCCAAGCTCAAGCAGATCGGCGGCACCAAGCCGGACGAGGACGACCAGTAAGGACGACGGGGCAAAGACGACGCGGCGGCCGGATGCGATCGGCCGCCCGCGGCGGCCGCCGCGACGGCGATCAGCGGCCGTCGGGGCTCGCGACCAGCTTCTCCGGACGGCCCTGGGTCAAGGCCCAGTGCACCGCCTGGGTGCGTGACGGCAGGCCGAGCCGTGCCAGGATGCCCGACACGTGGATCTTGACCGTGTTGGGCGACAGCCCGAGCTGGCGGGCGATCTCCACATTGGTCATTCCGTTGGTCATCAGCGAGAGCACCTGCCACTGTCGCTTGCTCAACGGAGGCTGACGGTCGTCGCCGGCGTCGCCCCCCGCCATGCGCGGCGGCTGGCGCACCAGGTCGTGGCTTCCGGCGATCGCCGACATGACCGCGGACTCGATCGTCCCCGCCGTGAGCGCGAGATCCGGCAGCACGGTCGCGATTTCACCGGCCGCGGCGGCCCGGTTCTGCGCCAGTGCGGAGAAGATCGGCGTAACGTCGACGTGCAGGAGCGCGGCGCGACTTCCCTCGACCGCGTGGGGAAAGCCGAACAACAGAAACGAGGTGTTCTGCAGGGCGCTACGCCGGTGGTAGATGATCGACAGGACGTCGATCTGCCCGGCCAGGAGCTGGGACACGCCGGTGATCAGCCGCGGCGACAGCGGATCCGCGAAGGCGCAGAAGCGCAGATAGTTCTCGCCGATCCCGTAATTGGCCGGCGACCGGTCCTCGGACGGCAGGACCAGCCCGCCGGCATCGACGAACGACTTCCATTGCGCGTTGACGGCCAGGATGAAGCCGAACCGGTCGATCAAGGCTCCATAGACCGCCAGGTCGCGAAATAATGCGTCGGACGCCGTCATCGCGAATCCCCTCTATCGGCCGGCAGGTTCCGGCTCGATACCGCCTCCGGGACCGACGACACTCCACGGTCGGATCGGAGATGGAATGCTACGGAGTCCGATCTGCGACAGTTCGATAAAATGTCCGGGCAATCAAAACGGCTAGTACTAAGACTAGGAACTAGCCGATCCAGTATTAGGTCGTTCATAGCTCTCGGTCTCTGACGCTCCTGGCGCCATGTTATTTGCTATAACCTGTGCGATTGTCCTAATACAGGCTTAAAGAGAACGCTTCTAGTCGTTTACCGATTACACAACCGCAATATCAGCATCGAATCAATACCTGAGAACCGACAACCTACGCTGATATTGGTGATTGATTTCCCGGATTGATAAACAACGTGTTCACAGACCCATCCAATCCTTGCCTTTGTCGCCCTGGCGTGAGGTTTTCGGTCACTTCGATCATTGGATTCACGAGGTTGTGATCTACTGCCGTGAACGATCGCCCTCCGAAAAGCGACGACGCGGCCCCATGGAGCGGCAGATCGGCTGAAGCGACACGGTCGCGTGCTGTCCGACCCCGTGGGAGCGTCGCCGCCCCAGCGAGGCCGCAAACGACCGAAAGGCTGCCATGACCGAGTTCGACGTGATCGTGGTCGGCGCCGGCGCGGCCGGGTTGACGGCGGCCGCTGACATCGCGGCGGCCGGCCTCACAGTCCGGGTGCTCGAAGCGCGGGAGCGCCCCGGCGGTCGCGCCGTCACCCGGACGATCGACGGGCTGCCGCTCGACCTCGGCTGCGGCTGGCTCCATTCGGCGCCCGAGAACGAATGGGCGGCGCTGGCGTCCGCGCGGGGCTTCGCCCTCGACCGCGTCCCCGCCCCGTGGCAGCGCCCGGCCGTGACGGCGACCTTCCCGGCGGTCGATCAGGACGCCTTCGCGGCCGCCGCCGAGGCGTTCTGGGAGCGCGTCGAGGCGGCCGCGAAGGCTCCCGAGGACCGCCCCGCCGCCGACCTTCTGGGGCCCGGCGACCGCTGGTCTCCCCTCATCGACGCGGTCAGCACCTGGGCCAACGGCGTGGCGCTCGCCGACCTCTCCGTCCATGACTTCGCCCGCTATCACGACACCGGCGACAACTGGCGCGTGACGGCCGGCTACGGCGCCCTGGTCGCAACCCAGGCCGCCGGACTCGACATCGCCA
The DNA here is from genome assembly GCF_003258865.1 of Rhodoplanes roseus. Lineage (GTDB taxonomy): Bacteria > Pseudomonadota > Alphaproteobacteria > Rhizobiales > Xanthobacteraceae > Rhodoplanes > Rhodoplanes roseus. The sequence goes on along the minus strand of NZ_NPEX01000043.1, from coordinate 4,866 downwards.
CCCGCTGCCCGGTGCACGCGATCGATCGCTCCGGCAGGCTGCTTCGGGTCGAGACCGCGCGCGGACGCCTCACCGCCCGAGCCGCGGTCGTGACCGTGCCGCCGCCCGTCCTGGTCGCCGGCGCGCTGCGGATCAGCCCGGACCTGCCCGAGGTTCTCGCCGCGGCCGAAAACCTGCCGCTCGGCCTCGCCGACAAGCTCTTCCTGCGCGTCGACCGGCCCGAGGAGCTGCCGCCCGAGACCCGCCTGGTCGGCACGCCGGACCGGCGTGACACCGGGAACTATCATCTGCGCCCGTTCGGGCGGCCGCTGATCGAAGGCTTCTTCGGCGGGCCGCTCGCCCACGCGCTCGAGACGGAGGGCGAGGCCGCATTCCTCGCCTTCGCCCGGGACGAGCTCGCGGCCGCGTTCGGCACCGAGATCCGCAAGCGCGTGCATCTCGTCGCCGCGACGGCCTGGGGACGCGACCCATGGGCGCTGGGTTCCTATTCGGCCGCGCGGGTCGGCGGCGCCGAGGCGCGGGCCGTGCTGGCGACGCCGGTCGACAGCCGCATCGTCTTCGCTGGCGAGGCGTGCTCGGTGGCCGACTTCTCGACCGCGCATGGCGCGCTACGCAGCGGCCGCGATGCTGCCGCCAGGATCGTCGCCGCATTGGCGCCCCAGACCCCCGCCGGCCGCGCGGATTAGCCGTCGTCGCCGACAGTTGGTAGCGTCGATCGAATCAGCGACGGAAGAGCACCTCCATGGCGGACACCGACCACGCCCGACCCGATGCGCCGGCGGCCCCGCCCGAGGCCGGCCGGGCCGACACGCCGGCGCGCCTGCGCCGTGTCGGCGAGCGCGGGCTGCGTCGCGTGATGCATGTCTGGTGGCGGCTGAGCCGCGGCCTGACGTTCGGCGTCCGCGCCCTGGTGATCGACCGTGACGGGCGCGTCTTCCTGGTCAAGCATTCCTACGTTTCAGGCTGGTACCTGCCGGGCGGCGGCGTCGAGCCGGGCGAGAGCATGCACGAGGCGCTCGGCCGCGAGCTGCGCGAGGAGGGGAACCTGCACCTCACCGGCACGCCGGCCCTGCACGGCATCTATCTCAACGCCCACGTCTCGCGGCGCGATCACGTCGCGCTGTTCGTCGTGCGGGAGTTCGAGCAGCCCGCCCCGATGGTGCCGAATCACGAGATCGTGGCGACCGGCTTCTTCGCCCTCGACGCCCTGCCGGCCGAGACGACGCGCGGCACCCGCGCCCGCATCGCCGAGGTCTTTCGAGGTGCGCCCGGCACGGACCGCTGGTGACGCTGCGGCCGGCTGCCCTCAGTCGGCGGCGAAGCGGTCACGATCGTGCGGGACCGAGAAGTCGAGCGCCGGGCCGACCGGGACGATGCCGGTCGGGTTGATGGTCTGGTGACTGCCGTAATAGTGCCGCTTGATGTGGTCGAGATCGACCGTCGCGGCGATGCCGGGAACTTGGTAGAGGTCGCGCAGATAGTTCGACAGGTTCGGGTAGTCGGCGATCCGGCGCAGGTTGCACTTGAAGTGGCCGACATAGACGGCGTCGAACCGGACCAGCGTCGTGAACAGCCGCCAGTCCGCCTCGGTGAGCGCCGATCCGACCAGATAGCGCCGCACCGACAGCCGCGTCTCGATCTCGTCGAGCGCCGCGAACAGCGCCCGGAACGCTTCCTCGTAGGCGGCCTGTGTGGTGGCGAAGCCGGCCCGGTACACGCCATTGTTGATGTTGGCGTAGACGAAGGCGTTGATCTCGTCGATCGAGGCCCGGAGCGTCTCGGGGCTGTAGTCGGTCGTCGCGCTGGTGAAGGCATCGAAGGCGCGATTGAGCATGCGCAGGATGTCGGACGACTCGTTGTTGACGATCGCCCGCCGCGCCTTGTCCCACAGCACCGGCACGGTGACGCGGCCGCTGTAGCGCGGCGATGCCGCGACATAGACCTCGGCCAGGGTGCGGGCGCCGTTCACGGCGTCGCCGGTCGAGCCCTCGGCCGTCTCGAAGGTCCACCCGTACCGGCCCATATGGGGCGACACGACCGACACCGAGACGACGGGCTGAAGATCCTTGAGGGCCCGCATGATCACGGTGCGGTGCGCCCACGGGCAGGCGAGGGAGACGTAGAGATGATATCGCCCCGCCTCCGCCGGGAAGCCGCCCTCGCCGCTCGGCCCCGCCGATCCGTCCGGCGTGACCCAGTTCCGGAATTGCGATTCGGTGCGCACGAAGCGGCCGCCGGTCGCGCCGGTGTCGTACCACTGATCGTGCCAGACCCCTTCGACGAGCAGACCCATGCGCTTCTCCGACCGGACGATCGCTGCTATCTAGGCACGGCGGCCGCGCCAGGCATCCCTCGACGGGCGGCCGCGAGACCTCTTCGCCTTCGCGACGACGCCGACCCGGCACGTGTCGCGACCCGAGCTTTCGGGACTCATCCTCCGAGCACGTTTACTGCGCCATGACGGATCTGTCGCTCACCATCCTGCCGGAAACGCCCGCCGACGCCGCCGCGATCGAGCGGCTGCACGAGCGCACCTTCGGTCCCGGCCGGTATGCGCGCACGGCCTATCGGATCCGCGAAAAAGCCGAGCACGACAGCGATCTCTCCTTCCTGGCCCGCATCGGCACGCTCCTGGTCGGCTCGGTGCGGCTGACCGCGATCCGGATCGGCGACACCAAGGCGCTGCTGCTCGGACCGCTGACCGTCGAGCCGCCGTTCCGTGACCGCGGCATCGGGCTGCGGCTGATCGAGCGGTCGCTCGCCGAGGCCCGGGACCGCGGTCACAAGCTGGTCGTCCTGGTCGGCGACGAGCCCTACTACACCCGCGCCGGCTTCAAGCGTGTTCCGCGGGGGCGCGCCGTGATGCCGGGTCCCGTCGATCCCGCCCGCCTTCTCGTCGCCGAGCTCGAGCCGAACGCCTTCGACGGCGTCGGCGGTCCCATCCGACCCGACTGGGACGCCTGATCCGCCGCCCCTCCCCACCTTCGACAAGACCAAGAACCCCGACGCCCCACGACAAGGAGACGACATGCTCAATCCGATGCGCCCGCTGGCGACCGCCGCCGCGACGGTCGCGACCGTTCTCGCCCTGACGGCCGGCGCGAACGCGCAGACCCAGGCCTATCCGACGCAGCCGGTTCGCTTCCTGGTCGCCTTCGCGCCGGCCGGCCCGGCCGACATCATCGGCCGCATCGTCGGGCTCAAGCTGCAGCAGCTCTGGAACCAGTCGGTCGTGATCGAGAACCGCGGCGGCGCCGGCGGCAACATCGCGGCCGTGCAGGTCGCGCGCGGCCAGCCGGACGGCTACAACGTGCTGGTCTCGACCAGCGCCTTCGCGGTCAATCCGAGCCTCTACAAGAATCCCGGCTATGCGGGCGAGACCGACTTCAAGGTCGCGGGCCTCGCCGCCACAACGCCGAACCTGATCGTCGCGGCGCCCGACCTCGGCCCCAAGACGCTGAAGGACGTGATCGCGCTGTCGAAGACCAAGAGCCTCACCTTCGGCTCGGCCGGCACCGGCACGACCCCGCATCTCTCGGCCGAGCGGGTGTTCCGCTTCCTCGCCAAGGTCGATATTCCGCACGCTCCGTTCACGGGGGCCGGCCCGGCCCTCAACGCCGTGATGGGCGGCCACGTGCCGATCGCCAGCGTGGCGATGCCGGCCGCGACCGAGCTGGTGAAAGCCGGCAAGGTGGTGCCGCTCGCGGTGACCAGCCCGAAACGGGTCGAGGCGCTGCCCGACGTGCCGACCGTCGGGGAGGCCGGCCTCGAGGAGGTCGACGACGCCACCTGGGTGGCGCTGTTCGTCCCGGCCAAGACGCCGCAGGCCGTGATCGACAAGATCAACACCGACCTGAACACGGTGCTGAAGGATCCGGACGTGAAGGAGCAGTTCGCCCGCATCGGCTTTTCGGCGATGGGCGGCTCCCAGGCCGACGCCGAGCGCTTCGTCAAGGCCGAGATCGCCAAGTGGGGCGACGTCGTCAACCGCATCGGGCTGAAGATCGACTGAGGCCGGCTGGGCCCGCGAAGCCTGTTCCGCCCGCACCCTTCTGAGCTTCTTCCGCCCTCACCCTGAGGAGCCCGCGAAGCGGGCGTCTCGAAGGACGAGGGCGGCCCCGGCGTCGGGTGGCCCCATGGTTCGAGACGCGGCCTTCGGCCGCTCCTCACCATGAGGGGAGAGTCGAAGGCGATCCGACCGTCACCTCGAGGCACGCGCCGGATTGCCCATCACGGTCGCACCCGCAGGCACGTCGCGGGTGACGATGCTGCCCGCGCCGATCACGGCGTCGTCGCCGACCGTGACGCCGGGCAGGATCACGGCGGCACCGCCGATCCAGACATTTTTTCCAATGTTCACGGGCCGTCCGAACTCCAGGCCGGCGCGCCGGGTCTCGCCGTCGCGCGGATGATCGGCGGCGTAGATCTGCACGCCCGGCCCGATCTGGGTGCCGTCGCCGATCGTGACCGCGACGACGTCCAGGATCACGCAGTTGAAATTGAGAAAGACGCCGGCGCCGAGCGCGATGTTGTAGCCGAAGTCGCAGAAGAACGGCGGCCGGATCACGGCGCTCTCGCCCACCGCGCCGAAATGCTCGACCAGCAGCGCGTGGCGGTCCGCCATGGAACGATCCAGCATCCCATTGTAGCGCGCCAGCCACGCCTTGTTGGCCGCCTGGTCGGCCTGGATCTCGGCGTCGCCGGGACGGTACAGCGCGCCGGCCAGCATCTTCTGCTTCTCGGTCTTCACCGGATCGCTCTCCTCCGTCACACCTCTCGTCTACCAACAAAAAGGCCGCCGGTTCCGGCGGCCTTTTTTCGTTCGCGATCGTCGACCTGCCTCGACCCTCATGGTGAGGAGCGCCC
>NZ_NPEX01000438.1 GCF_003258865.1 Rhodoplanes roseus | reverse complement strand
CCGCGTTCGCGCTCCGTTCGAGCCGGTCCGTGGGCCGCAGCCCTCGCTCTGCGCCCGCGACGCGGCGCGACGGGCGAGCGGGCCCGGCCGGGCCGCCGGGGCCGCGATTGCCGTTGACTTTTTTGCGGTGCGGCTGGAACGTGAGCGGCCCCTTTAACACTCGTTTTTTTCCGATGCGGACAGCGTAAAAATGTTCAAGCGAATCCTGATCGCCAACCGCGGGGAGATCGCCTGCCGGATCATCAAGACGGCCCGACGGATGGGGATCGAGACGGTCGCCGTCTATTCGGATGTCGACAAGGACGCCCTCCATGTCGAGATGGCCGACACCGCGGTCCATATCGGGCCGGCGCCGGCCGCCGAGAGCTATCTGGTGATCGAGAAGATCATCGCGGCCTGCCGCGAGAGCGGCGCCGAGGCGGTGCATCCCGGCTACGGCTTCCTGTCCGAGCGCGAGGCTTTCGCCGTCGCGCTGGAGGCGGCCGGCATCGTCTTCATCGGCCCGAATCGCGGCGCGATCGCCGCCATGGGCGACAAGATCGAGTCCAAGAAGGCCGCCGCGGCCGCCAATGTCTCGACCGTGCCGGGCTTCCTCGGCGTCATCGAGGACGATGCGCACGCCGTGAAGATCGCCGAGGAGATCGGCTATCCGGTGATGATCAAGGCCTCGGCCGGCGGCGGCGGCAAGGGCATGCGCATCGCCTACGACCGCTCCGAGGTGGCGGAGGGCTTCAACCGCTCCAAGTCGGAGGCGAAGTCGGCCTTCGGCGACGACCGCGTCTTCATCGAGAAGTTCATCGTCGACCCGCGCCACGTCGAGATCCAGGTGCTGGGCGACAAGCACGGCAACGTCATCCACCTGGGTGAGCGCGAGTGCTCGATCCAGCGGCGCAACCAGAAGGTCGTCGAGGAGGCCCCGTCGCCTCTCCTCGACGCCGAGACGCGCGAGAGGATGGGGGCCCAGGCGGTCGCGCTGGCCAAGGCGGTCGGCTACGATTCGGCCGGCACGGTCGAGTTCGTCGCCGGCCAGGACAAGAGTTTCTACTTCCTGGAGATGAACACCCGCCTGCAGGTCGAGCACCCGGTGACCGAGCTGATCACCGGCGTCGACCTGGTCGAGCAGATGATCCGGGTCGCCGCCGGCGAGCCGCTGGCGCTGAAGCAGAGCGACGTCACGATCTCCGGCTGGGCCGTTGAGAGCCGCGTCTACGCGGAAGACCCGTCGCGGAACTTCCTCCCGTCGATCGGCCGTATCGTGCGCTTTCGCGCGCCGGTCGAGCGCCACGGCGACCACTTCGACCAGATCACGGTGCGGGTCGACACCGGCGTCTACGAGGGCGGCGAGATCTCGCTCTACTACGATCCGCTGATCGCCAAGCTGATCACTCATGCGCCGACCAGGGCCGGCGCCATCGACGCGCAGGCGCGGGCGCTCGACGGGTTCTACGTCGAAGGCATTCGCCACAACATCCCGTTCCTCTCGACGCTCATGCAGCACGAGCGCTGGCGGGCCGGCCGGCTCTCCACCCGCTTCATCGCCGAGGAGTGGCCGGACGGCTTCCATCCGCTGCAGGCCGAGGGCGAGCGGGCCAAGATCATCGCCGCCGTGGCGGCCGTGATGGAGTTCCAGACGACCGAGCGCAAGCGCAAGATTTCCGGCCAGATGAAGCACCCGCACGTGCCCGGCGACCGCCGCCGCATCGTGCGGGTCGGCAAGCAGGAGATCGAGCTCGAGGTCGAGCGCGAGGGCAGCGGCATCGACGTGCACTTCATCGAGAACGGCAAGAGGGGCCGCAAGCGCTACACCGAATCGACCTGGAAGCCGGGCGATGCGTTGTGGCTCGGCGTCATCGACGACGACCCGATCGCCGTGCAGGTGCACGACATCCCCAACGGCCATCTGATGACCCACCACGGCATCGAGGTGAAGGTCTACGTCTACAAGCCGTGGGAGGCCTTCGCGATCCGCCTGATGCCGGAGAAGGCGAAGCTCGACACCGGCAAGAAGGTGCTGTGCCCGATGCCGGGCCTGGTGCTCTCGGTCGAGGTGACGCCCGGGCAGGACATCAAGGCGGGCGAGACGCTCGCCGTGATCGAGGCGATGAAGATGGAGAACGTGCTGCGCGCCGAGCGCGACGGCACCGTCGCCAAGGTGCACGCCAAGAAGGGCGACAGCCTGCCGGTCGACGCCGTCATCCTGGAATTCGCCTGAGCGCGACGGGCGTACCCGCGGCCTGGCGCCGCGGGTACGCCGGTGGTGCGATGGGACCTTGTCAGAACGGCCGGGCCTCGCTCACAATCCGCGGGTCGGCCGACGCCTGCCGACGGGTCGGAAGACTCCCGTTGTCGAAGGCCATGGGTTGGTTCACTTCTCCGGCGGTGCCACCGGGATCGCCGGGCCGGTCGCGGCCGCCCGACAGGGTCGCCGCGCAGGCGGTGCAGAGGGCGTTGCGTGCGTGTCGTCGCCGGACGCCGATCCCTCGTGTCGGGACGCTAGCATCTGGGGACGTGCACGATGAACGACGTGAACTTTCAGGACTGGGTCGGCCGCACCGAGGAGACCAGCGACCAGGCCTATCCCACGCCGCCGCGGGCGCTCGCCGCGACTCTCGATCAGCCTGCCGGCGAGTTCGGCGTCGGCAAGCCGCTGCCCGAGCTGTGGCACTGGCTCTATTTCCTGCCGATCGCGCCGACGAGCGAGATCGGCAGCGACGGCCACCCGCGGCGTGGCGGCTTCCTGCCGCCGATCACGCTCGAGCGCCGCATGTGGGCGAGTGGGCGCTACACCTTCCACGACGCGCTGCGGATCGGCGACGTGCTCCACAAGGCCTCCGAGATCACCAAGATCTCGTCCAAGGAGGGCAAGACCGGATCGATGGTGTTCGTCACGGTGCGGCACGCGGTCCGCTCGGGACGGGGCCTCGCCGTGGAGGAGGAGCAGGACATCGTCTATCTGCCGATGCCCAAGACCTTCACGCCGCCACCGCCCACGCCCGCACCGGAAAAGCCGACATGGAGCGAGCCGTGCGCCATCGATCCGGTGCTGCTGTTCCGCTTCTCGGCGCTGACCTTCAACGGTCACCGCATCCATTACGACATGCCCTATGTCACCGAGACCGAGAAGTATCCCGGGCTCGTCGTGCACGGGCCGCTGCAGGCGCTCCTCCTGCTGGAGGCGGCCAAGCGCCGCAATCCGGGCAAGACGCCGGCCCGCTACACGTTCCGCGCCGTGCATCCTGTCTTCGGCCACGACCGCGTCAGCCTGATGGGCGTCGCCCGCCAGGACGGCGGCGAGGATCTGTTCACCGTGAACGGCAACGGTCACGTCGGCATGCAGGCGACCGTGGCGTGGGCGCCGAATGATCAATCGCGCTGACACTGCGCCGCCTTCTCACCTCTCCCCGCGCGCGGGGAGAGGTGAGAAGGC
>NZ_NPEX01000437.1 GCF_003258865.1 Rhodoplanes roseus | reverse complement strand
TCCAAGGCATCGTGCTCTCCATCGAATCTCGCAAATCCGACGGAATCACAGCCCCCCGAAATCACTCACTCAATTTTCGGTCAGGCTCTGAGGCGCTCGGCGACGCCGAGCCTCGATGGATGCACGGCCGGGGCCGGCGCCCTTCGAGGCCGCGCTCTGCGCGGCACCTCAGGGTGATGGTTAGAGACTGCTGGTCGAGCTTTCTGCCCCCCCCTCAGGTCGCGCGGCGCTGGCGGCGTACCGCCTCGACGATGGCGCTGTTGTCGAGATCGCCCTGCCCGGCCGCGACGGCGTCGGCCATCATGGCCGCATAGGTCTCGGCGAAGGGCAGCGCCTGGCCCGTCGCCCCGGCAGTCTGCAGGATCAGCGCAAAATCCTTGGCCGATTGCGACACCTTGCCGAAGGCCTGGTAGTCGCGCGCGATCATCTTCGGCCCCTTCACGTCCATGACGGCCGAATAGGCCGCCGACTGGCGCAGCTCGTCGAAGAACAGGTCGAGCGGCAGGCCGAGCCGCTCGGCATAGACGAGCCCCTCGGCGATGGCGGCGCGGTTGAGGCCGAGCACCAGATTGGTGGCGAGTTTGGCCTTTCCCCCGTTGCCGGCCGCCCCCATGAAGAAGCTCTTGGCGCAGACCACATCGAGAATGTCGCGGCACGCCTCCAGGGTGGCGCGCTCGCCGCCGACCAGGCAGACCGCCTCGCCGCGCGCGACCTGGTCGCTCGCCCCCGACAGCGGCGTCTCCAGCAGATCGAGCCCCCGCGCCTGCAGGCGCGCCGCCAGCGCCGCGATGCGGTCCGGGTCGCAGGTCGAGAAGCTCAGCACCTGCCGGGTGGCGCGCTCGCCCTCCGGCACGGCGAGCAGCCCGTCCGACCCTTCGGTCACGGCCTCGACCTGGGCGGTGTCGAACACCGCGACGAGGACGCGCCGACAGGTTTTCGCGATCTCGGCGATCGAGCCGACCGGCGTGCCGCCGCTCCCGACCAGCCGCTCCCGCGCCTCCGCGGCCGGGTCGTATCCGTCGACCGAGAAGCCGGCGGCGATCAGGCGCCGCGCCAACGCCGTGCCGATCAGGCCCAGGCCGATCAGCCCGAGCCGCCTGTCGTCGTTCTGCATGCGAAATGATCCGTGCTGCTGCGCGTGCGGCGCGCCCGACCGAGAGACGCGCCGCTGCATTCGAGACGAGGCTGGAGAAAAGCCCGATCGTCCGGCTCAGTCCACCCTGATGCCGGCCGACTTGATGATCGGCCACCATTTCTCGATCTCGGCCTTCTGGAAGGCGTGCAGCGCCTCCGGGGTCTGCTGCTCGGGCGGGAAGATCACCTGGGCCAGCTCGACCAGCTTCTTGCGGGTCGTCGGGTCGGCCAGCGCGGTCTTCAGCGCGCCGTTGAGCTTCGCCACCGCCTCCTTGGGCGTGCCCTTGGGCGCCCACAGGCCGTGCCAGAACGAGTAGTAGAAGCCCGGCAGGCCGGCCTCGTCGGTGGTCGGCACGTCGGGGGCGACCGCGAGGCGCTCCTTGGCCGTCACGGCATAGACCTTGATGAGGCCGGACTGGATGTGCGGCATGGAGGTCGCCGGGGTGTCGAGCTGGATGTCGGTGTTGCCGGCGATCAGATCCTGCATCGACTGGCCAGCGCCGCGATACGGCACCATGGTCCACTTCACCCCGAGCGTGTTCTGCAGCAGGACGCCGGAGATGTGGCTGGGCGTGCCGACGCCCGAGGTGCCCTCGGTCGCCCGGCCGTCGCTGTCCTTCAGCCATTTGACCAGCTCGGCCAGATTGGCGGCCGGCATGGTCTTGCGGGCGACGATGAAGAAGGGCTGGCTGGCGATCAGCCCGATCGGCTCGAAATCGGCCAGCAGGTCGTATTGCAGCGGATAGATCGCGCCGTTGACGACATTGGTGCCGGAATGGCCGATGCCGAACGTGTAGCCGTCCGGCGCCGCGCGGGCGACGCGGCCGACCCCGACCGTGCCGCCGGCCCCGGTGGTGTTCTCGACGATGACGGGCTGGCCGAGCGCCGCCCGCATGCCCTCGGCCACCACGCGGGCGACCACGTCGGTCGAGCCGCCCGGCCCGAGCGGCACCACCATGGTCACGGGTCGCGACGGAAATCCTTGTGCCGATGCGTCGGCACCCGGCAGCGCGACGGACGCCACCGCCGCCGCGGCGCAAGCCGCGGCCAGCCAAACCCTCATCATCCGTTTCCCCGACTGTTCTTGTTCGAGTCTTTGTATGCCGACTGAGGCAGCCGGAACTCTGGCGCCGCAGCGCACGAAACACAAGCGCCGTCGCACCGGCTGCCGCGTTTGTCGCACCGCGTCAGGTGATGCGGCATTCGACTCGGGCCGGGCGCGACGTTAAGCTCGCAGCGCACCATGCGGAAGCCGCGACCAGACAACAGCGGCGCCCGGAAACACCAAGCCTGCCGAAAGTCCTCATGAGCAAACCAATCGAGATCCGGATGGGCGGCTACGGCCCCGCCTCCACCTGCTTCAGCAAGGCGCTGAAGCTGATCGGCGACCGCGTCGAAGCGCGGTTCGGCGACGCCGTGAAAGTCCGCTACGTCTGGAACATCATGGATCTCGGCTACAAGGCCGAGGACATCCTGTGGCTGGTCGAGTCCGGCGTGCTGAGCGTCGGCTACCAGTCGTCGAGCTATCTGACGGACCGCGTGCCGGAGCTCGGCGTGGTCGACCTGCCCTTCGTCTTCTCACGCAACGAGGAGGCCCGCGGCGCCATGGACGGCGCGCTGGGGGCGTGGCTGGCCCAAAAGATCGAGGAGAAGGTCGACTACCGCATCCTCGGCTGGTTCGAGAACGGCTTTCGGCAGATCTCGAACCGGCTGCGCCCGGTGCGCACGGCCGCCGACCTCGCCGGCATGAGCATCCGCACTCTGCCGAGCGAGGTGCAGGCCCGCACCTTCGCGCTGCTGGGCGCGACGCCGCTGCGACTCGATCTGACGGAGGCGATCGCGCGCATCAAGGCCGGGACGCTCGACGCGCAGGAGAACCCGCTCGCCAACACGGTGACGTACCGGGTGCACGAGTTTCACCCGTTCCACACGATCACCAATCACTTCTACGTCTCGCGGCCAGTGTTCTTCTGCCGCGCCCAGTACGACGCCTGGCCGACGGATCTTCAGCAGAAGATGCGCGAGGCCGTCGCCGAGGCGGTCGCGGCACAGCGGGTGATGACCGGCGAGGAGGACGACGATGCGCGAAAGGCCATCGCGTCGTCCGGCGCCGAGCTGATCACGCCGACCGCCGCCGAGCACGCCACCTTCGTCGATGCCGTCGCACCCTTGCTGGCCGATGCGCGCGACACCTACGGTGCCGAGGCGATGCGGCTGGTCGGCCGCTGACGCGGCGAGCCGCCGCCCGCGCGCGCAAGCGGGGCTGTGCAGACGTCGTCATTCCGGGCGCGGGCGGCAGCC
>NZ_NPEX01000436.1 GCF_003258865.1 Rhodoplanes roseus | reverse complement strand
GCCTCCGCGCAGAAGCGCGTGGTGATCCACACCGACGGGGCCTGCTCCGGCAATCCGGGGCCGGGCGGCTGGGGCGCGCATCGGTCGCCGTTCCGTCGGTCGCGGCCATCGCCGATGCCGCGGTCGGGCTGGCGGTTCTGCCTGCGGTGCCGCAGGACCGGGCGATTCGGCTCCATCATCCGCCGACCTTCTCGCCGTCGGTCCGCGCCGCGCTGACCGCACGGCTGGTCGGCGGCCGGCTCGAGCTGCGCTGGATCGGCGCCTCGCCGGACCGCGATCCGGACCACGTCCTGGCGGGGATCGGCGACGCGGTGCGTGCCATCGGCGACTGGGCCAAAGGTCGTGCCGCCCCGCTGTTCACGCCGCGCGACTTCCCGCTCGCCGGGCTCGACGCGACGGCGCTCGATCGCGTGGTCGGTGACGATCCCGACGTCGAGGACATCTATCCGCTGTCGCCGATGCAGGACGCGATGCTGCTGCACTCGCTCAGCCGGCAGGGCTCGCCGGTCAATTTCGAGCAGAGCTGCACGCGCTTCGTCGGCAGCCTCGACGTTCAAGCCCTGCGCAAGGCGTGGACGCTGGTGTTCGACCGCCACCCGGTGCTGCGCAGCGTGTTCCGGTGGCGCGGTCTGGCGCGGCCGCTCCAGGTGGTGCGCCGTGCCCGCCGCCAGCCGGTCGACGTCGAGACCTGGCCGGTCTTCGATTCGGAACGGTTGGCATTGCGCATGGCCGACGACCGCGTCGCCGGATTCGATCTGGAAACCGGGCCGCTCGCCCGGCTGATCCTGATCAGGGTCGGCGAGGCCGAATCCTATCTGATCGCGAGCTTTCACCACGTCTTGGTCGACGGCTGGTGCCTGGTCCAGCTCGAGCGGGAGGCGCGGACCGCCTACGAGGCGTTTCGGAGAGGCGTCAACCCGGCGCTGGAGCCGGTGGCGCCGTTTCGCGACTTCATCGCCTGGAGCGCCCGGGCCGATCGGCAGGCGGCGCGCCGCCATTTCGCCGCGCTGCTGGCCGGGGCGCCCGTCCAGGCGGCGCTGCACGGTCGCGGCGACGGCGGGAGGTTCGTCACAGTGCGGCGCCGGCTCTCGCCGCCGGCCAGCAAGGCACTCGCCGACCTGTCGCGCCGCCGCGGCATCACGATCGCGGCGCTCGCCCATCTCGCCTGGGGCCTGTGGACGGCGGCACGGCGGGGCTGCCGGGACACCGTGTTCTGCACTACGGTGTCCGGCCGTCCTCCCCAGGTGCCGGGTGTCGAGCAGATGGTCGGCCTCTTCATCAACAACCTGCCGGTTCGGATCCGCTTCGACGAGAGCTCCGTCGTCGCCGATCTGGCCGCCGAGATGCAGCGCCAGATCGCGGCGCTGCAGGAGCATGCCCAGATCTCGTTGATCGAGGTCGGCGACGCCGCCCGCCTGTCGGAGCGGGCCGATGCGCTGTTCGATACTCTGCTGGTCGTGGAGACGACGCCGTCGGGTGTCGCCGCCTGGAGCGGCGCCAGCGGGCTTCGGGTCGAGACCGTCCACAATGCGCTCAAGACCGCCTACAGCCTCACCGGCGTGATCGTCCCCGGCGAGCACACCGGAATCTCGCTGGTGCTGCCGGATCCGGACGGCGCCGCGGAAGCGACCGGCGAGGCGATGATCGACGACTTCTCGGCGGTGCTCGCCGCGCTCGCCGGCGGCGTCGATGGACCGGTCGCCGACCTGAATCTTCCCGCCGCGCAGCCCTTGTCTCCGGCCGTCGTCCCGAGCGCGGTGGCCTTCCGGTCGGGGCCGCCCGGACGATCCCCGCACGGCGCCATCGAGCCCGTCGTGCTCGACATCCTGTCGGCGATCGCGCGCCGGCCGCTCGGGGTCGACGACGACGTTCTGAACGCAGGGCTGACCTCGCTCGGCCTCGCCACCGCGGCGGTGCGGCTCGCCGAGCGCCTGAACCGCCCTCTGCCGGTGTCGCTGCTGATCGAGCACCGCACCGTGGCGGCTCTCGCCCGCGCGCTGTCGCGCGACCAGGTCTGGGACGCGGTGGTGCCGCTGACGGCCGGCAGCGGCGAGCCGTTCGTCTGCGTGCACCCGATCGCCGGCGACGTGAGCGCGTTCCTCGATCTCGCCCGGGCCATGCCGGCCGACCTGCCGTTCTGGGCTCTTCAGGCGCCGGGACTCGAGCAGGGGCAGGCCCCGATCGGCAGGGTCGAGGAGCTGGCGGCCGCGAACCTCGCCGCGCTCGCCCGCCGCGAGCTGCCGACGCCACGCTTCCTCGGCGGCTACTCGTTCGGCGGCATCGTCACCTACGAGATGGCGCGCCAGCTCGCGGCGCGCGGCGAGGCGCCCGAGCGGGTCGTGATCATCGACGCCCCGGCACCGGTGGGCACCGTCTCGGTCCTGTCGGACGACCCGGACCGCGCCCAGGCCGAATGGCTGGTCCGCATGGCGACGGTCCGGGCCCGTCATCACGGTGTCGCTGTCGACCTGACCGTCGAGACCCTGCTGCGGCTCGACACCGACGGTCGCTTCGTGCTGGCCCGCGACCGTATGCTCGCCGCCGGCCTGCTGTCGTCGGAGGCCGACGTCGCGTGGTTGCGGCGCGCCTATGCCGCCAGCCGGGCTCTCTACGACGGATTTCTCGACTACGTCCCGACACCGGACACGGCGCGTGACCTGCCGTTGTGCCTGCTGCGCGCGGCGACGGTGCGTGAGGGCGATCTCGGCGAGGCCGAGGCGCGCCTTCTGTCGGAGCCCGACATGGGGTGGTCGCGCCTCGTCGATCGAGAGATCGGCGTGACGACGATCCCGGGAGATCACGTGTCGATGCTGGTCGGGGACGCGGCGGCGGCCGCGGCTGCGGCCATCACGGGCTTTCTCGGCTCCTCACGCTCCGCGTGCGGGTAGGATTTCGCTGTGGGGGGACCTGCGACACCGAACGCAACTGTGAAGTCCGAGGCCGCCCACTGGCGCTGCGGTCTGGTTTCGGTCGCGTGGACGGGTGTCCGCCGGTGCCACGAATTCCGTCCGTCCGGATCGGGCCCGGCGACGACCGCGCGCCGGCGCGGCCTCGTGGCGGCGGTGGCGCTCCTGCTCGGGGGCTGCATGGTCGGGCCTGATTTTGCGCCGCCGCCGGCGCCCGACGTCACCGGCTACACCCCCGAAGCGAGACTTCGTCCGGGAGCCGCGACGCCCGTGCCGGGCGGGACGGCGCAGAGCTTCGCGTCGAACCTCGACGTCGGCGGCGGGTGGTGGCGCAAGTTCGGCTCGCCGCAGATCGACGCCTTCGTGGAGGAGGCGGTCCGCAATCATCCCGACGTGAGAGCCGCCCAATACGCGCTGCGGGCCGCCCGCGAGACGGTGCTGCAGAGCCAAGGCGCGCTGTTTCCGCAGGCGCCGGGCCTTCTGTCGGGAACGCGCGAGCGCGCCGTTGCCGCCTCGAGCGGCACCACCGGTCCGGCGAC
>NZ_NPEX01000435.1 GCF_003258865.1 Rhodoplanes roseus | reverse complement strand
GAAGGTCGAGCCTCGAAGGATGAGCGCCCGGGAACCCGGGCCGTCGCCCTTCGAGGCCCGGCTTCGCCGGGCACCTCAGGGTGACGGGGCATGTCAGTGACGGGCAATTCCATCGAAGGCCAAAAACCCATCGCTCTGGCGTTGCAGGGCGGCGGGGCGCACGGGGCTTATGCGTGGGGCGTGATCGAGGCGATCCTGCGCGACGGGCGGCTGTCGATCGAGGCGATCAGCGCGACCAGCGCCGGCGCCATGAACGCCGTGGTGCTGGCCGACGGCCTCGTCGAAGGCGGCCCCGAGCGGGCGTGCGAGAAGCTCGAGGCGTTCTGGCGCGCCGTGTCCGGCATGGAGCAGATGTTCGGCCTCGCCTGGTCGGCCTTCGACCGGCTCGCCGAGGCGTTCGGCCTGCCGCCCGAATACATGCCGTCGCACGCCGCCGTGCACGCGCTCACCCACAGCCTGCCGCCCGACCTGCTCAATCCGTTCCGCTTCAACCCGCTGCGCAAGCTCCTGCTCGACCATGTCGACTTTTCGCGCGTCAACGATGCCGCGGCGGTCCGGCTGTATCTCGACGCCACCAATGTGCGCACCGGGAAGATCGCGGTGTTCGAGACGCCCGGCATCACGGTCGACACCGTGCTGGCCTCGTGCTGCCTGCCGCCCTATTTCCAGGCCGTCGAGATCGCCGGCGAGCACTTTTGGGACGGCGGCTTCCTGGGCAATCCGGCGATCTATCCGCTGGTCTATCGCGACGGCACCCGCGACGTGATCGTCGTCCAGGTCGGCGCCCGCGAGCGGCCGGCGTTGCCGCGCACCGCCGCCGAGGTGCTGCACCGGATGAACGAGATCAGCTTCAACTCGTCGCTGATGCGCGAGATGCGGGCGATCGCCTTCGTCACCCGGCTGATCGACGCCCACGAGCTGGACGGTGAGAAGCATCACCGCATGCTGATGCACTGGATCGGCGACGACGCCGCGATGGCCGAGCTGTGCGGCGTCACCCAGTTCCATCCCGACTGGGGCCTGCTCTCGCGCCTGCGCCAGGAGGGCCGGGCGGCCGCCGAGACCTGGCTCGCCGCGAACGGCGACGCGGTGGGGCGGCGCTCGACGCTCGACGTGGCGGGGCTGTTCTTGTGAGGGATGCCGCGAGCCGTGTCCCGGACACGGTGCGACGCACCGCGAGCCGGGACCCAGGGGGCGACAGCAAGGAGCGCCGACCGTGCCGCCCCTCGGCCCCGGCTCTGCGGCCCATCGGGCCTGCGGCCCGACGCACCCTTGTCCGGGGCACGGAGCGGACGACGGGGCCGCTCGCGTGCCGATGTCATCGGACTGGCGAGGTTGAAACTCCGTCCCGCCCGTGACATCTGAGGCGTTCGCGCCGATCCGCCGGCGCCCGCCGGGGATACCGATGTCCGACTCCGTCCCGTTCTGGAAGCGCAAGGCCCTCGCCGAGATGAGCCCGGCCGAGTGGGAGAGCCTGTGCGACGGCTGCGGGCGCTGCTGCCTCAACAAGCTCGAGGACGAGGACACGGGCGAGATCTACCACACCGACGTCGCCTGCCGGCTGCTCGATGGCACCTCCTGCCGCTGCCGCGACTACCCGAACCGGCGCGCCCAGGTTCAGAATTGCGACCAGCTCACGCCCGACAACGTGCCGCTGCTGAAATGGCTGCCGAAGACCTGCGGCTACCGCCTGGTCGCCGAGGGGCGCGATCTCTACTGGTGGCACCCGCTGGTGTCGGGCGACCCGGAGACCGTCCACGCGGCCGGCGTCTCGGTGCGCGGCCGGGTCGGCCTGTTCGAGGACGCCATGGGCGGCGAGGACCTCGAGGACCGCATCGTCTCCTGGCCGACGAGGATTCCGCCGCGCGCCAAGTTCCCGCCGCGGCCCAAGCTCCCGGCTGACACCACCGTCTCGCCGGGAGCCAAGATCCCGGCCGCCGGCGGGATCGCGCCGGGCGGCAAACGGCTGACGAGCCGGTGAGCGCGCCGGAGGCGCCCGGTCCGCAGCCGCCGCAGGCGTCCACCCAAACGCCGTCCCCTTCGGCGCCGTCCGCCGCGCCCCTCGACGAGCCGGCGGTCCGCCGCATCGTGCTGGGCGTGCTGGTGGCGATGTTCCTGGCCGCCGCCAACCAGACCGTGGTGACCACGGCGCTGCCGACCATCGGCCGGTCGCTGAACGACTTCGGCAATCTCACCTGGGTCGTCACCGCCTATCTGCTCGCCGCGACCGTGGTGTCGCCGCTCTACGGCAAGCTCGCCGACGCCTGGGGCCGGCGCGTGATGATGATGGCGGCGATCGGCCTGTTCATGGCGGGCTCGGCCGTCTCGGCGCTCGCTCCCGACATGCTGACCCTGATCGTCGGCCGCGGCCTGCAGGGCATCGGCGGCGGCGGCATCTTCCCGCTCGCCCAGACCGTGATCTCCGACGTGGTGGCGCCGCGCGAGCGCGGCAAGTACCAGGCCTATATCGGGATCGTCTGGCTAGTCGCCGGCTTCGGCGGCCCGGTGATCGGCGGCGTGCTGTCGCAGCACGGCCACTGGTCGATGATCTTCTGGGCCAACCTGCCGCTCGGCGCCGCCGTGGCGGTGTCGAGCTGGCGGGCGCTGGCGAAGCTGCCGCGCCACGAGCGGCCGCATCGCATCGACTGGCTCGGCGCCGCGCTGATGACGCTCGCCGCGCTCTCCACCCTGCTGGCGCTCGGCTGGGGCGGCACGCGGGTGCCGTGGATCTCGGGCACGATCGCCGGCCTGGTCGCGGCGGCGGTGCTGTTCTCGGTGCTGTTCGCGTGGCGGCTCGCCTGCGCCGAGGAGCCGTTCCTGCCGCCGGCCGTGCTGAACAATCCGGTGGTGCGCCTCGGCACCGTCGCGAGCGCCGGTGCGGTCTCGACCCCGATGGCCATGACCGTGTTCCTGCCGCTCTACTACGAGACCGTGCACGGGCTCTCGGCCGCCATGGCGGGGCTGGCGCTGGTGCCGGTCGCGCTGGTCTCGGCGCCCGGATCGATGCTGTCGAGCCGCGCCATGACCAGCCGGCACGGCTACAAGCTGATCCCGATGATCGGCTACGCGGCCGCCGTGGCGGCGGTCGTGGCGCTGGCGGCGCTGCCGGAGCCGTCGCTCGCGGTCGGCATGGGGCTGCTGTGCATCGTCAGCTTCGGCACCGGCACGGCGATCCCGGTGTGCACCGTGTGCATCCAGAACGCGGTCGCGCCGCATCAGGTCGGCACCGCCACCGGGGTGATGAACTTTTCCCGCGCGCTGCTCAGCTCGCTGCTCGTCGCCGTGCTGGGCGCGATCCTTCTGGCCGGCTTCGGCGTGGTGCC
This sequence comes from Rhodoplanes roseus, assembly GCF_003258865.1. Classification (GTDB taxonomy): domain Bacteria; phylum Pseudomonadota; class Alphaproteobacteria; order Rhizobiales; family Xanthobacteraceae; genus Rhodoplanes; species Rhodoplanes roseus. Next base: position 134 of record NZ_NPEX01000435.1, on the reverse strand, counting down.
GGAGCGGGGCGGCGGCAGCGCCGCGGCCGTGACGTTGCACGGGCCGGAGGCGGCCGCGGTGTTCCGCTGGCTGTTCGCCGCCGGCGCGGTGGCGCTCGCCGGCGGCCTGCTGGCGCTCCTGCGCATGGAGGAAC
>NZ_NPEX01000434.1 GCF_003258865.1 Rhodoplanes roseus | reverse complement strand
TACTCGCGAAAGCCCGTCGGCTTCACCAGCGGCAGCGATTCGAACGCGTAGGTGTTCGGCGAGAGGGCAGGGCGGGGTCGTGGGAACATGAGGACCTTTGTGTCGCTGAAGTCGGAACGACCAGCTTTGAACGGGGACATTTCAACAGGACGACCGCCTCTGATCCGTCCTCACCCTGAGGAGCCCGCGCAGCGGGCGTCTCGAAGGGCGAGGGCGGGCACCTCGGCCGCATGGTTCGAGACGCGGCCTTCGGCCGCTCCTCACCATGAGGATCGAGGGTACGGAGCGAGCATCGACTCACGCCACCTTGGTGCTCTCGCCGGCCAGTGCGGCGGCGACGATCGCCTTGGCCTCCGACACGATCGCCTGCAGGTGGACGGTGTTGCGGAAGCTCTCGGCGTAGATCTTGTAGATGTTCTCGGTACCGGACGGGCGCGCCGCGAACCAGCCGGCGTCGGTCGTCACCTTGAGGCCGCCGATCGCCGCGCCGTTGCCGGGCGCGTTGGTCAGCTTCGCCGTGATCGGGTCGCCGGCGAGCTCGCTCGCGCTCACCGCGGCGGGCGAGAGCTTGCCCAGCCGCGCCTTCTCGTCCGGCGTCGCTGCGGCGTCGATGCGCGTGTAGTACGGCGCGCCGAACTTCTGGGTCAGCGCCTGATAATGCTCGCCAGGATCCTTGCCCGTGACGGCCGTGATCTCGGCGGCGAGCAGATCCATGATCAGCCCGTCCTTGTCGGTCGTCCACGTCGTGCCGTCGCGGCGCAGGAAGCTCGCGCCGGCGCTCTCCTCGCCGCCGAAGCAGTAGGAGCCGTCGACGAGGCCCGGTACGAACCACTTGAAGCCGACCGGCACCTCGGAGAGCTTTCGCCCGAGCTGCTTCACGACACGGTCGATCATGCTCGACGACACCAGCGTCTTGCCGACCGCCGAATCCTTCGGCCACGCGTCGCGGTGAGTCAGCAAGTACTGGATGGCGACCGCCAGATAGTGGTTGGGGTTCATCAGCCCGACCGAGGGCACCACGATGCCGTGGCGGTCGGCGTCGGTGTCGTTGCCGAACGCCACCTGGTACTTGTCCTTCAGGCCCACGAGGCTCGCCATCGCGTGCGGGCTCGAGCAGTCCATGCGGATTTTTCCGTCGTGGTCGACGGTCATGAAGGCGAACCGGAAGTCGACGGTCTTGTTGACGATGTCGATGTCCAGCCCGTAGCGCGCGTTGATCGGCTCCCAGTAGGGCAGCCCGGCGCCGCCGAGCGGATCGACCGCGAGCCTCAAGCCGGCGGCCTTGATGGCGGCCATGTCGACGACGTTCTCCAGGTCGTTCACGTAAGCCTGGACGTAGTCCTCCTGCCGGGTCGTCTCGGCGGTGAGCGCCCGCTCGAACGGGATGCGCTTCACGCCGCGATTGCCGTCCTTCAAGAGCGCGTTGGCGCGGTTCTCGATCCACTTGGTGGCGTCGGTGTCGGCCGGGCCGCCGTGCGGCGGGTTGTACTTGAAGCCGCCGTCCTCGGGCGGATTGTGCGACGGCGTGATCACGATGCCGTCGGCGAGATGGTCTTTTCGTCCGCGGTTGTAGACCAGAATGGCGCGCGAGATCACCGGGGTCGGCGTGTAGCCGTCGCCTGCCTGGATCACGGCCGTGACGCCGTTGGCGGCCAGGACCTCGAGGGCGCTCTTCTGGGCCGGGCCCGAGAGCGCGTGCGTGTCCTTGCCGAGATAGAGCGGGCCGTCGATGCCCTGCGCCGCCCGGTACTCGCAGATCGCCTGGGAGATCGCCAGGATGTGGGCCTCGTTGAACGAGCCCGCCCGCGACGTGCCGCGATGGCCCGAGGTGCCGAAGGCGACCTTCTGGGTCGGGTCGGCGACGTCGGGGATGCGCTCGGAATAGGCGCGGTCGAGGCCGTCGAGATCGACCAGCAGCTCCACGGGCGGAAGCTTGCCGGCGAGGGGAGAAATCGTCATCGCTCTATCCTGGGTCGGGCACGGCCGGAGTCCGGCGGAAATCCCGGTCAATCTACTGCGCCGGGCGGGGGCGGCCCAGGGGGGATTTTGCCGGGACCGGAGGCCTTACTGCTCCAGCACCAGCCGGCCGTGGCGGTGCTCGAAGCGGACCCGGGACAGGAACGACATGCCGAGCAGGTTCTCGGACAAGGCGCTGTCGGGCAGCACCAGGGCGGCGACGTCGTAGACCACGATGCCGCCGACATCGACCCGGCCGATCCGGGTCCGCGCCGCCGTGACGGTCCCGTTCGCCGTCGACACCCGTGCCGTGAAGTCGCTGGTTCGCGGCCGCACGCCGAGCCGGGCGGCGTCGCTCGCCTTCAGGGCGATCACCGAGGCGCCGGTATCGACCATGAACGACAGGCGGAGGCCGTCGAGATAGGCGGTGGTCTGGAAATGGCCCCGCGCGTCCTTCAGCAGCGTCAGGCTGCCTCCGCCGGAGGTGGTGGCCTCCGTCGCGCCGCCGGGCCTCGCCGGCGATCGGGCCTGGGTGGCCGGCTCGGTGGGGGCCGCCGTCTGCATGTAGAGCTTCGGCGTAATGGCGCCGATGGCGAGAGCCATAATCGCAAAGATCAGAACGCTGCGCATCGCGGACGAACTCCGGATCGAGTCGTCCCGATTGCACCACGCCGACACCGAGCACGGACCTAACGGCGCCGGGGATTCGGGCCGTTTGGTCAAGGACGGCTTGCCGGACTCGAGACGATTGTCCGCTTCCGTCTCCTCACGTCCCGCGCGGCTTCGCCCGGTGGGTCGGCGGGGCGGCCAGCGGGTCCTCGGGCCAGGGGTGTTTTGGATAGCGCCCGCGCAGGTCGGTGCGGACGTCGGCGTAGGAGCCGCGCCAGAACGTCGGGAGGTCGCGGGTGATCTGCACCGGCCGGTGGGCGGGCGACAGCAGCTCGACGACCAGCGGCACGCGGCCGCCGGCGATGCTGGGGTGGCGGTCCAGCCCGAACAGCTCCTGCACCCGGATGGCGAGCTTGGGTCCTTCGGGGCTCTCGTAGTCGATCGGCACATGCGAGCCGGACGGCGCGTCGAAATGGGTCGGCGCGTCGTGATCGAGCTTCTTGCGCAGGTTCCACGGCAACAGGGCGTGCAGTGCGTTGGAGAGGTCGTCGGCGCCGAGCTGGCCGAGCGAGGTCTTGTCGGCCAGCGCCGGGGCCAGCCAGTCGCCGATGCTCGCCCGCAGGGCCTCGTCCGAGAGGTCGGGCCACTCGTCGCCCTCGTGGCGGCGCAGAAAATTCACCCGGTCGCGCCATTGCGACAGCCCCGTCGACCACGGCAGCCTGGCGAGGCCGAGGCTGCCGATCCCCTCGGCCAGAGCCCGGGCCGTTTCCTGGTCCGGGACGATCTTCTGGGTCCGCTCGGCCAGCGCCAGGGCGCCGAGGCGGCGGATGCGGTCGAGCAGCGGCGGCACTACGGCGAGGCTCTGGCGGTCGGGCGTGCTGATGCGGAACACGCC
>NZ_NPEX01000433.1 GCF_003258865.1 Rhodoplanes roseus | reverse complement strand
GGCCGCCGCCGTCACGGCGGCGCGGGCCGCGGACGCCAGCTTCTCGCCCTCCGCCGAGCGGGGCCGCGCCCTGTTCACGAGCAGCCCGGCGGCCGGCAAGCCCGACACGCCGTCCTGCACGTCGTGCCACACCACGACGCTCACCCGGGCCGGTCAGGCCCGCGCCGGCAAGCCCATCGAGCCGATGGCGCCGTCGGTCGTGCCGACCCGCCTGTCCGATCCGGCGACGGTCGAGAAGTGGTTCCGGCGCAATTGCCCCGACGTGCTCGGGCGGGACTGCAGCGCCACCGAGAAGGCCGACCTGCTCGCCTTCCTGACCGGGCTCTGAGGGGGGGCGGGATGGCTGGGATCGACACGATGCGGTTCTTGCGCGCTGCTGCTGATCGGCGGTCCGCTGGTCGCCGACGGCGTCCGGCTCGAGCCGGTGCGCGACCCGGTGGTCGCCAAGGAGTGCGGGGCTTGTCACATGCTGTATCCGGCCGGGCTGCTGCCGGCCCGCTCCTGGCGCGGCATCACGGCGGGGCTCGCCGATCATTTCGGCGACAACGCCGCGCTCGACGACGCGACGGTGGCCCACATCGCGGCCTATCTGGAGGCCAATGCGGCCGACGCGAAGGCGCGCAACCGCAAAATGCTGCGCGATCTCTCCGGCGCGGTCACACCGGCCCGCATCACCGAGCTGCCGTGGTGGACCCGCAAGCACGAGCGCAAGGACCGCGTCACCCCGGCGACGCTCGCCCGCAAGGGCGCCAAGTTCAGGGGCGACTGCAAGGCCTGCCACGAGGATGCCGAGCGCGGGCTGTTCGACGAGGAGTGACGCCGGGGCCCATCGCCGGCGCACCTCCGGGCCCCGGACGCGGTCCTCCGCTTCGCGGCGCACCGTGTCCGGGACTCGAGCGAGGGGCGGGGCGACGGTTCGAGGCTCCTCGTCGCTCCTCACCCGGCCGAGAGAGTCGGCGGGCCGAGCGGAAGTGCGACGCCGTCCGGCCAGGCGAGCAGGTGGCTGGCGCAGCGGGTGCAGTCGCTGGCGCCGAAACCGCGCACCGGCACGGGCAGTCCGGCCAGGGCGGCGACGAGGTCGCATTCATCCCCGCCCGGGACGGCCCACACGGCGACGACCCTGCCGCGGGTGGTCAGCCGGTCGACATGCCAGCGCAGCGTCTTGCGGCGGCGAAGGTGGCGGGCGATCCGGGCCCGCAGGCCACCGGGCCCACGGGCCGATCCGCAGTAGAGAAAACGGCCCGCCGGCAGCGATCCGGCCATGCGTCCGGCGAGGCGCAGCGGGACCGGTCCAGGCAGCTCGATGGCTAGTACATAGGCACCGGCGAGGGCCGGCAGGGCGGCCGCCGAGAGTCGGGTTTTGCTAGGCCCAGAGGCACTACTTGCGGTCGTGGGCACGGTGTCCATCCGGAACAACCCTGAGCCGTAGTAGCCGGATTGTATACACTTGAACGTAAAACGGATGCGGGTTGCGCATACCTAGCATTTATTGTGCATAGCACAAATTTGTATTGACTCGTATGCCTCCTCCGGGCTCGACTACCCCCTGCGTTTGCACGGACTGGAAAAACGCCGAGGAGCACGCATGCGCCGTCTCGCCGTCGCCTCCGCTAGTTCTCTGCCGTCGCTGATCATCCCTTGTCCGCGCTGCGCCAAGCGGATGTCCTTCCGGTCGACCAGCTCGACCATGGCCGAGCCCCGCATCCAGGACACCACCTTCGCCTGCGACCAGTGCGGCACCGAGGTGATCCGGACCAGCTTCCGGTCCGTCGATCCCAAGCAAGCCGCCTGATGTAAGCCGTCTGATCTCCGAAGACCCGGCGCACTGCGCCGGATGCGACCCCCGCGATCCGAACCACTCCGTCTGAGGTCCCGCCCCGGTCTTTCGTCCGGCTGCGGACGTTTGTCGGTGCCGGTCGACCGCTCGCCGTGGTAACAGGGCGCGGAGCCGCGTCCCGGGACGCGACCGCGCGGGATGGGCAGACGATGAGCAGCCGGGGCTTCGGCATCGACGAGAGTCGCATCTGGTCGGACCTGATGGGGCTCGCCGAGATCACGGATCCGGCCCGGCCCTATACGCGCCGCTCCTTCACGCCGCTGTTCCAGGCGGGGCGCGACTGGCTGCGCGGCCGCTTCGCCGAGGCGGGGCTCGCGGTGCGGCTCGATCCTGCCGCCAATCTGTTCGGCCGGCTCGCCGGCACCGACCCGACGTTGCCGACCATCCTGCTCGGCTCCCATACCGATTCGGTGCCGTCCGGCGGCCGCTTCGACGGTCCGGCCGGCGTCATCGCCGCGCTCGAGGTGGTGCGCACCCTGCAGGACGACGGGCGGCGGCTGCGCCATCCCGTCGAGGTGGTCGACTGCCTGGCCGAGGAGCCGAGCGACTACGGCCTGTCCTGCGTCGGCAGCCGGGCCATGGCGGGCCTGCTGACCTCCGAGATGCTCGACTACAAGGGCCCCGGCGGCGAGCGGCTGGGCGACGCCATCGACCGGGTCGGCGGCGACACGACGCGGCTCGCCGAGGCGAAGCGCTCCGACGTCGCGGCCTTCCTGGAGCTGCATATCGAGCAGGGCGTGGTGCTGGAGCGCAGCCGCACCGACATCGGCATCGTCACCGGGATCGTCGGCATCGTCCGGCTGGAGATCGTGTTCGAGGGCGAGGCGGCCCATGCCGGCACCATGCCGATGGCGATGCGCCGCGACGCCGGCGTCGCCGCCGCCCGGCTCGTCACCTTCGTGTCGGAGCGGGCCCGGGCGCTCGCCGACGCCGGCCGCGGCTACGTGGTCGCGACCACGGGCGTCGTCGAGCTCGCGCCCAATGCCATCAACGTGGTGCCGCAGAGCGCCCGCATCGTGGTCGACGCGCGGGCCGAGAACGGCGCCGTGCTCGATGCCTTCGTGGCCGAGATCGAGGCCGCCAGCCTGCGCATCGCCGACGAGACCAATACGGTGCGCGAGCGCTGCGCCGTCTTGTCCCGCGCGACTCCGGCCGCCTGCGACCCGGCGCTGCGGGCGCTGCTGGCCGAAGGCGCGGCGGCGCGCGGCCTCACCAGCCTGTCGCTGCCGTCCGGCGCCGGCCACGACGCCGCCTTCCTGTCCCGCATCGCCCCGGCCGCCATGGTGTTCGTGCCCTGCCGCGAAGGCCGCAGCCACGCCCCCGACGAATGGGCCGAGCCGGGCGCCATCGCGGCCGGCACGGTCGCCATGCTGGAGGCGGTACTGCGGTTCGACGCCCGCCCGCCGAAGGACTAAGCTCCCGCCAACGCCGGCCGGCCGTGAACCGCGACGCCCCGCCGCGGCACCTCTGTCGAGGGGAACCGGTCGCGCCGGGCCGGAGTCGTGCCGGATGCGCCGGGGCTCGATCGGTTCGCCGGCCCGGGCCGGCAGGGAGAGTGCGATGTCCTCACGGGTGATCGCCGCCGCCGTCGCCGCGATGCTGACGCTCGGGCTCGCCGCGGCGCCCGCT
>NZ_NPEX01000432.1 GCF_003258865.1 Rhodoplanes roseus | reverse complement strand
GGCGCTGCGCGCCGTCCCGGAACGACCCGTTATGCAAACCCATGTCATGACGTGGCGCGCCGCTCCGCGCCACGCTGCAGGGCGACGCGTTCCGTTCAATCCGCCACGCGGCGGAACCGGAGCTCGTAACGCTCCGCGGCGGCCGCCGCCGTGGCCGGGCCCGGCGCATCGGGCGCCGCCTGAAAACCGTTGCCATCGAGGATGAAGCTGAAATCGGTCCCGAGCAGCTGGGCGTTGGCGTGGCAGCCCTGGCAGCCGCCCATGTTGTAGGACGCGGCGGACGGCGGGTTCTGCGAGAACAGGTGGACGTTCTTGAAGTTCGGTACGGTGCCGTTCGGCGCATAGTCGGTCGGCGCGCCGCCCGAGAGGCGACCGTTGAAGTTCTGCAGCGTGTAATCGGTCTCCACGACGCCGTTCGCCTGATAGAAGCTCGGCGCGCCCTTCGGGCTGTTGGGATTCGTCGCGATCTGCGACTTGTCGAACGGATAGGCCTGCACGTTGACGAGCTTGTAATAGGCCCAGGGCGACCGCGGCACGTCGTTGGCCGCCGTGTAGGCGGCGATCGCCCGGTGAGCCACGGTGTTGACGGCGACGATCACGGGCGGGATGTCGTGGAAGCGCTGCTTGACGCAGATCGCGCCGCCGACCGGCAGGGCCGTGTTGCCGCTGATCTCGCTGTAGAACAGACGCCGTCCCATCTGCTGCGGGCCGGTGCAGAAGCCGGCGCCCGGCGCCAGCGCGACCTTCGGGCCGGCGGCCGCGTCGGAGTAGGTCTGCGGCGGCTCGGTCGGATAGCCGGCCTGCGGCGCGATCACCCGCCCGTCCGCGTCCTCCACCGGCCTGCCGTCGACCGTGAGGATGTTGTCGGCCTGCTCGAAGGTGGCGAACACGAAGGCCGGCGCGGTCGGCGTCTTGTGAATGATGTGGAGCGCGATCAGCGCCCATTCGGCCTCGACGTAACACGGCACGGCGCCGGCGGTCTCGTAGAAGCGCACCCGCGTGGTGTGGAAGCGCGACGCGTCCTCGCCCGGCGCGAGCGGTCGCCACGCCGATTTCAGCTCGATGGTGCCGACCGGGAAGAACACGAAGGGCGCCTTCGGCGGCGTGCCGGTCTTGACCGCGTCGATGAAGTTCTGCTCGGCCGTCTGCAGCGCCGCCGAGTGGTACCAGTACTCGTTGCGGAGCGAATAGACGTATTGGAGCCGGCTGCCCTTGGCCATGAACCTGATCAGCTGCGGCGCAGTGTTGGCTCCGCCCGTCCTGGCCGGCAGGATGCCGGCGAACATCTGGTCGAGGCCGATCTGGCTGGTCTCGTCGAGATTCACGTAAGGCACCTGGGCGACCGGCGCCTGGCCCGGGCAGGCTCTGACGCGGCCGTCCGGCGTGCCGACCTTGTCGGGGACGTAGACGTAGTCGGGCGGCAGATCGTAGCCGTAGGTCGGCGGCCCGCGGTCCGCCCCGTGCGGCAGCGGCAGTGGCGCCGAGATATTGTTCATGTCGCGCGGCGGAAAAATCTCCACCTTGTGGCGGAAGGTCTGCCACACCAGCGGCGGCCCGCCCGCCACACCATTGGTGCCGAACGGCAGCCGCAGGTCCGGCGTCTCGCGCACGCCGGACTGCGCCGGCCAGCTCAGCGCGATGAACTCCTGCCAGGCGAACGCCGCCGCGGTGGCGAGGTCGGCGTTCGGCGCGCCGCCCGGAACATCGCCGGGCAGGAACGGCGAGACCGTGATCGGCATCGCGGCGGCCGCCTCGATCTCGCTCGACGGCGGCGACTGCGCCGAGGCCGTCGTCGGGACCAGGAGCAACGCCGCGAGGGCGAGCGCCGTCGCGCAGCCGCGCCGCAGCGTGACGTGAGGCGAGGTCTCGGCCCGAGCTCCAGGCCCGTCATTCGCGGGCTCGACCCGCGACTCCATCCCCGAACAATCGGCTTCTTTCGACGAGATGGACCGCCGGATCAAGTCCGGCGGTGACGATCGCGATGGGTCGGCGCTCCTCGAGATCCGACTCACCGGGACGTGAGTCTCGGCAACATGACAGGTGGAAACCTGCGTCATGCGGACGTGAGTCGTAGCGACGTGAATCATGCGTCCCTCCGTCGGGTTCGGCCTGCCGTCGATGTGATTTTGTGGCGCGGCTCCGCGATCGGCCGCGCATCCTGGATGCCGGCCGCCACGACGGGCACGCGACCATGCTCGGCGAGCGTCGCCGAAGCAGACGCCTCACCGCACCGCGCGAGCTGATTGTTTGTTGTTATCGCCGGTTGTAGCCGATCACGCGCGACGCGACAACCGAGCCGAGATCACGCTTGCGCGAGAGCCCGTCCCGGCGCGATCCGCGCGTCGGGATCACGCGCCACCGTCACTCTCGAAACAGCAGGCTGGCGTCGCCGTACGAATAGAATCTGTAGCCGGTCGCGATCGCGTGCGCATAGGCGCGCCGCATGGGGTCGAGACCGGCGAAGGCGGCGACCAGCATGAACAGGGTCGAGCGCGGCAGGTGGAAGTTGGTCATCATCACGTCGACGGCGCGGAAGGCGTAACCCGGCGTGATGAAGATCGAGGTCTCGGCCGCGAACGGCGCGATGGTGCCGTCCGGCTCCGCGGCGCTCTCCAGCAACCGCAGCGACGTCGAGCCGACCGCGACGATGCGGCCGCCGCTTTTTCGCGCCGCGTCGAGCGCCGCGGCGGTCACCTCGCTCACCACGCCGTACTCGGCGTGCATGCGGTGGTCCGCGGTGTCGTCGACCTTCACGGGCAGGAACGTGCCCGGCCCGACATGCAGCGTGACGGTGTGCAGCCCGATGCCGGCCGCGTCGAGGCGCGCCAGCAGATCGTCGGTGAAGTGCAGGCCGGCGGTCGGCGCCGCGACGGCGCCCTCCTCGCGGGCGAACAGCGTCTGATAGTCGGCGCGGTCCTGCTCGTCGGCCGGCCGCCGCGCCGCGATGTAGGGCGGCAGCGGCATCGCGCCGCGCTCGGCGATCGCCTGGTCGAGCACCGGCCCGTGGAACGCGAAGGCGAGCGTCACGGCACCCGCCTCGCCCTTGTGCTCCACGGTGGCGTCGAGCTGGCCGAGGAAGCAGACCTTGCCCTCGTCGCCGAACCGCACCGTGTCGCCGACCGCGAGCTTCTTGGATCCCTTCACCAGCGCCCGCCAGCGCGAGCCGTCGATCCGCTCGACCAGCGTCGCCTCGATCGCGACCTCAAGCCCGCGGCCGAGCCGCCGGCCGAACAGCTGGGCCGGGATCACCTTGGTGTCGTTGACGACGATCTGGTCGCCGGCCCGCAGCAGCCCCGGCAGGTCGCGCACGATGTGATCCGCGAGCTCCGGCGCCCCGCCCGGCCGCACGACGAGCAGGCGCGCCGAATCCCGCGGGCTCGCGGGGCGCAGCGCGATTCGCTCGGGCGGGAGATCGAAGTCGAACAGATCGGTGCGCATGATGGGGCCAGAGACTCGGCCTTCGACCCTCCCC
>NZ_NPEX01000431.1 GCF_003258865.1 Rhodoplanes roseus | reverse complement strand
CCACGCCACGCCGCGCCCCACTCGCTCCTCATCCCGAGGCGCCCGGCGAAGCCGGGCCTCGAAGGATGCGGCCCCGACAATCTCAGTGACCGCCTCGCAGCCCGGCTCGGGTGGAACGAAGCTCCGGGATTCCCGCGAGGCCCAGCCCGGCCGTCGCTGCGCTCCGCCCAGGCTACGATCGACGACGATCTGCGATCGGCGCCACCGGCCTCGCCGCCGGCCCGGCGCCGGGGGGGTCGCGCCTCGCCGTCGCCCTGCCGTTCGCCGTCGCCGGCCGTTTTGGCGCCGGCGCCAGGGGCGCCGCCGGCGCCGGTCAGGGCAGCAGGTGGGCGAGCAGCGGGGCGACGGCGACGTTGGTCATGCCGACCATCACCATCAGCAGGCCGGCGATGGTGCCCTCCTCGCGGCCGATCTGGTGGGCCCGGGCCGTGCCGACGCCGTGGGCGCCGACGCCGAACAGCGCGCCCTTGGCCATCGCCGAGCGCAGCGGCAGCCGGGCCAGCACGAGATCGCCGATCGCCGCGCCGGTGACGCCGGTCATGACCACGAACACGGCGGTGAGATCCGGGATGCCGCCGATCTCGCCCGACACCTCGATGGCGAAGGGCGTGCTGATCGAGCGCGGCAGCAGGCTGAGCCGCAGCGCCCCGTCGACGCCGAGCAGAGACGCGAGGCCCCAGCTCGACGCCACCGCCGTGACGCTGCCGACCGTGACGCCGACCAGCAACAGCGGCCAGTGCCGGCGGATCATCGCGCGCTGCTCGTAGATCGGCACCGCGAACGCCACCGTCACGGGCCCGAGCATCGCCACCAGCCAGCCGGTGCCGCGGATGTAGTCGCGATAGGACTCGTGCAGCAGCAGTGCGGCGATCACCAGCAGCGCCGGCGCGACGGCGAGCGGCATCAGCCACCAGCGCGGCCAGCGGCGGTGGATCCGCTTGGCCAGGAGATAGAACACGATGGTGGCAGCCGACCAGGCGACCGCCCGGACCAGAGGCTCAGTCAGCAAGGCGGGCAGCGACATGACGCTCGGTCCAGCGGTAGCAGAGGTCGACGGTCAGCGCCGTCACGCCCATCACGGCCGCCGTGCTGAGCACGATGACGGCGAGGATCTTCACGCCCAGCAGGCCGAGCAGCTCGCCGTGGTCCAGCACGACCAGCACGGCCGGCACGAAGAACAGCAGCATCTCGGCCAAAAACCAGTCGGCGCCGCGCTTCATGGTGACGACGGGCAGGCGCCGGGCTGCCAGCGCCGCGAAGGCGAGGCCGAGGCCGACGATGCCGCCCGGCATCGGCAGTCCGGTGGTGCGGACGATCGCCTCGCCGGCCAGCCAGAAGACCCCGACGAGGCCGATCTGCAGCAGCCGGCTGCGGCGGACGAGGCGGCGGGAGAGGACGACGAGGTGACGAGGGCCGAGCGGCGCGAGCCGGGTCATGGCGGGGGTTCCGGTTGATCTGGCCCCGACGGTATATCGCAATGCGGCATGCACTAAATGAATTGTACGACTGCGATCAAGTCGTATATGGAATAGATCATGGAATTCAGGACGCTGCGGGCTTTCGTGGAGGTGGTGCGGCAGGGCGGCTTCTCGTCGGCCGCCAAGGTGGTGTTCGCCACCCAGTCGACCGTCAGCAAGGCGGTGAAGCAGCTCGAGCACGAGATCGGGCTGCCTTTGCTCGACCGGCTGGGCCACCGGGTCACGCTGACGGCGGCCGGCGAGATCGTCTACCGGCGCGCCCTGCGGCTGCTCGCCGAGCGCGACGACCTTACGGCCGAGCTCGCCGAGCTGCGCGGCCTGAAGCGCGGCACGCTGCGGCTCGGCCTGCCGCCGATCGGCAGCGGCGTGCTGTTCGCGCCGCTCGTCGCCGTCTACCGGCAGCGGCATCCGGAGATCGAGATTCGGCTGGTCGAGCACGGCAGCGAGCGGCTCAACGAGCTGCTGGAGGCCGGCGACATCGATTTCGCCGGGCTGCTGGCGCCGATCGCCCAGGAATTCGCCCAGCAGGCGGTGCGCAGCGAGCCGCTGATGGCGCTGCTCGCCCCGGGCCACCCGCTCGCCGGCCGCGACACGCTCCGGCTCGGCGACCTGCGGGACACGCCGTTCATCCTGTTCGAGAGCGGCTTCACGCTCAACCGGATCATCCTCGAAGCCTGCCGGCGCGACGGCTTCGAGCCGACCGTGGTGGCGCGCAGCAGCCAGATCGACTTCATCGCCGGGCTGGCCGGCGCCGGGCTCGGGGTCGCCTTCCTGCCCCGGATGATCGCCACCCAGCGCACCCAGGTGCCGATCAGCCTCGTCCTGCTCGACGCGCCCGGGACCGAATGGAGCATGGCGATGGCGTGGCGGCGCGGCGCCTACCTGTCGCCCGCCGGCGACGCCTGGCTGGCGCTGCTGCGCGAGACGTGGAGCGAGGTGTCCTGACGGGCGGCGCGCGCTGGGTGGGCCGGGTCACGCCCGGACGGCGGCCTGCACCCGGCGGACCAGGCCGGCGACGTCGGGCGGTGCGGCGAGGAGGTCGTCGAGGCCGAGCGGCGCCGCGTCGGGCAGTGCCGCGACCGCGTCCTGCTGCGGCGTGCCCTCGTAGGCCAGCGCCACCTGCTGGCGCGCCGAGCGCCACAGCGCGTCCAGATCGATGCGCTGGCGCATGGAGGGGGCGTAGCGACGCAGCATGTCGCCGTGGAAGCCGACGATCTCGGCCCGCCAGTGGCGCACCGGGGCTGCGTCGGGATCCCCCGTGAGCATCATGACCCGGATGAGAAGCCGACGGATGAGCCCTTTGACCGCGGCGAGCTCGGATCGGCCAACGCTCGCGATCTCCTCCGCGACGTTTTCCGCATCGAACGCATCGGGGAGGTCGCGCCTGCCAGCGAGGCTACGAATCAGTTCGGCCTGCTGCTCGGACCACAGCAGGATGTCGTCGTCGTACGTCGTCGTCGTACAGCGTGCGCGGGCCGCCCATGCCTGCTCCGCCCCGGGCCCGCCGATGCCGTCCGCCCCGGCGGGTGATCCTGTCAGAGCGCCCGGCGCCGCCACCAGGCACCCCGCGAACGAGCTCGCGGGGGCGATCCGGCCCCTACTCCACGCCCTGCGCCATCAGCGGCGCCTTGCCGAAGAGCGGGTCGGCCACGGCGAGGGCCGGAGCTGCGGGCGCGCCGGTCAGGTGCGGCGCGAACAGCTCGAGGTCGTAGGGCCGCGCCGGCTGGACCAGGGTGACGGGGCCGAGCATCTCGGTCGACAGGATGGCGCCGAGGCGCTGGGTCGGGGCCGGCCCGAAATGCCCGACCGCCGGGCCGACCGCGGTCCAGCCCGCGGCGCCGGCAATGGCCGCGCGGGCGTCCGCGGCGGCCGGCAGCGCCGTCGCACCGACCAGGAGGGCGGCGGCGGACAAAGCGGCGCAGAGCGGCGTGAGGTTCTTGGTCATGGTTCCCCTCCGGGTCGTGTCATACGGCGTCCGTCCGATCACCTCGGTCATTCCGGGACGGCGCGGAGCGCCGG
>NZ_NPEX01000430.1 GCF_003258865.1 Rhodoplanes roseus | reverse complement strand
GTTCGCACCTTCGGTGCGCCCCGGAATGACGCTGAACCGATCAACTGAATGGGGATGATGTAGGCCCGGCATGATCCTGGAACTTCTCGCCAACGCCATCAGCACGGGCGTGCTGCTCGGCTGCCTCTATGCGGCGCTCGCGCTCGGGCTGGCCGTGTCGTTCGGGCTGCTGCACATCCCCAATATCGCCCACCCGGTGTTCGTGGTGACGGGCGCCTTCGCGGCGACCGTGTTCAATGCGATGGGCTACGATCCGCTGCTGGTCTCGCTGCCGCTCGCCATCGTCTTCTACGGTGCCGGCATCGTGTTCTTCGAGTTCTACTCGCGCATCTACGAGAAGCGCGGCGAGGCCGACACCATGCAGGCGCTGACGCTGTTCTTCGGCGTCTCGCTGGTGATCGAGACCGTGCTGGTGATGAAGTTCGGCGCCGACCAGCGCTCGACCGACGTCGACTATGTCGGGCAGAGCCTGGTCCTGGGCCCGGTCGTGATGCCGTATCGGTTGCTGATCCCGGCCCTGGTCGCGCCCGTGATGGTCACGGCGCTGTGGCTGTATCTGAAATACACCTATGCGGGTATCGCCATCCGGGCCGTGGCGCACGACGAGCGGGCGCTGTCGGTGAGCGGCATCAATCCGGGCTGGATCAAGCGGCACGCCTTCGGGATCGCCGCCGCCACGGCCGCGATCTCCGGCGCTGCGCTCGTGATCGTCGGGCCGATCGATCCGTTCGCCGGGCGCATGCAGATCGGGCGCGCCTTCGCGGTCGTCATCCTGGCCGGCATGGGCTCGATCCCCGGGACGCTGGCGGCCGGCATCCTGATCGGCGTCACCGAGGCGCTGGTCGGCGCCTTCGGCAGCCCGTCCTGGGCGCCCGCCGTGGCCTTCACGATGCTGCTCGCGACGCTCGCCTTCAAGCCGTCCGGGCTTTTTGGAGCGGCCCGATGAGTCTCCGGGAGGGCGCGATGGAGTTTGCCGTTCGCCGCACCGGACGTTCGCCGCGGGCGGGCCGATCGCTCGCCTTCGCGCTCGGCTGCGTCGCCGTGCTGACGCTCGGCGTGGTGCTCACCCGGACCGTCGAAAATCCCTACATCTTCTTCGCCGGCTACGTGGTGATCCAGTACGTCGCCGTGGCGACCGGCTGGAACGTGCTCGGCGGCTATGCCGGCTACATCAATTTCGGCCCGACCGCCTTCTACGGCGTCGGCGTCTACGTGGCGGCGTTCCTGGTCAAGGCGACGGGGGCGCCGCTGCCCGTGACGATCGCGGCGGCCGGCGCCACCGGCGCGCTGCTCGGCCTCGCCATGGGCTGGATGACGCTGCGGGTGCAGGGCGTGTATTTCGCCATCGCCACCATCGCGCTGGTCGTGATGGCCGAGACCGTGGTCCACAACATCGACTATCTGGGCGGCGCCTCCGGGCTCGCGCTGATGCCGCCGCAGGCGCCGGCCTGGGCGGGCGGCCAGCCGCAGTTCATGCTGATGGTGATGCTCGGCATCGCGGTCGCCTTCGTGGCGCTGGCGCGCTGGATCGAGATCTCCGCCATGGGGCGCGGCCTGCGCGCCCTCAAGGCCAGCGAGGTCGCGGCCGAATGCGCCGGCGTGCCGACCTTCCGGCTCAAGCTGATCGCCTGCGCGGTGTCGGGGGCCATGCTGGCGATCGCCGGCGCGCCCTACGTCTACTACGCCTCGTTCATCGAGCCCGGCACCGCCTTCAGCCTGGCGCTCAGCCTCAACGCTATCGCCATGCCGCTGATCGGTGGCAAGCGGAGCTGGGTCGGGCCGGTGCTCGGCGCGCTGCTGCTCGCCACCGTGCAGCAGGCGGCGAGCGTCACCATCTCGTCCGAGCTGAACATCCTGGTGGTCGGGGTCGTGCTGATCCTGTTCGTCGCCGTGGCGCCGGACGGCATCGTCGGCATCGTCGAGAAGCTGACCCGGCGGAGGGGCGCATGAGCGGGCCGATCCTCGAGGTGCGCGGCGTCGAGCAGCGGTTCGGGCCGTTCCAGGCGCTCGGACCGGTCGACCTGGTGCTGCACCGGGGCGAGCGGCTCGGCATCATCGGACCGAACGGCTCCGGCAAGACGACGCTGATCAACTGCATCAGCGGCACGCTGCGGCCGCAGCAGGGCCGCGTCGTCTTCGACGGCGTCGACGTCACCGACCTGCCGCCGCACCGCCGCGCCCGCATGGGTCTTTCACGCAGTTTCCAAATACCAAAACCCTTCACCGGCATGACCGTGCTGGAGAATCTGCTGGTGCCGATCGACCAGATCAGCCCCTCGGCCGACGCGGAGGACCGCGCCCTCGCGGTGCTGGAGTCGGTCGGCCTGCAGCGCCGCGCCGGGCACGAGGCCGGCGGCCTGTCGCAGCTCGAGCTGCGCAAGCTCGAGCTCGCCCGCGCCCTGGTGGTCGAGCCCAAGGTGCTGGTCGCCGACGAGGCGATGGCCGGCCTGTCGGAGGGCGAGATCGACGACGTCTTGGCGATCCTGACGCATCTGAGCGCCACCGGCATCGCCGTCATCATGATCGAGCACATCATGCATGCGGTGATGCGTTTCTCCACCCGCATCGTGTGCTTCGAGACCGGCCGCACCATCGCCGATGCGGCGCCCGACGTGATCGCCGCCGATCCCCTCGTCCAGAAGGTCTATTTCGGTGAACAGACTCGTCATTGAGGGACTGAGCGCCGGCTACGGCGCCGTCACGGTGCTGCGCGACGTCTCGATGGAGGTGCGCGAGGGCGAGTTCGTCGCGCTGCTCGGCACCAACGGCAACGGCAAGAGCACGCTGCTCAACACCGTTCTGGGCCTGGTGAAGCCCACGGCCGGCCGGGTCGCGCTGGAGTGGGACGGACGCAGCGTCGCGCTCACCGGGCTGGCGCCGCACGCCGTCGTGCGCGAGGGCATCGCCATCGTGCCGGAAGGCCGCCGGCTGGTGCCGAATCTCAGCGTGACGGAAAACCTGCTGCTCGCCGGATCGAGCCCGCGCGGCCGGCCCGGGATCGCCGACCGGCTCGCCTACTGCTTCGACACGTTCCCGATGCTGAAGGAGCGTCGCGCCCAGCTCGCCGGCACCATGAGCGGTGGCCAGCAGCAGCTCCTCGCCATCGCCCGCGCGCTGATGTGCGCGCCGACCGTGCTGGTGATCGACGAGCCCTCGGTCGGCCTCGCGCCGATCGTCGTCGGCCAGGTGTTCGAGGCGATCGCCCGCCTGCAGGAGACGTCGCGGCTGACCATCCTGATGGCGGAGCAGAGCTTCTTCCAGGCGGTCGACGTCGCCTCGCGGGCCTATGTGATGCAGCACGGCCGCATCATCCGCACCCTCGACCGCGCCGACGGCGCCATCGACCACGCCGAGATTCGCCGCGCCATGATGGGCGTCGCGGCGGCGTAAGCACGGCTTCCGCTCCTCATAGCAGCAGCGATGATTTCTCCCCCGTCATGCCCGCGCTCGTCGCGGGCATCCACGTCTTTTCTGAGTGCCGCGGCCAAAGACGTGGATGG
>NZ_NPEX01000429.1 GCF_003258865.1 Rhodoplanes roseus | reverse complement strand
AGCCGAGGCGCGCCGCCTCGGCTTCGACCGCCTGCCGGTCGGCCGCGGCATCGCCGCCGTAGGACCAGTTCAGCACCGCCAGCGTCCCGCCGGGCCGCAGCACGTGATGGATGTCCTCCAGATGCCGGGCGGCGACCCCGGCCTGCACCAGATAGGGAAACGAGTCGACGGCCAGCACGAGATCGACGGCCGCCGGCGCCATGCAGGCCAGATCGCGCCCGCCGGTGCGCACCACGGCGGTGTCGGCGAGCCCCCGCGTCCGCCGCCGCGCCGTCTCCGTCATCACGGCGGAGACGTCGACCCCGACGACGAGGCGCACCCGGCCGGACAGCGCCGTCAGAAAGCGGCCGATCCCGCAGCCGAGATCCAGCACGGTCCGCTCCGGGCCCAGCAGCCCGCGTGCCGACAGCCAGGCGACGATCTCGTCGGTGACGGCGTCGAGCAGGGCAGGCCGGCCCAGTGAATACAGGGCGACGCTGGCTTCGGGCGACTGCGAGCAGGCGCGATCGAACACCGCGGCCCAGTGGGTGACCGCATCGGTGCCCGCCGGCGGATCGTCGTGCGTCGCCAGCACGGCGGCGATCCGGTCGAAGGCGTCGGGCATCTCGTCCAGCAGCCGCGCCGCGTGGCGGAGACGCTCGGCATGGCGCAGCCCGCGCGCCGTGACCATCCGGTCGGAGGCGATCGCGACGGCCTCGCTCGCCTCCTGCACCGCGAGCCCCGCCATGGCGAGCCAGGTCAGCGCCACGGCCGGCGGCAGGCTGCCGTCGGCGCAGCGCGCCAGCGCCTCGCGGGCGCGCTGCGGCAGGCCGCCGGGAAGGCCGGGTCGTCGGCGATGCGGCATGATCAGCGCTCCGGCCGTCGAAAGACGCGTCGACGCGTGTGGCGGACCACGGCGCCCCAACCGAACTTGTAGGCCTCGTCCCCGCGCAGCAGGTGGTACTCGCGCGCGCCGGCGCGGACCGCCGTCTCCATCGCCTCGGCGAGCAGCAGCGTCCCGGGACTTTCATGAGCGAAGGCGGCGTCGAAGCCGGCCAGATAGGCGTAGCGTCGCCGCTCGTCGGCGAGCTGATACAGCACCGCCGCGACGGTGCCGTCGATCGTCATCGCGTCGAGACGGGCGAGACCGGCGCCGAGGAGCTGCGGCAGGGCGGTGGCGTGGAAGGTCTCGATCCGCTCGTCCGCGAACACGCCGGGCTCGCCGCGCGCGGTCCAGCGCGCCTGGTGCATCCGGATCAGCTCGGCGAGCAGTCGAAGCCCCTCGGCGCCGTCCCGGGCCGCGATCGTTCTCACGTCGCCGCGCCGGCGCGCCCGGTTGCGGTCCATGCCGATGCTGCGGCGCTTGCGCTTGGGCAGCCTGTCGGCGAGGTCGTCGGGCGCGTCCGGCAGGGCGATCACGGGGCAGGGTGCGGCGTCCGAGCGTTCCTCGGTGCAGCCCGCAGGCACCGGGAGGTCGAGCGCCGCGGCGTCCGGCAGCAGATCGGTGAGCTCCCATTCGGTCCACGCATCGTCGGCGAGCGCGGCGACGATCCGGTCGCCGGCCGCCGGCACCGCCGGATCGACCAGCACGTCCAGATAGTCGCTCGCCGAGATGCCGATCGGCAGAAGGCGATCGGTGCCGTGCTCCCGATAGAACGGCGCGAGCCCGACGAGACGGCCGGCGCTCCGCACCGCGGCGACCCGCAGCAGGCCGGGCGAGAACGCATCCCACCAGGCGAGCTGCCAGGCGGGCGACTGGAACGGGGTCGCCCGGTCGCTGCGCCCGAACAGCTCCCACCAGTCCGGCACCAGCGCCGCGACGGCCTCGCGCTCGTGCAGCACGGCCGTTTCGGGCGTGCTCACGCCACCGCTCCGTGCGGGGCGCCGGCCCGCCGGGCGAGGCGGGAATACAGAGCGAGGTGGCGCTCGATCATCGGCGCCAGCCCGAAGCGTGTCTCGGCGGCGGCCCGACAGGCGGTCCGATCGAGATCGTCGCAGCGGCGGATCGCGGCGGCCATGCCGGCGGCGTCGCGAACCAGGAATCCGGTGACGCCATCGTCGACGGCCTCGGCGAGCGCGCCGGTGCGAAAGCCGATCACCGGCGTCCCGGAGGCCAGCGCCTCGCGCGCCACCAGCGAGCTCGTCTCCGCGGCCAGCGACGGGACCAGCAGGCACCGCGCCGCGGCGAGCAGGCGTCGCTTGCGGGCGAAGCCGACCGGGCCGATCCAGCGGCGGGTGGAATCGAGGCGTGGCGCGACCTCGGTCTCGAAGTAGCGGCGGTGCTCGTCATAGGCGAACACCTCGCCGGCGATCAGCAGCGGCACGCCGGCCTGCGCGGCCGCGTCGATCGCGAGATGGATGCCCTTCTCGGGGCAGACGCGGGCCAACATCAGGGCGTAACGGCAGTGCCGCCGCGCCGGCGCGAAGCGGTCGACCGCGACACCGTTCTCGATCACGTCGAGGTGCCGGAGATCGGGCCGCGCGTCACGCTGGCTGCGCGACACGCAGACGAGATGCGTCTCGGGGCGGCGCGGCTTCAGCGCCGCCTCGTCGTACCAGGCGAGCGGCAGATGCAGGGTCGCGACGACCGGAACGCCGGGGCGTGGCAGATAGGCCGTGTGGTCGACGCCGTGCAGGTGGACCACGTCGACACGACACGTCGTCAGGATCTCGTCGATCGCCCGCGCCGTGGCCTTGCGGCCGCGCTGGATCGCGGTCTCGTCGAGCGGGCTCGGCGGACGGGGCAGGGGCGCCAGCCGGCCCGAGACCACCGAGCCCGCCGGGGCGATCACGATCGAGCGGTGGCCGGCCTGCACCAGGGCGGCATCGAGCTGCCACACGACCTGCTCGGCGCCACCGACCGCATCCGGCCCGACCGGCGCGAACGGATAGGCGACGCTCAGGACGGTCAGAGGCATGGCGCCGGTCCGTTCGGAGAGCGACATCACAGGACGGGACCGAGCCCGAGGGTCCGGCAGGCGAGGCCGGTGAGCGCCAGCCAGCGCTCGCCCGTCAATCCCCAGTCGTACAGCTCGTACAGCAAGGCACCGTCGTTCGGCAGGATCGTCACGTCGATCGGCGTCGCCGGGCGGAAGCGCTCGACATGCACCGGAAACTGGGCGAGCGTCGCTCGCTGGCTCGCATGGGCGGCGAGCATGCTCCGCTTCAGGGCGATCTCGTCGTCGCTCAGCCGCACGTCGGTCGCCGGCGACCGGCGGTCCGGCACGAAGGACTGGTGCAGCCACCCGGACGGCCCGCGACGATAGAACGGCATCTCCAGCACGGCGATCGGATAGCCGTCGCGATCGGCGAGCGCCGCGGCCGCCCGCACCGCGAACGCGACCGCGTCGTGATCCGGATGCCCGCCTTCCATGGCGTGGGTGATGACGACGTCGATGCCCCGCGTGCGACACATGGCGGCCAGCCGGCGCGCCAGCACCGGCATCTGCTCGGCCACCTCCTGGTCGGGCAGCCCGAGCAGCACGACCTGATCGGGGGCCAGGCCGGCGAGCGCCAGCGCCGCGGCGAGCTCGCGCCGCCGGGCCATCGCATAGCTCGCCGCTCCGCGGTGGCCGTGCTCGGCC
>NZ_NPEX01000042.1:4119-33893 GCF_003258865.1 Rhodoplanes roseus | reverse complement strand
CGAGGCGGGCGGTGCAGCCATCGCGACGATGCCGAAAGATCTCTCGGTGGCCGGGATGGTCGCCTCCGCCGATGCGGTGGTGAAATCCGTGATGCTGTCGCTGGTGCTCGCCTCGATAGCGACTTGGACGGTGGCGCTCGCCAAGGCCATCGAGCTCGCCGGCGCCAGGCGGCGGCTGCGCACCGCGCTGGCGCGCCTCGGCACGGCCGAAAGTCTCGTCGCGGCGGAAGCGGCGGCGGCGCCTTCGGCGCTGGCGCGACGCCTCGTGCGGGCGGCCGCGACCGAGCTCGCGATGTCGGCCGACACCGTCGACCGGGCCGGCATCAAGGAGCGCGTCGAGTCCCGGCTCGCCCACATCGAGGGGCAGGCCGGACGCGCGGCGACCCGCGGCACCAGCGTGCTCGCGACGGTCGGCGCCATCGCCCCCTTCGTCGGGCTGTTCGGCACCGTGTGGGGCATCATGAACAGCTTCGTCGGGATCGCCCGGCTGCATACGACGAACCTCGCCGTGGTCGCACCCGGGATCGCCGAGGCGCTGCTCGCCACCGCCTTCGGGCTCGTCGCGGCCATCCCGGCCGTCGTCCTCTACAACGCCTGCTCGCGCCTGATCGCGTCGTACCGGGCCCAATGCGGCGACGCCTCCGCCGAGGTGCAGCGGATCGTCTCGCGCGACCTCGACCGCGCCGCGGCACGCCGGTCCGAGCCGCTCCTGCGCGCCCGTGGCCTCAACGCGGCGGAGTAGCGCATGAGCGTCCGGCTCGACCACGGCGAGGACGATCTCGCCGAGATCCACGAGATCAACGTCACCCCGTTCATCGACGTGATCCTGGTGCTGCTGATCGTGTTCATGGTGGCGGCGCCGCTCGCCACGGTCGACATCTCGGTCGACCTCCCGGTCGCCAATGCGCAGCCGCAGCCGCGCCCGCCCAAGCCGCTGTTCCTCACCGTGCGGCGCGATCTGACCCTGGCGCTCGGCGAAATGCCGGTCGCTCCGGATTCGCTGGGCGGCGCCCTCGACGAGGCCTCCGGCGGCGACCGCAAGCTCCGGGTCTTTCTGAGGGCCGACAAGGCGGTGCCCTGGGGCGACCTGATGCAGGTGATGAACCGGCTGCGCAGCGCCGGCTATCTCGAGCTGGCGCTGGTCGGCCTCGAAGCGACACCCCCGTCGCCGTGACCCAGTCGCCATGACCGCGCGAGAGACCTGGACGGCACGGCACGCCCCCCTGCTCCGCTGGACCGGCTGTGCCGCCCTGGTGGTGTCGGTTCATCTCGCGGGCGCCGCCGCCCTTCTTCCGGATTCCGAGGATCTGGACCAGGACGGCGGCGTTCCGGTCGTCACGATCGAGCTCGCCGCGGTCTCGGCCGCGCCCGAAACCGCGGCGAGCGATCTCGCGCCGGGCCCGACGACCGAGCCCGAGCACGAGGCTCCGCCGGTCGAGACGCCACCGCCACCGGAGCCGACCGAGGACGCGATCAAGGATCCCGAGCCCCCACCACCGGTCGAGCCACGTGTCACGCTGCCGGCCGCGGTGGATACGCCGCCCCCGCCGCCTCCAGACGAGGCGCCCGTCGAGCCGCCGCCCGTGGCCACCGCCCCGCCGAGCGCCGCCGCCCCCGCTCCCCGCCCGGCGACCGCCGCGCCCGGCGCCGTCCCGCAGGTTCCGCCCGCGACCATGGCGCGCTGGCAGACCCGGCTTCTGGCGCAGCTCCATCGTCACAAGCGCTACCCCGCCGCCGCGCGCGGTCGCACCGGCATCGCCCGGGTCGCCTTCACGATCGACCGCGACGGCCGCGTGCTGCACCGCTCGATCGCGACGAGCTCGGGCTCGGAGGCCTTGGACGCCGAAGCGCTGGCGCTGCTCGACCGGGCCTCGCCGCTGCCCGTCCCGCCGACGGAGCTGTCGGGGACGGCCCTGTCCTTCGTAGTGCCGATCCGCTTCACGACATCTGGAACCGGCGCATCCAGCGGCGGTCGATGATGTCCTTCAGCACCCACAGCCAAGGCCCCTCCGCCTTGAAGGGGCCGCGCGAGGCGACGGCGTAGCGTTCGCCGGTGGTGATCAAGGCGAGATGGCGCTGCTGCGGATGCCAGGGCCGCAGCGGCTCGCCGCGCGCCTTCGCCCGCAGATTGGCGGCGAGCGGCGGCCCGGCTCGCACCGCGAAGACGCCGGCTTTTTCCCGCGGAGTCTCCACCAGGGCAGCGCAGTCGCCGGCCGCGAAGACGTGCGGATCGTAGACCGACTGCAGGGTGGGCGCGACCGCGACGAAGCCGCCGGCGTCGCAGGACAGCCCGCTCTGCCGCAGCCAGCGCGGCGCCGCGGCGTGGGTGGTGAGAAGGACGGCATCGGCCGGAATGCGATCCTCCGTGTCGGCGATGATCGCGTTGTCAGTCAGGGCAGCGACTCGCCAGTGCTCGTAGAGCACGATGCCGCGCTCGGCCAGGATGCGCCGGCACGCCGCGCGGACCCTGGGATTGTGTGTCGCCAGTACGGTCTCGGCGGTCACCAGGGCGAAGCCGAGCCGCAGAGGGTCGCGTCCCGCGGCCGCGGCGTCGCCGAGAAGACGCGCGCGCAGCGCCAGCACGAGCTCGACCCCGCCGGCCCCGCCGCCGACCACGACGATCTTTCGCGGACCACCCTCCTCGCGGCAGCGCGCGCGCAGGGCTTCGAGCCGCGGCAGCAGCCGGCCGACGGGCTTGACCGGGATGCCGTGCTGGGCCGCCCCGGCGATCGCGCCGAGGTCCGGACAGATGCCGACGTCGATGGAAACGAGGCCATAGGAGAGCGGCGCACCGGCGGCGAGCGCGAGGCGCAGGCCGGCCCGGTCGAGCCCGACGACGCTGTCGTGCACCAGCCGGGCGCCGGCGGCCGCCGCCAGCGGGGCGAGATCGATATGCGCCTGGTCGGGCGAATAATGCCCGGCAACGACGCCGGGCAGCATGCCCGAATAGGGCGTCGACAGATCCCGGCTCACCAGCGTGAGACGCACGCCCGGTTCCGGCCGTGCCGCGAAGGCACGGAGCACATGGACATGGGCGTGGCCGCCGCCGACCAGCACGAGGTCGAGCGGCTCTCGAGCATCGCGGCGCATGGCCGGCAGCATAGCACTCCGGCCGGCGCGCGCGATGCCTCGCGTCAGGCCGCCTCGAAGCGGATCGACTGGGCGCCTTCCCACAGCGCGAGACGTCCGAGCTCGGGCAGCTTGTCGAGGCCGGAGGTCAGCGTGATGAAGTGGTTGCCCGCCAGCTGACCGACCTTGCTGGCGAAGCGCACGCCGCCATAAGCCAGCAGGATCTCGGTCTCGCTGAGGCCGCCCGGATAAAGGATGATCTGGCCCGGCGCCGGAAAGCTCGTATGGTTCTCGTAGTCGACCCCGAAGCTGTAGTCGCCGAGCGGGATCCAGACGCCTTCGCCGCTCCAGCGGACATGCACCACCTTGCCGACATAGGGCAGGCGCTGCATGAAGGCGGCGCAGGTCTTCGGCGCAGCGGCGCGCTCGAACCGGGCGTCGAACGTGAACGGGCCGGCGGTGATCTTCAGGTCGCTCATGAGGATAGCTCGGTGTCTGGCGGGCTGCGGAATGTCGCGGAGCGGTGCCGCGCGACCCCGCTTGGTAGCGGACATGCGGACCGGATTCCAGCCCCGGGGTGCCGCCGGGCCGGATCGTCGGCCATTCCGGCCAGCGGCGGCCAGCCGCGACGGGAGGGCGTGACCGGGCCATGACGCGACGCGACGACACCTGGCGGGCGCGGTTTCCCGCCCTCGCGATGCTGCCGGAGGCCGAACGCGGGCTGCTCGCCGAGCGCACCGTTCCCATGGCGCTTCCGGCTGGCACGACCGTGTTCGAGCCGCACCAGGCGTGCGGCTCGTTCCTGTTCGTGCGGAGCGGCCAGGTCCGGGTCTACCAGCTCGACCAGGACGGCCGCGAGATCGTCCTCTACCGGCTCGGCCCGGGCAGCATCTGCATTCTCACCACCTTGGCTCTGCTGGCGGGGGACCGTTACGGCGCCTTCGCCGTGACCGAGACGCCCGTCGACGCGGCGGCCCTGCCCGGCCGCAGCTTCGACGACCTGCTCGGCCGCTCGCCGCGCTTCCGCAGCTTCGTGTTCGCGGCCCATGCGGAACGGATGGTCGATCTGATGCGGGTGATCCGGAGCGTCGCCTTCGAGTCGATCGAGTCCCGCCTCGCCGCGCGGCTGCTGACACTCGCAGCCGACACACGCGCATTGTCGATCACGCATCAGCAACTCGCGGCCGAGATCGGCAGCGCTCGCGAGGTGGTCAGCCGCCACCTGAAGAGCTTCGAGCGGCGCGGGTGGGTGTCGCTCGCGCGCAATCGCATCGAGGTCAAGAACGCGGCTTCCCTGCGCGAGGCCTCCGGCTCCTCGGGCGCGTGAGCGTCGGTGTCGCCCCCGAATTGTCGCGACGGCGCCTGTCCGGAGGACTACACTCCCTCCGTCGGACCACCCCGCGGTGGCTTCGTCGGCCGCCGTTTCGGTGATTTCGTCACAGACGAAACGCGCTTCGTCGCTTACGTCTCCGCTTCATACGTAACGACTTTTCCGAGCGAGGGACTTGATATGAACATGACCAAGAATATGGGGATGATGGATCGCCTGGTCCGCGCCGTGGTCGGCATCGGCCTGGTCTACTGGGCGCTGAAAGGCGGCGGGCCCACATGGGCCTGGATCGGCGTCGTGCCGCTGCTCACCGCCGCCATTGGTTCCTGCCCGGCCTACACGATCTTCGGCATCAACACCTGCCCGGTCGCGAAGAACTGACCGGACAAGTTCCGCGACGCGCAAGCGTCGACGCAAACAGACGAACGCCGGGCGGATCATTCTCCGCCCGGCGTTCTGCGTTTATCGGACATCACATCGCGGAGTGATCGTCGTTCACCCGCAATTGCAGCCGCAACCGCCCTCGTGATCGTGAGGACCGGGTGGCGCGAGCGTCCCGGCCGCCCAGTGCGAGACCGCCGTGGCCGGATCGCGCTCCGCCGTGATGGCGGTCTCGACGCCGTGCTCCGCAAGGCGGCGGACGAAGCCCGCACCGGCGCTGCCGGCGATCACGGCCCGCATCCCGAATAGCGGATGCGGCCCGTCGCAGCGGAACTCGTGGATCGTGAGATCGGCGGCGAGATCGAGCCTGCCCACCTCGCGCGGCGGCACGTTCGCCTCCGCCTCGTACACCAGGAACCGCACGGCCTTGCCGGCGTGGCCGGTGACGTTCAGGAAATCGTCGCTCGCGACTGCGACTCGCATCGCTTCACCTCACGCTTCGCCGATCCGGATGGTCTTGTCGTCCACGAACGCATAGGGAGGGATCGGCAGATTGAGCTCGGCCGGACCGTGCCGCACCCGGCCGGAGGCATCGTATTGCGAGCCGTGGCAGGGGCAGAACCAGCCGCCCCAGTCGCCCTGCTTGCCGAGCGGGATGCAGCCGAGATGCGTACAGCTCGCATAGACGACGAGCCACTGCGCCTTGCCGGCCTTGACGCGGTCGGCGTCGGCCTGCGGATCCATCAGATCCGAAAGTCTGGTCGCCTCCTCGGCCGCGATCTCCTGCGCGGTGCGATGGCGGATGAAGATCGGCTTGCCGCGCCAGAAGATGCTGATGATCTGGCCTTCCGCGATCGGCGCGAGATTGACCTCGATCGGCACGCCCGACGCGATGGTCGAACGGTCGGGATTCATCTGGTCGAGGAGCGGCCAAACGGCAGCCCCGACTCCAGCGGCTCCGACAGCGCCGGTGGCGAGATAGAGGAAGTCTCGACGACTGGAAGTTTTCTCGGCAATAACGGCCATTGGCAAACCTCGAAGCGAACGAGGACAATACTGGAAGTTATATAGTTACATGAATATGTTTCGTCAACCGCAACTGCCTGTTATGCACCATTCGAGCAGACGCGGCTCAGGAAGCTGATCTGGATCAACGACGCGGCCCGTCGCACGGGACCACGGTGCGCCGCGCGCCTCACCAGAGGGGGACTCCTCGTGCACGTCATGCGGCTCGTTGCGCTGCTCGGCTTCCTGCTCCTGCCTTCCGTCTCCTTTGCCGATATCATCGTCGATGCCTCCCGGGTGGCGGACGCGATGTCGCGCGGCGCCGTCGTGTGGGATGCGCGCGACGCGACCTCGTACCGTCAGGCGCATCTCCCCGGCGCGATCACGGTGGCCGAGGCCGAACGCGCGCTGCGGCTGCCGACCATTCGCGAGTTCGACGAGCTGGTGCGCGTCGAGAAGGCCTTCGGCGAGGCCGGCCTCGATCTGTCCCGCGAGATCGTCGTCTATGCGAATCGCGGCAGTCCCGTCGCCTATGCGGCGTTCGCCGCCGCGCAGTATCTCGGCGCTCGCAAGGTCGTGGTGTTCCACGACGGCATCGAGGGCTGGCACGAGTCCGGCCGCCCGATCGAGACCGGCGACGGGCGCCGCGTTCCGGCCGCCGTGCGGCTCGCACCCGATCCGCGCATGACGATCACGACCGACGAGCTTCTGGCCCGTCTGGGCAAGCCGGACGTGCAGATCGTCGACGCTCGGACGCCGGCCGAGTATGCGGGTCGCGACGTGCGCGCCCCCCGCGGCGGGCATGTGCCCGGGGCCGTCAACATTCCCTACGAGTCGAACTGGACCGATCCCGAGACCAATCTCAAGCTCGCCCGCCGGCTCGTGAACGACACGCGCGGCATGGCGCTGAAGTCGCTGGCGGAGCTCCGCCCGCTCTATGCGGGGCTCGATCCGGGCAAGGAGACGATCGTCTATTGCCAGACCGGCGGCCGCGCCTCCGAGACGTTCGGGGTCCTGAAGGAGCTCGGCTTCACCAAGGTGCGCTTGTACAAGCCGTCCTGGGCCGGGTGGGCCTCGCGCCCCGACACGCCGGTCGAGACCGGACCGGGTCGCCCCGCGCGGCCCTGAGGGTCCGCATCCCGCGCCAGCCTCTCCCGGAGGACCGAGTCGAGACACCGTGTCTTTCCGGGCGCGACTCCCCTAAACTCCGGGCCCCGCCGCCCGGAGACATCATGGATCACCCCAGCAGCCCGTCGCCGCCACGCGACCGGCCGGCCGTCATGGCGGCGCTCGCCGCCATGTTCGTCGGCATCGGCCTCGCCCGCTTCGCCTACACGCCGCTGCTCCCGGCCGTCATCGCCGCGGGCTGGTTCGGCCCGGACGAAGCGGCCTATCTGGGTGCGGCGAATCTCGGCGGCTACCTGCTCGGGGCGATCGGCGGTCGCCGCCTGGCGCCACGCGCGTCCCGCACCGCCCCGATCCTGATGTTGATCACGGCGCTCACGTTCGTCGCCTGCGCCGTGCCCCTGCCCTTCGCCTGGTTCGTCGGCTGGCGATTCGTCTCGGGCCTCACCGGCGGCGCCCTGATGGTGATCGCCGCACCCGCGGCTCTGCGGGTCGTGCCGGCGGCGCGGCGCGGGCTCGCCGGCGGCGTGATCTTCGCCGGTGTCGGGCTCGGCATCGCGATCTCGGGGCTGATGGTGCCGCAGCTGCTCCGCTTCGGCGTCGGCACAGCCTGGGCGGCGATCGGGATTTTGGGCGCCGCCGTCACGGTCGCGACGTGGCGCGGCTGGCCGGACGACGTGCCGCCGTCGCGCGAGCACGTCGCGGCGGCCTCGGGCCGACCGTGGCCGCCCGCGGCTACGATCCTGCTGGTCGTCTACGGCGTGATCGCCGCCGGCCTGGTGCCCCACATGGTGTTCCTGGTCGACTTCATCGCCCGTGGACTCGGGGCCGGTATCGCCGCGGGATCCACGTGGTGGGCCGTGTTCGGGGTGAGCGCGACGGTCGGGCCGGCGATCTTCGGGCTGCTGGCCGACCGCGTCGGCTTCGGCAATGCGCTCGCCTTCGCGCTGACATTGCAGATCGCCGCGATCGGCGTGCTGCTGGTCTCGACCGGACCGCTCGCGCTCGCCGTCACCAGCATCGTGGTCGGCGCCTATGTGCCGGGCTCGGCGCCCCTGGTGCTGGGCCGCCTGCGCGAGCTGTTCCACGATCCAGTACGCCAGCAGATCGCCTGGAGCCGGGGAACCATCGTCTTCTCGCTCGGCCAGGCGGCCGGCGCCTGGCTTCTCTCGATCGTCTTCGCCCGCACCGGCGATCACCTGGTCCTGTTCGGCTTCGGAACCGCGGCCTTCGTGACCGCCCTCGCGCTGGACCGTGTCGGTGCGCTCCTCGACGCACGGTCGCGCCGGCGGAACGCCGGCTGACCGGCCAAGCGTGGCGTCAGGTCTTCGGCGCGATCTGCCCGTAGGCCTCGACCGCGTGCGACGCGTACATGACGCTCGGGCCGGCGCCCATGTAGACGGCCATGCCGAGTGTCTCCATCAGCTCGTCCTTGGTGGCGCCCTGCTCGATCGCCGCCTTGACGTGGAAGGCGATGCAGTCGTCGCAGCGGATGGCCACACCGATGGCCAGCGCGATCAGCTCCTTGGTCTTGGTGTCGAGCGCCTTGGGAGCGAGCGCCGCCTGCGCCATCGCCGAGAAGCCCTTCATCACGTCGGGCGCCCCGCCGCGCAGATCCTTCAGGCTGACGCCCAGCTCCTTCATCAGTTCGGGCCAGTTGGTCTTCACGGTTCGTCTCCTGGTTCTTCTGGTTCGGTTCGTCGGGGGCTCAGTCGAAGGCGCAGCCCGGCCGGATGCCCACTTTGCGCAGGACGATAGCGGCCGGGCAGAATCCCGAGAAGGCCGCCTGCAGCATGTTGGCCCCGACAAAAGCGGTGAGCAGCAGCCACCACGGGCTGACGAAGGCCGCGAGCGCGGCGCTGACGAGGACCATGGCTCCGGCGAAGGCCAGAACGGCGCGATCGATGGTCATCCGGTGAACTCCTGATCTCGGTTGCGCGACGCCGACCGCAATCGGCTGTTGCCTACATATCGTCTTTTGCATATATTCGCAACTATGAAACAACAGGCCATCGACCCCCTGTTCGCGGCGACCGAAGCGTGCACGCTCCTGCGGGCGCTGGCGAGCCCGCACCGCCTGATGATGGTGTGCGCCTTGCTGGAGCGCGAACGCTCCGTCGGCGAGCTCGCCGAGGCGCTCGGCATGCGCATCCCGAACGCCTCGCAGCACCTCACGCTCTTGCGCAAGGACGGGCTGGTGACGGCCCGCCGCGACGGCCAGACCGTGTGGTACGCGATCGCGAGCCCGGAGGCTCGCGATCTCCTCACCGCGCTCCATCGGGTCTACTGCACGCCAGTACCCGTCTGCCCGGCGCCGCCGAAGAAGCGCCAGGCGCGTTCTCCCGAAAGAAGGTCGCCCCGATGACAACGACCGGTCCCGCACGGCCCGCCCATCCGCCCATCCTTCGGAAGCGAAAGCGAACCGGTCGGACCACCGTGCTGTCGCGTCTCGGCGACAAGGAGAAGGCCGTGGTGCGTGCCTTCGTGCTTGCGCTCCTGCTCGCTTCGCCCGCTCTGCCGGCCCGCGCCGACGGATTCACGGTCGCTCCGATCGAGGTGCGCGACGAGAAGGCCGTGTTCGCGACCGTCGAGAGCGCCAACGTGGTGCCGGCCCGCGCCCGCATCGGCGGCACCGTGGTGCGGCTCGCGGTGAAGTACGGCGACGAGGTGAAGCAGGGCCAAGCGATCGCGACGGTCGGGGACGACAAGCTGATGCTGCAGACACGCTCGCTCGACGCTCAGATCGCCGGCCTGCAGGCCCAGCTGGCACAAGCGACCATCGACCTCGAACGCACCCAGAGCCTGTTCGACAAGGGCACGGTGGCGCGCTCGCGCCTCGACGAGGTGCGCACCGCTTTCAACGTCGCCGACAACAGCCTCAAGTCGCGCCGGGCCGAACGCTCGGTGGTCGAGCAGCAGCTCGCCGAAGGCACCGTGCTGGCGCCGACCGCCGGCCGCGTCCTCAAGGTGCCGGTGCTGCCCGGCACCGTGATCCTGGCGGGCGAGACCGTGGCCCAGATCGCCGAGGCGAACTTCGTGCTGCGGCTGCGGGTGCCGGAGCGCCATGCGCGATTTCTGAAGGTCGGCGATCCGGTGCGGATCGACGGCGAGAGCCTCGGCCGCACCGAGGCCATGTTCGGCAAGGTGCGGCTGATCTATCCGCAGATCGAGGACGGCCGGGTCGTCGCCGACGCCTCGGTGGAGGGCCTCGGCGACTACTTCGTCGGCGAGCGCATCCGCGTGTGGGTCTCGGCCGGCGAGCGGAGCGCCGTGACGGTGCCGGCCCGCTTCGTCACGACGCGGTTCGGCATCGACTATGTCCGGCTCGCCCGCGACGGCGGCACGATCGACGTCCCGGTCCAGCGCGGCCGCACCATCCAGGTGCCGGCGCGGCCGGACGCGGTCGAAATTCTATCCGGGCTGCTGCCCGGCGACCGCCTGGTGTCGCCGTGAGCGATGCGGTGAAGCTCGGCCTCTCGGGAGGCCTCACGCGCGCCAGCATCCGCTCGCCGCTGACGCCCCTCTTCCTCCTCGCCGCGCTGGTCGCGGGCCTGATCGCCCTCGTCACGATCCCGCGCGAGGAAGAGCCCCAGATCAGCGTGCCGATGGTCGATATCCGCATCAATGCCGACGGCCTGAAGGCACCGGACGCGGTGGAGTTGGTGACCAAGCCGTTGGAGACGATCGTCAAGAGCATCGACGGCGTCGAGCACGTCTACAGCCAGACCCAGGACGACCGGGTGATGGTGACGGCACGCTTTCTGGTGGGCACCAAGGCCGAGGACGCCATCCTGCGCGTCCACGAGAAGATCCGCGCCAATTTCGATCGCATCCCGGCCGGCATCCAAGAGCCGCTGATCGTCGGCCGGGGCATCAACGACGTCGCCATCCTGGTGCTGACGCTGGCGCCGAAGCCCGCAGCCGCCGACCGTTGGACCGACAAGGATCTCTACGAGCTCGCCGACAAGCTGCGGGCCGAGCTGGTGAAGGTCGACGATGTCGGTCTCACCTACATGGCCGGCGGAAATCCGCAGCAGATCCGGGTCGAGCCCGATCCGGAGAAGCTCGCGCTCTACGGCGTGACGCTGTCGCAGCTCGTCGGCAAGGTGAAGAACGCCAACCGCTCCTTCCTGGCCGGCAGCGTGCGCGACGGCGGCGTGGTCCGAACCGTCGCGGCGGGGCAGACGCTGACCGGGGTGCCGGACATCGGCCTGCTGCTGGTGACGACGCGCGACAACCGGCCCGTCTATGTGCGGGACCTCGCCTCGGTGGTGATCGGGCCGAGCCCACGCGAGTCGCGGGTGTGGATGGACACCCCGGACACGGACCGCAAGGATTGGCACCGGACCCCCGCCGTCAGCGTCGCCTTCGCCAAGCGGGCCGGCGCCAACGCCGTGACGGTCTCGGCCGCGCTCCTGGCCCGACTGGAGGGCGCCCGCGGAACGCTGATCCCGGACGACGTCACCGTGACGGTGACGCGCGACTACGGCGACACGGCGAGCCAGAAGGCCGACGAGCTGTTCTTCCATCTCGGCCTCGCCACCGTATCGATCGTCGTGCTGATCGCAATCGCGATCGGCTGGCGCGAGGCGCTGGTGACGCTGATCGTCATCCCGACCACCATCCTGCTCACGCTCCTCGCCGCCAAGGTGATGGGCTACACCATCAACCGGGTCAGCCTGTTCGCGCTGATCTTCGCGATCGGCATCCTGGTCGACGACGCCATCGTGATGGTGGAGAACATCGCCCGGCACTGGGGCATGGCCGACGAGCGCGACCGCGAACGTGCCGCCGTCGAGGCGGTGGCCGAGGTCGGCAACCCGACCGTGATCGCGACGCTGACCGTGATCGCGGCGCTGCTGCCGATGCTGTTCGTGTCGGGCATGATGGGCCCCTACATGGCGCCGATCCCGATCAACGCCTCGGCCGCGATGTTGTTCTCGTTCTTCGTCGCCGTCGTGGTGGCGCCGTGGCTGATGCTGAAGCTGGCGCCGCGTAGCGGCGCGCCGCTGCATGCGCACGGCCACGACGGCGGGCGGCTCGGCCGGATCTATCGCCGCTTCGCGAGGCCGGTCGTGAAGAACCGCCGCAACGCCTGGATCTTCCTCGCCAGCGTCGGCCTCGCCACCGTCGCGGTGTGCGGGCTGTTCGCGACCCGCGGCGTCACCGTGAAGCTCCTCCCCTTCGACGACAAGTCCGAGCTCGCCGTGCAGCTCGACCTGATCGAGGGGGCGAGCCTGGAGGACACCGAGCGCACCCTGTTCGAGATCGCCGCCGTCGCCCGCACCATCCCGGAGGTGCAGGATCTGCAGGCCTATGCCGGCACCCCCGCCCCGTTCAACTTCAACGGCCTCGTCCGCCACTCCTACATCCGCGAGTCGCCCGAGCTCGGCGAGGTCCAGATCAATCTCGCGCCGCGCCACGACCGCAAGCGGCCGAGCCATGCCATCGCACTGGACCTGCGCGAGAAGCTGAAGGCGGTAATGCTGCCTAAGGGCGCCGTCATGAAGGTCAACGAAGTGCCGCCCGGCCCGCCCGTGCTGGCGACCCTGCTGGCCGAGATCTACGGGCCGGATTCCGCCACCCGCCGCGCCGTGGCGCAGGAGATGAAGCGCCTGTTCGCGCAGGTGCCCTACGTGGTCGACATCGACGATTCGATCGGCGCGCCGCGGCCGCGGCTGCGCATCGCCCTCGACCAGGACCGGCTGGAGTTCTTCGGCGTCGAGCAGGGCGACGTCTACGACGCCCTGCAGGCGCTGCTCGGCGGCACCACGGTCGGCTACTCGCATCGCGGCGAGGACCGCAACCCGATCGAGATCGCGGTGCGGCTGCCGAAGACGCGGCTCGCCTGGTCCGAGGCGTTGGCCTCCACTCCGATCCCGGCCAACGCGGTGCCCGGCAACAAGGCGTGGGTCGAGCTCGGCGACGTGGTGCGGGTCACCGAAGAGGCCGGCTCGCCGCTGGTGTTCCGCCGCGACGGCCGCTTCGCCGACATGGTCCAGGCGGAGCTGGCCGGCGCCTTCGAGGCCCCCATCTACGGCATGCTCGACGTGGGCAAGCGCATCGACGCGCACGACTGGGCGGGCCTGCCGAAGCCGGTCGTGCTTCTGCACGGCCAGCCGGCCGACGAGAGCCGACCGTCGCTGCTGTGGGACGGCGAGTGGGAGATCACCTATGTCACGTTCCGCGACATGGGGGCGGCCTTCGGCGCCGCGCTGGTCGGCATCTACATCCTCGTGGTGGTCCAGTTCGGCAGCTTCCGGCTGCCGCTGGTGATCCTGACGCCGATCCCCCTCACCTTGATCGGCATCGTGCTGGGCCACTGGCTCCTCGGCGCCGCCTTCACGGCGACCTCGATGATCGGCTTCATCGCGCTGGCCGGCATCATCGTGCGCAACTCCATCCTGCTGGTGGATTTCATCCGGCACGGCGGCGGACGTGGTAAGACGTTGCGGGAGGTGCTGCTCGAAGCCGGCGCCGTGCGGTTCAAGCCGATCCTGCTCACCGCGCTCGCCGCCATGATCGGCGCCGCCACCATTCTGCTCGATCCGATCTTCCAGGGGCTCGCGATCTCGCTCCTGTTCGGCCTCGCCTCCTCCACGCTGCTCACCGTCCTGGTGATCCCCGCCATCTACGTCGTCCTGCGCGATGCCGACCATGTGGTCGGCCCCGCGTCCTGACCCGGAGACCGACCATGCGCCGTCTCGTCCTCGCCCTCGCGGTGCTCGCAGCCGTGGCCCTCGTCGCCGGCGGCGCGGTTCTGTGGTTGCGCAACAGCCCGGTGGCAGTGGCGGTGCTGCAGCCGGAGACCGATCTGCCAATCAGGGTGTTCGGGCTCGGCACCGTGGAGGCGCGGGTGCTCAGCAAGACCGGCTTCAAGGTCGCCGGCACGCTCGACGCCCTGCAGGCCGACCACGGCGACCTCGTCAAGGTCGGCCAGACGCTCGCGACCATCGACTCGGCCGAGCAGCAGGCGCGCGTCGCCAAGGCACGGGCCCAGGTGGCGAGCGCCGAGGCCGCGCTGCAGGTGGCCGAAGCCGCCGCCCGCAAGGCCGAGGCGACGCACCGCCAGCGCATGCAGACCAACCGGCGGCGACAATCGCTGCTGGAGCGCCAGTCGGTGTCGCAGGAAGCGGCCGAGGAATCCCAGGCGAACGAGGCGATCGCCGGCGCCGACATCCTGGTGACCCAGAGCGAGATCGCCGCCGCGCGGGCCAAGCTCGACGACGCCCGCGCCCAGCTCGCCCAGGACCTCGCAGTGCTGGGCCAGCACGAGCTGAAGGCGCCGTTCGACGCCCTCGTGGTCTCGCGCGCCAAGGAGCTGGGCGCCGTGGTCGGCGCCGGCGAGACGTTGTTCACCCTCGTCGCGCCGGAGACGGTGTGGATCCTGGCCTATGTGGACGAGGCCCGCGCCGGCGCCATCGCGGTCGGCCAGCCGGCCGAGATCCGGCTTCGCTCCCTGCCCCAGACGACGTTCAACGGCACGGTCGCGCGCGTCGGCCTCGAAAGCGACCGGGTGAACGAGGAACGCCGCGTCTATGTCGCCTGCACGGATTGCCCGGCCGACTTCCATCTCGGCGAGCAGGCCGAGGTCTTCGTCACCAAGGCGCGGCTGCCGCGGGCCTTGATGATCCCCGAGAAGACGATCGAGCGTTTCGACGGCCAGACCGGCCTCGTCTGGGTGGTGCGCGACGGGCGCCTCGCCCGCGTGCAGGTTCGATTCGGCTATCGCAACAACGACGGCCGGGTGGAGCTTCACGACGGCTTGCCGGCCGGCGCCGCCGTGCCGGCCGTGGTCGGCGCCGGTTTCCGCGAAGGGCGCGCCGCGGTCGTGAACGGAGCCCGGGGATGAATCTCGCGCTCCGCGACATCAGGCACAATATCGGCCGCTTCCTGCTCACTTGCGTGGGCCTCAGCCTGCTCCTCACCATCGTCCTCTCGATGCTCGGCATCTATCGTGGGCTGATCGCCGAGTCGCTGACGATGGCACGGGCGCCCGGCGTCGATCTCTGGATCGTCGAGACCAACACGCGAGGACCGTTCGCCGAAGCCTCGCGGCTGCCCGGCGACACCCGCGAGGCGGTCGCCCGTGTCGCCGGCGTCACCGAGGCCGGCTCCCTTACGTTCCAGTCGGTCGAGACCGAGACGGCGGCCGGCAAGCTGCGGCTCTACGTGGTGGGCTCCGAGCCCGGCCGCCCCGGCGGCCCGACGCGGCTCGTCGACGGACGGCCGATCTCCCAGAGCCGCTACGAGGTGGTGGTGGACCGATCGACCGGTCTCGGGGTCGGCGACCGGCTGCGGCTCGGGCGGCGCGAGTTCCAGGTGGTCGGCGTCACGGCCGGCCAGGTTTCATCCGGCGGCGACCCGGTCGTGTTCATCACGCTGCGGGACTCCCAGAAGCTGCAGTTCGACCTCGCCCCGCCGGCGGCGCGCCGCGAGCTCGCCCGCGGCGGCGGCGAGGCGACCAGCGACATCGTCAACGCCATCGTGGCGCGGGTGAACCGGGACGTGCCGGTCGCCGGCGTCGCCGACGGCGTGCGGCGCTGGAAGCACCTCGCGGTTCTCACCCAGGAGGAGCAGGAGACGGTGCTGAGCCGCTCGGTGATCGAGCGGGCGCGGCGGCAGATCGGCCTGTTCACCACGCTGCTGCTGATCGTCTCCACCGTGATCATCGCGCTGATCATCTACACGCTGACCATCGACAAGACCAAGGAGATCGCCACGCTGAAGCTGATCGGCGCGCCGGACCGGACCATCGTCGGCCTGATCATGCAGCAGGCGCTGGCGATGGGCGCGATCGGTTTCACCTTCGGCGTGGCCTTCATCCTGGCGATGAAGGACGGCTTTCCGCGACGCGTGGTGGTCGAGGCTCCGGATGTCGCGGCGCTCGGCGCCGTCGTGGTGGTCGTCTGCCTCGTCGCCAGCACGCTCGGCGTCCGGCTCGCCCTGAAGGTCGATCCGGCGACGGCGCTGGCCGGGTGAGGACAGCACCATGACGGACACGACCGCTCCCCTGATCAGCTTCTCCGACGTGAAGAAGCACTACGGCGAGGGTTCGGCACGGGTCGACGCGCTGCGCGGCGTCTCGTTCGACGTGACGGCCGGCGAAGTGGTGGGCCTGCGCGGCCCGAGCGGCTCCGGCAAGACCACGGTGCTCAACATCGTGGGCTGCATCCTGGCGCCCTCGCAGGGCGAGCTGCGGCTCGCTGGCGAGCCGGTGTTCGCGGGCGGCCGCTGGCTGCGCGACGATCTGCGCCGCCTGCGGCTGGAGGCGATCGGCTTCATCTTCCAGTTCCACAATCTCCTGCCGTTCCTCACCTCGACCGACAATGTCGCGCTGGTGCTGCAGCTCGCCGGGCAGTCCCGCGGCGCCGCCCGCCGGCGCGCGCAGGAGCTGCTGGACTATCTCGATGTCGGCCACCGGCGGGACGCGTTCCCATCGCAGCTTTCCGGCGGCGAGGCGCAGCGCGTCGCCATCGCGCGGGCGCTCGCCAACCGGCCGCGCATCATCCTGGCGGACGAGCCGACGGCGGCGCTCGATTCGCAGCGCGCCCAGGTGGTGATGGATCTGCTGCGCCGGGTCGCCATCGACCAGCACGCCGCGATCGTGGTCGTCACCCACGACGACAAGATCGCCGACCGCTTCGACCGCGTGCTGGAGCTGCGCGACGGGCTGCTGGTCTAGCCGGCGTCGGCGCGATCGATGGCGTGGAAGAACGTGCCGGTGACAGCGCCGCGGCGCGCCCCGCTCTCCGGCACCGGTGCGCCGGTCGCATCGAGGCAGTCGGCCAGCAGCTCGTCCGGACAGGCGAGCGTCGTCGCGTAGTGGAACTCGTGGCCGAACAGCGTGCTGCGGGCGGGGCCGAGCACGCTGTCGCACTTCAGCGTCGCACGCCGGTAGCCGAGATGCAGCTTCCGCGACGCGAACGACGTCTCGAGTCCCAGCAGTCCGAGCATGGCGTGGCGCGCGCCGTCGGCAGAGATCAAGCCCTGCCCCAGCACCATGAAGCCCCCGCACTCGCCGTGAATTTTCGTACCGGCGCGCGCGGCCGCGCGCAGTCCGGCCGCAAAGGTCTCGGCGGCGGCGAGCCGCCCGGCGTGCAGCTCGGGATAGCCGCCCGGCAGCCAGATCGCGTCGGCGTCCCGATCAGGCGCCTCGTCGGCGAGCGGCGAGAACGGCACGATCTCGGCGCCGGCGTTTCGCCAGGCGCGGAGCAGATGCGGATACATGAACGAGAACGCCGCGTCGCGGGCGAGCGCGATCCGCCGGCCGGGCGGCGGCAGCCCGACATCCACTGCGCCGCCCTCCAGGCCGCACGGCCGCGCCGCCGCGGTGATCCTGTCGAGGTCGAGGCGGGCCGAGACGGCGTCGGCGATCTGGTCGAGATGGGTGTCCAGGTCGGTGCGCTCGACCGCCTGCACCAGGCCGAGATGACGCTCGGGTAGTGCCAGCCGGTCGTCGCGCATCACCGCGCCGAGCACCGGGATGCCGAGTGTCTCGATCGGCGGCGCGACCAGCGCGAGGTGGCGGTCGCTGGCGACGCGATTGAGGATCACGCCAGCGACCCTCATGTCGTCGCGATAGCGCGCGCAGCCGAGCGCCACGGCCGCCGCCGTCTCGGTCTGGCCGGCGACGTCGAGGAGCAGCAGCACGGGCCAGCCGGTGAGCGCCGCGATGTCGGCGGTCGCGCCACGACCCGCCTGCCCGGGCTGAGCGACGCCGTCGAACAGGCCCATCACGCCCTCGGCCACGGCGAGGTCGGCGCCCTGCCCGGCTCCCGTGACCAGCCCGCGCAAGACGTCCGGCCGCATCGCCCAGGTGTCGAGGTTGAAACTGTCGCGACCGGCCGCCGCGCCATGCCACGCCGGATCGATGTAATCGGGACCGCACTTGAACGGCTGCACGGCAAGTCCGCGGCGCCGCAGCGCCCGCAGCAGGCCGAGCGTGATCGTGGTCTTGCCCGAGCCCGATCGCGGCGCAGCGATCACCAGACCGGGCGTCCCGGTCAGTTGTTCGGATGAGGGGGGTGACGTCATTCCGGGGCGCACCGCAGGTGCGAACCCGGAATCCAGCCACATGGTCCGAGCGCATAGCTGGATTCCGGGTCCGGCGCTCCGCGCCGTCCCGGAATGACCGCCAACGGACTGACCTGATCCACCCTCATTCGCCGCGTCCGCGGAACCGGCGCTGATAGTCGACGCTGTAGAGGGCGCTCTCGCGCGCCAACTCGCCCCCCAGCGCCGCGCCGACCAGAACCAGGGCGGTGCGCTCCATCGGGCTTTCGGCGGCCAGCGCCTGGATCGTGGACAACGTGCCGCGAAGAATGCGCTCGTCGGGCCAGCTCGCCCGGTAGACGATCGCCACGGGGCAGTCTTCGCCGTAGAACGGCATCAGTTCGGCGACCAGCGTGTCCAGCACGTGGATGGACAGATGAATCGCGAGCGTCGCCCGCGTTGCTGCGAAGGCGGCGAGGGTCTCGGTCTCCGGCATCGCCGAGGCGCGGCCCGAGGTGCGGGTCAGCACGACGGATTGGGCCACCTCGGGCAACGTCAGCTCGCGACCGAGCGCGGCGGCCGCCGCCGCGAAGGACGGCACGCCGGGCGTGACGGTGTACGGAATACCGAGCGCGTCGAGCCGGCGGAGCTGCTCGCCGAGCGCGCTCCACACCGACAGGTCGCCCGAATGGAGCCGCGCCACATCGTGCCCCGTTTGCGTCGCCCTCACGACCTCGGCCACGATCTCGTCGAGCGAAAGCGGCGCGGTGTCGACCACGCGGGCGCCGGGCGGGCAGTGGTCGAGCAGCGCCTTGGGCACCAGCGAGCCCGCATAGAGGCACACCGGGCAACGCCCGAGCAGGTCGCGGCCCCGCACCGTGATGAGATCCGGCGCGCCCGGGCCGGCGCCGATGAAGTGAACCGTCACGGGCCGTCTCCGATCGCGAGCGCACACGTCGCCGTCGCGGTGGCGACGCGTGGGCCGAGCAGCCTCGCGTTCCGCCCGGCCGCGACCAGCGCGGCCGCCTCGGCGACCGACGGCAGACCAACCGCGGCCGCGACCATTTCGGACCGCGTGATCGTCCGGTCGCCGACGCGATCGAGATCGGCCCGCGGACAGACCACCAGCGGTACCCCGAGGGTTTGCGCCGCCGAACGGACGCCCGCCTCCCCGGCCTTGAAGTCCGCCGTGGCGACGGCGTCGATACCGGCCAGCGTCACACCGGCCGCATCCACGGCGCGTCGCATCGCCACGAGGATCTCGTCGGCCGACGCGTCGCGCCGACATCCCAGGCCGGCGACCATCACGGCTTCCTCGCGCGCCATTGGGTGACCGGCATGGCGGGCCGCCAGCCCGTCATGGTGCCGACCGGCTCTGCCCGCGACACCTGCAGGCGCAGCAGCTCACCGCCGTATCGCGCATGCAGCCCGAACAGCCGCGCCTCGGTCTCCAGTGCGACGGCATTCACGACCAGCCGGCCCCCCGGCTTCAGCGCCGACCAGACGGCCTCGAACACGCCGTCGTCCGAGAAGCCGCCGCCGACGAACACCGCGTCGGGCGGCGGCAGATCCTTCAGCGCCTCGGGTGCACGGCCTTCGACGATGCGCAGGTCCGGCGTGCCGAGGGCGGCGGCGTTGCGGGCCGCGCGGGCGGCGCGCTCCGGCCGCTCCTCGATGCCGATGGCCTTCATGGCGGGATGGCGCAGCAACCACTCGATCGCCACCGAGCCGGCCCCGAGGCCGACGTCCCACAACAGCTCGCCCTGCCGCGGCGCCAGCGCCGACAGAGTCACGGCGCGGATCTCGCGCTTGGTGAGCTGGCCATCGTTCTCGAACAGCGCATCGTCGAGCCCGGGCGCGAGCGGCACCACGGCCGCGTCCGGCGCCGCCACCACCTCGAGCCCGATCAGGTTGAGCGGATCGATGTCATGGACCGCGAACTCCCGGGCGAGGACGTGGCGAATGCGCTCGCGCGGGCCGCCGAGCGCCTCCAGCACGTGGAGCCGACTGTCGCCCATGCCGCGCGCGACCAGCAGATCCGCGAGCTTCTTCGGCGTCGTCTCGTCCCACGACAGCGCGAGAATTCGCACGCCCGGCTGGAGATGACGGACGATGGTCTCCAGCGGCCGGCCGTGCAGCGTGACCGGCGTGAGATCGGGGAGCGACCAGGCGAGCCGCGAGGCGCCGAGACTGAAGCTCGACGGCTGCGGCAGGCTCAGGATCTCCTCCGGCGCCACGATGGCGGCCAGCATGCGCCCGACGCCGTAGTGGAACGGGTCGCCGCTCGCCAGCACCACGACGCGCCGGCCGCGATGCGCCAGGATCTCGGGAAAGGCCTGCGTCATCGGCCGCGGCCAGGCGAGGCTGCAGCCTCGCACCAGGTCACCGACGAGGGCGAGATGGCGCTCCCCGCCGACCACCAGCTCGGCAGACCGCACCAGCGCCTTCGCTGTCTCGGTCAATCCGACAGGCCCGTCCTCGCCGATACCGACCAGCACCAGCCATCGGGATGGCCGTGCCGCCGTCTCGCCCCGCATCGGTTCCGTGTCCACGATCGTCATGGGCCCGACCATAGCAGAGTCCGACCGCCCGCCCCGACGGCACTCATCGCAGCCGCACCGGGCAGCCGGCCACCATCAGCCAGGCCTCGGTCGCGGCCGCCGCGGTCCGTTGACCCAGGA
The DNA here is from genome assembly GCF_003258865.1 of Rhodoplanes roseus. Classification (GTDB taxonomy): domain Bacteria; phylum Pseudomonadota; class Alphaproteobacteria; order Rhizobiales; family Xanthobacteraceae; genus Rhodoplanes; species Rhodoplanes roseus. The sequence goes on along the minus strand of NZ_NPEX01000042.1, from coordinate 13,307 downwards.
AGCCGGCGAGATCGCGGAAGCGGCGGAGCGACGGCTCCGCCGGCACCGGGCTCCAGCCGATCTCGTCGCCGATCACCACGACGGGGTACGACGCCGCCCGAAAGGTCTCGAGCTCGCGGCTCCACTCGTCCAGCGCCGCCTCGTCCCGCTCGAACCGGTCGGCGAGCCACAGGATCAGGCTGTCGATCACCACCCCGGTCGGCGGCGGATCGAGCGCGGCGAGCGCGGCCGAGACCGTCGCCGGGGCCTCGAGGGTGCGCCAGGCGGCCGGACGCTCGGACTGGTGGCGGCGCACCCGCTCGGCCATCTCGGCGTCGTCCGGGTCGCGCCGATAGGTGGCGACGAACACCACCCCGTCGCCCCAGGCGGTCGCAATTTCGACGGCGCGGCGGCTCTTGCCGCTGCGCACCGGCCCGGTGAGAAAGATCAGATCGCCCATATCCCCGATCGCCTGCTCCGAACCGCCGTACCGTCGGGCCGCCCGGCGCTCCGACGGCGCCGTTGATGCCCGAAGGCCGGGCCAGGATGCAAGGCTTCGTCCGGCCCGCGCGTTGACAGGGCCGCATGGCGGTTCCTATGAGGGCGCGCGCCGCTGCTGGGGAATCATGAGCTTGGAGACCGTCACTCGGGTCGACGTGCTGGTCGCAGGCGGCGCTGTGGCGGGACTGTGCGCCGCGATCGCGGCCCGCCGGCGCGGCGTGAGCGTACGACTCGTCGAGGCGGCGCCGCGAGAGATGCGCGGCGGCAACACGCGCCACGCTCGAAACTTCCGGATCGCCCATGACGGCCCGGCCCGCTACGTCCCGGACGGCTATCGCGAGGACGAGTTCCTGGCCGACCTGCTGCGGGTGACCGAGGGCGACACCGACGAGCCGCTCGCCCGTTGCCTGATCCGTGGCTCCGCCGGGATCGCCCCCTGGCTCGCCGACAATGGCGTCGTGCTGCAGGCACTCGATCGCGGCGTGCTGCCCTATTCGCGGCGAACCGCATTCCTCGCCGGCGGCGGCAAGGCGATGATCAACGCGCTCTATGCGACGGCGGAAAGCCTCGGTGTTTCCGTATCCTACGAGGCAGAGCTCACAAGTCTGCGGTTCGGTCCCTATGGCTGCACGGCCGAGATCGTCAGGGCCGGGGCGCCCGAGTGCGTGAACAGCAAGGCCGTGGTGGTGGCGACCGGCGGGCATCAGGCCGACCTCCGCCGGCTGCGGACCGACTTCGGCGAGGCCGGCGACCGCATGGTGGTGCGCGGTACCCCCTACGCGACCGGCCACGGCATCGACCTCCTCGTCGATGCCGGCGCGATGCCGGTCGGCGATCCGAGGAGCGCCCATCTGGTCGCCGTCGATGCGCGGGGGCCGCGCTTCGACGGCGGGATCGTCACGCGGATCACCGGCATCCCCTATGGCATCGTGGTCGACCGTACCGGCCGGCGGCTCGCCGACGAGCGCGCCGACATGCGCCGAACCCATTACGCCCAATGGGGCCCACGCATCGCCGCCTGCCCGGGCGCGATCGCCTATCTGATCCTCGACCAGGACGGGCTGCGCCGCACCAGCCCGACCGCGCTGTCGCCCGTGACGGCGCCGACGCTCGCCGAGCTCGCCCGCCGGCTGGAGATCGACCCGGCCGCACTCGACGCGACCGTGCAGGACTTCAACCGCGCCGCGACGGAACGCGAGCCGGCGACGCGGCCGATCAAGATCGCGCCGCTCGCCGCATGGCCGCTGTTGCCCGGCCTGACCTTCACGCATTTCGGCGTCGCCGTGGATCTCCGGATGCACGTGGTGCTGCGCAACGGCCGGCCGATCGAGAACGTCTTCATCGCCGGCACCGCGATGGCGGCCAATGTGCTGCGCCGCGGCTACCTCGCGGGCCTCGGGGTCACGCTCGCCGCCGTCTCGGGCCGGATCGCCGGCGAGGAGGCCGCCCGTGCCGCGGCGTGAGATCATCGAGGAGGCGGAGCGCGTCCTGCAGCTGTGCAGCGCCTGCATGTATTGCGACGCCTACTGCGCCGTGTTCCCGGCGATCGCCGGCAAGGCGACCTTCCCGATCGCCGACGTCGCCCATATCGCCAATCTCTGCCACGGCTGCCGCGGCTGCTGGTACGCCTGCCAATACGCGCCGCCGCATCCCTTCGCCGTGAACCTGCCGCAAGCGCTCGCGGCGGCCCGCCGGCTCTCCTGCGCCGAGGTCGCGCGGCCGCGCTGGCTGGCGAGCGGCTTCGCCCGAAACGGGTTCACCGTGGCGGCCGTGGTCGGCGGCGTGACGGTGCTGGCGCTGGCCGCGGTTCTGCTCACCGTGCCGTACGACACACTGTTCGCGGTCCACCGCGGCGCCGGCGCCTTCTACCGCGTGGTGCCCTGGGGCGTGATGAGCGCCGTCGCCGGCCTGTCGTTCCTGTGGGCCGTCGCGGCGATCTCCGCCTCGACGCTCGCCTTCTGGCGGAGCATCGCACCGAAGACGTCCCGCAAGGCGATGCGGCGGGCTCTCGGGCCGGCGCTGCGCGCCGTGGTCACGCTGGAGAATCTCGGCGGCGACGGCCACGGCTGCAACGACGTCGGCGAGAGGCTTTCGGACGAGAAGCGGATCGCGCACCATGTGCTGGTCGCCGGCTTCGGCCTGACGATCGTCTCGACGCTGTCGGCCGCGGTCTGGCACCACGTCGCTGGCGCGCGGGCACCCTACGCCGTCGTCAGCCTGCCGGTGCTCGCCGGGCTGGTGGGCGGCGTGCTGATGCTGCTCGGAACTGCCGGCTTGGCGGCCATCGAGGCCCGGGCCGACCGCGCCCCGGCCGATCCGACGGAGGTCCGGCTCAACCGTGTGTTCCTCGCCTTGCTCGCGCTCGTATCGGCCAGCGGCCTCGCCGTGCTGGCGCTGCGCGAGACCATGCTGATGGGCATTACGCTCACGCTGCATCTCGGGCTGGTCACCGGCTTCTTCCTGGTGCTGCCGGCGAGCAAGATGGTGCACGCGCCCTACCGGGCGGCGGCGTTGTGGCGCGCCGCCCTCGATCGTATCGCCTCACCGCCCCGCCGCAGCGGCGGCGAATGAGGCGCAGGCGGCTTCGAGCCGCCGCCACCCCGGCTCGTCGCCCGGCAGCCCGAAGCGGTAGCGATTCGGCGTATGGGCGAAGCCGCGCACCAAGAGTCCCGCACGGGCGAAGCGGTCGACGAGGTCGACACCCGCCGGCCCCTCGGCCAGCACGAACAGGTCGGTGCCGCCCAGGACCGTCAGTCCGGCACCCACCAGGAGCGCGTCGAGCCGCCGGCGGTCGGCCGCGAGGCGGGCCCGCATGGCCGCGATCCAGCCGGCGTCGGACAGCGCCGCCGCCGCGATGGCGCAGGCCGGTCCCGACACCGGCCAGTCACCGAGCCGGCGCCGCCACGGCATGGCGGCACGCTCGGGCACGGCGACGAAGCCCACCCGCAGGCCCGCCAGGCCGAAAAATTTCCCCAGCGACCGCAGCACCACGACGCCGTCCGGCAGGGACGGCAAGGCGAGCAGCGTGTGCTCCGGCGTGACGTCGGCGAAGGCCTCGTCGACCACCAGCCTCCGTCCCGCCGCGCTCCAGCGCGCGGCGAAGTCGAGGAGCGCGGGCCGCGGCACCAGGGCGCCGTCCGGATTGTTGGGGTTGACCAGCACGACGACGTCGAGGTCGCGGGCCGCCGGGTCGGGGAGATCCGCGAGCGGCCTCACCTCGGCCCCGGCGTCCTCCCAGGCGGCGGCGTGCGACGAGTAGGTGCGTCCGACGACGCCGACCCGCGCCTTGGCCCCGAGCACGAGCGGAAGCAGCCGGATCGCCATCTCGCTGCCCGGCACCGGCAACAGCGCCGTGCCGGCCGGCCGGCCGTAAGCCGCCGCCGCGGCGTCGGCGAGCCGGGCGGTGTCGCGCCCGAGCGGCAGGCGGCGGTAGAGGTCCGGATCGACGGCCGGGATCGGATAGGCATAGGGGCTGACGCCCGTGGAGAGATCGACCCACGGCTGCGGCGCCTCCGGATAGAGCCGCTCGGCCTCGTCGATTCGCCCGCCGTGCCCGCGCAGGATCGCGTCGTCGCGCATCCGCATGTCTGTTCCCCCGCCCCGATTGTCGGTCCGCCGCCCGTCAGAACGCATCGAGCGTGGACGAACGCAAGGCCCAGCGCCGGCCATCGTGCCTGAGGTCGACCAGCGCGAGCGGACCGGCATCGACCTGCCAGAACGACGACGGCGGCGCCGCGAGGACGTGCACGACCGCGGCCCGGACCACTGCCGGGTGGGTGACGGCCAGCAGCTTTCGCGCCGACATGCGGGCATCCAGCCAGGCGCCGACACGGGCCAGCAGCGCCCGCAGCGATTCGCCGCCTTCGGGTGCGGCGTCGGGACCGGATCGCCAGGCGGCGAAGAGATCCGGCGCGGCCGTCGCGATCTCGGCCAGCACGCGCCCGCGCCAAGCCCCCACCGACCAGTCGTCGAGCTCGGCCGAGGGCGTCGCCGCAAGGCCGAGGGCTTCGGCGGTGTCCAGACAGCGTCGCTCGCGCCCGCTGACCACCGCATCGACCCGCGGCAGGCGTGCGGCGAGCACCGCCCCGTTCGACAGCGCATCCGGCTCGATCGCCTCGTCGTCCGGGAAGCGACCGGCCCGCATCGCAGCGGTCGCGGCATGGCAGAGAAGGATCACGCGAGCCGTCATGAGTGCAGAGCCGGGTTCCGTTGACTTGCCCCGGTACGGGGTTCATCATCTCGTTCTGTCAGAGACGGGAAGCCGGTGGAAGCCCGGCACGGTCGCGCCACTGTGAGCGGTCCAGGACAAGGATCGCGAGTCAGACCCCGCACTCGGACACAGCACTCGAACGGGACGCGTCATCCCAGAGGAGAGATCATGTCCGACATCGCGATGTTGTCCGGCACGGGCGTTCCGCCCGCGGCCCTTCCGGTCATTCCGCTGCGCGAGATCGCGCCGTGGGCCGTGTTCGCGTCGCTCCTGGCGCTCCTGGCCGTGTGGTTCGTCGGCGCCGAGCAAGGCGCCGTCGCCATGATCGACGGCAACGCGATCCACGAGTTCGTGCACGACGCCCGGCACCTGCTCGGCTTCCCCTGCCACTGACCCTTTCGGCAACGCCATGGTGCGGACCCTCCTGATGCGGGGGATGCTGTCCGGCGTCCTCGCGGCCGTCGTGGCATTCGCGGTCGCTTATCTGATCGGCGAGCCGCCGCTCGAGCGCGCGATCGGCTTCGAGGCGCATGCCGGACATGCGGCGGGTGCAGCCGCTGCCGCGAGCGAGACGGCCGAGATCGTGTCGCGCGCCGTGCAGAGCACGCTCGGCCTGCTGACCGGTCTCGTGGTGCTGGGCGCGGCCGTCGGCGGCATCTTCGGCCTCACCTTCGCGGTCGCGCAGGGCCGCCTCGGCCGCAACGGCCCGCGCGCGACGGCGGCATGGCTCGCAGCCGCCGGCTTCGTCGTGCTCGTGCTGGTGCCGCAGCTCAAATACCCGGCCGGACCGCCGGCGGTCGGCAGCGCCGAGACGATCGGGGCCCGCACGGTGCTGTATTTCCTCATGCTCGGCTTCTCCGTGCTGGTCGCCGTCGCGGCCCTCGACCTGGGACGTCGGCTGGCAGCCCGGCTCGGATCGTGGAACGCGACGCTGACCGGCCTGTTCGCCTATGCGGCGGTGATGACGGCGGTGATGCATGTGCTGCCCTCGCTCGACGAGGTGCCGGACGCGTTTCCGGCGGCCGTCCTGTGGGAGTTCCGCTTCGCCTCGCTGGCGACGCAGGCCGCCCTGTGGGCCGCGCTCGGCCTCGCCTTCGGCGCCCTGACGCAGCGCAGCCTGGAGCGCCGGCCGGTCCGGTGAGGCGAACGTGATGCGCCGACGTCCCGGCCCGCTGCTCATCGTCACCTTCGCCCTGGCGATGCTGACCACCGCGCCCGCGGATGCGCATCGGGCCGCCACCAGCCGCACCGACGGGATCCGGATCGAGCCGCTGTCGCACGGCCAGATGGCCGTGATCGACGCGAACCGCGCCGCCGTGCTGGCGCTCGCCGAGCGGGCCCGCGGTGACGAGACCCATCGCCGCCTGCTGAACTACGGCAAGCTGCAGTTTGCGTTCTGCCTGTGGGGCGTGATGCCCGGCACGCTCGACGACGAGACGAGCCCGTTCAACGGCTGCGCCCACGCCTACCTTGCCGCGACCCGCACGCTGCTGACCCACATGCGGGAGCGGCCGGACGCGGACCCCGCGGTGGCCGCATTGGCCGCCAAGGTCGACCACGAGCTGCTGCTGGAAGGAACGCTCGCCCTGTGCCTGTACAGCGGCGAGCCCTACAACACGGCCGATCTGGTTCTTCCGGAATGGACCGCGGTGCCGAACCATCCCCCGACCGTGCTGGCCGCGGCCGGCGCATTCGGCGTGATGGCGGGCGGCGGCTATCTCGCGACGCGCCGGCGTCGCGCCCACGCGGCCGCCGGTTATCGCGCGATCGCCAGCATCGTATCGACGTCGACATGCTGCTCGAGGTGCGCCGCGAGCGCATCGAGCGTCTCGTCGACCATCGCCTCGTACACCAGACCGCCGACCGCCGGCGGTACGCCGAGGCGCGACAGCCAGGCGGCGCGCTGGCGGTCGTTCGAGAAGAAACCGTGCACGTAGCAGCCGGCGACGCGACCGTCCGGCGAGACGGCGCCGTCGTCGCGCCCGCCCTCGGCATCGTCGAGCCGCACCAGCGGCCGCGTCGTGCCGGCTCCCTCCGTTCGCCCCATATGCATCTCGTAGCCGGCGAGCGGCACGCCGTCGGCGACCGTCCGCCCGGTCACGGCGACCAGCGACTTGTCGCCCGCCAGTGTCGTGATCACGTCGAGCAGCCCCAGCCCCGGCGCGGTGCCGGGCGGACCCTCGACACCGTCCGGGTCGGCGACGGCGCGGCCGAGCATCTGATAGCCGCCGCACAGGCCCAGCACGCGCCCGCCCCGCCGCACATGGGCGAGGATGTCGGCGTCCCAGCCGGCCGCGCGCAGCGCCGCGAGATCCCGGATCGTGGTCTTGGATCCCGGAAGGATCACCAAATCGGTGTCGGCGGGCAACGGCTCGCCGTTCTTCAGGAGGACGAGATCGACGGAGGGCTCGAGCCGCAGCGGATCGAGATCGTCGAAATTGGAGATCGACGGCAGCACCGGCACGGCGATGCGGATCTTCGCTCCCGCCTTGCGGGCCGACGCGGCCGTGCCGGCGTCGAGCCCGAATATGTCCTCGGCCGGGAGGCGGTGCGCATCGCGGAAATGCGGCACCAGGCCGACCGCCGCCCAGCCGGTGCGCTCGGCGATGAAGGTCATGCCGGTCGCGAACAGGGCCGGATCGCCCCGCATCTTGTTGACCAGGAAGGCCCGGATCAGCGCCGCGTCGTCCGCTTCGACCACCGCCGCCGTCCCGCACAGGCTGGCGATCACGCCGCCACGGTCGATGTCGCCGATCAGCACCACTGGCACCTCGGCGGCGCGCGCGAATCCCATGTTGGCGATGTCGTTCGCCCGCAGATTCACCTCGGACGCCGAGCCGGCACCCTCGACCAGGACGATCTCGGCCTCGCGGCGCAGCCGTGAAAAGCTGTCGAGCACGTGCGGCATCAGCGCCGCCTTGCGGGACTGGTACTCTTTCGCGCGCGCATTGCCGAACACCCTGCCCTGCACGACGATCTGGGCGCCGATCTCGCTCTGCGGCTTCAGCAGAACCGGATTCATGTGGACCGAGGGCGGAACGCGTGCGGCGCGGGCCTGGAGCGCCTGGGCGCGGCCGATCTCTCCGCCGTCCCCCGTGACGGCGGCGTTGTTGGACATGTTCTGCGGCTTGAACGGCCGCACCGCGACGCCGCGATTGGCCAGCAGGCGGCACAGCCCGGCGACGATCAGCGACTTGCCGACGTCCGAGCCGGTGCCCTGGAACATGAGAGCGCGCGCGGTCATCGGCTGCCCGGACGTCAATACTCGATCCCGGCCTGGGTCTTCACGCCGGCCTTGAAGTGGTGCTTGACCATCGTCATGTCGGTGACGAGGTCGGCGGCCTCCACCAGCGCCGGCTTGGCATTGCGGCCGGTGACCACGACGTGCAGGCCGTCCCGTCGCGCGGCGAGCCGGGCGACCACCTCGTCCAGCGGCAGATACTCGTAGCGCAGGGCGATGTTCAGCTCGTCGAGAATCACCAGGCCGACGGTCTCGTCCGCCATCAAGGCCTGAGCCGTCTCCCAGGCGCCCTGGCAGGCGGCCATGTCGCGCGCCTTGTCCTGCGTCACCCAAGTGAAGCCTTCGCCCGCCGTGTGCCACACGACGCGGTCGCCGAAAACCTCCAGCGCGGTCTTTTCTCCGGTCGGCCGGCTCTTGATGAACTGCACGACGCCGACCCGCCCGCCGTGCCCGAGCACCCGGAGCGCGAGACCAAAGGCCGCCGTCGACTTGCCCTTGCCGGTGCCGGTGTGGACGAGGAGCAGGCCCTTCTCGACCGTCTTGGACGCGACCTCGGCGTCCTGCATCGCCCTGCGCTTTTCCATCTTGGCGCGATGGCGCTCGGCGTCGTCGCTCTCGGTACCGCTCATCTGGGCCTCACTCGGTCGAGCCGGACAGGATCACAGGCCGTCGTCCTCGGCAACCGCCGGATTGACAGGGCCGCACTTCCCCCGCACAGATCCGGGGCCGACGGTGTCGTGCCTTTCGGGATGTCTCCTCACCGGGACGTCCTCCGGGCGGGACAAGAGGGAATACCGGAGGCGGTGGTTCGGTTTGCCCGGACCGGCGCCAGGCCGGAGCTGCCCCCGCAACTGTGAGCGGCGAGTCTGCATCGAGGCCACTGGGGCGATTCTCCCGGGAAGGCGGTGCAGGCAGCGACCCGCGAGCCAGGAGACCTGCCGTCGCCTGCTATTGACGCCGTTCCGGGCGGGGTGTTCCGGAGCGAGAGTCGGCCGATCGGAGTGCAGGTCCGCTCGCCGCACGTTACGGGGGACGCAATGCGTCGCCCGTCCGTCGACGAGCCATGCATGGACACTGCTCCTGCCGACGTTCCTGATGATCCGAGCCCGCGGTCCCCGGACGCGCCTTCTCCGCCTGCGGCGCACGGGGCGACGCTGGTCGTCTGCGTCACCTGCCGGCTGAGCGCCGACGAGGAGGTGCGCGCCGGCCGCCGCCTGTTCGACGCACTGGTGGATGCCGGACGGCGCGGCGCCGCGC
>NZ_NPEX01000042.1:0-4109 GCF_003258865.1 Rhodoplanes roseus | reverse complement strand
CTCGACATCGTCCCGGCGGAGTGCCTCTCCAACTGCAACCGGGCCTGCACCGTGGCCTTCGCCGGCCCGGGCCGGTGGAGCTACGTCCATGGCGGACTCGGCCCCGACTCGCTCGACGACGTGCTGACCGGCGCGACCCGCTACGCCGCGACCTCCGACGGTCTCGTGCCCTGGCGCGAGCGTCCAGACATCCTCCGCAAGGGCGTCATCGCCCGCATCCCGCCGCTGGCCAGATCCTAGGATCCCCCATGTCGCTCGAGAAAATTCCCGTCACCATCATCACGGGCTTCCTGGGAGCCGGAAAGACCAGCCTGGTCAGGCATCTGATCGAGAACCCGGCGGGCCGGCGGCTGGCCGTGCTGGTCAACGAGTTCGGCGACCTCGGTGTCGACGGCGACATCCTGAAAGGCTGCGCCGACCCGAGCTGCCCGGCGGACTCCATCGTCGAGCTCACCAATGGCTGCCTCTGCTGCACGGTCGCCGACGAGTTCGTGCCGACCATCACGGCGTTGCTCGCCCGGCCCGAGCCGCCCGAGCACATCCTGATCGAGACGTCCGGGCTGGCGCTGCCGAAGCCACTGCTCAAGGCCTTCGAATGGCCCGATCTGCGCACCCGCATCACGGTCGACGGCGTCATCGCGGTCGCCGACGCGGAGGCCGTGGCGGACGGCCGCTTCGCCCCCGACCTCCCGGCGGTCGCGGCCCAGCGCAACGCCGACGAGAGCATCGATCACGACACGCCGCTCGGCGAGGTGTTCGAGGATCAGGTCGCCTGCGCCGACATCGTGATCCTCAACAAGGTCGATCTCGTCGACGCCGCCGGCCTGGCGCAGGCGCGCAGCACCGTGCAGGCGGAGTCGCCGCGTCCTGTCCTGGTGATCGAGACCCTCGAAGGCCGCGTCGACCCGCGCGTGGTGCTCGGCCTCGGTGCCGCCGCCGAAGCCGATCTCGACGCGCGGCCGTCGCATCACGACAGCCACGCGGAGCACGACCACGACGATTTCGAGACCATCGTGGTGACGCTGCCGGACCATGCGACCGTGACCGAGGTGGTGGGCAAGGTCGAAGCGATCGCGCGCGAGCACGGCGTGCTGCGCGCCAAGGGCTATGTGGTGGTGTGCGGCAAGCCGATGCGACTCCTGGTGCAAGGTGTCGGCACGCGGGTCCGCGCCCAGTTCGACCGCCCCTGGACGAGCGGCGAGGAGCGCGTCTCGCGGCTGGTCGTCATCGGCCAGAAGGGCTTCGACCAAGCCGCCGTCACGGCGGCCCTGCAGGGATAGCGATGCACATCCTGCTCCGCGAACGACACGGCCTCGAGGAGGCAGCGACGGCCGAGGATCTCGGCCACGCGCCCGCCGACCTCGTCGTGATGTCGTTCGCGGACAGCGATCTCGGCGCCTTCGCGGCCGGGTGGCGCGCCGGACGCGACGATCTGCCGAGTCTCAGGCTCGCCAACCTCGCCCGCCTCGCCCATCCGCTCTCGGTCGACCTCTACATCGAGAAGACCCTGGCGCACGCCAAGGGCATCCTGATCAGGCTTCTGGGCGGGCTCGACTACTGGCGCTACGGCATCGAGCAGCTGCGCGCCGTGGCGGACCAAAAAGGCATCGCGCTCGCGGTCGTGCCCGGCGACGGGCGTGCCGACCCGCGGCTCGACGAGGTGTCCAACGTGCCGGTCTCGACGCTGCGCCGGCTGCAAACGCTGTGCGACACCGGCGGGGCCCGGGCGGCGCAAGGCGCGCTGGCGCAGCTCGCGCTCGCGTCGGGTCTGTGGGCCGTGCCCGTGCTGGGTGTCCGCGCCCTGCCCCGGCACGGCTTCTTCCCGGGCGATTTTGCGCGGTGCCCGGTCGAGTCCCCAGCCCCAGCGGGCGGCGGCGCGCCTCGGGCGCTCGTCGTGTTCTATCGCGCCGTCGTCGCTGCAGCCGATCTCGCGCCGGTCGAGTGCCTGATGGCCGCGCTGAAGGAGCGCGGCGTGACGCCGGTCGGCGTCTTCGTCGGCAGCCTCAAGGAGCCGGAGACGCGGAGCTGGCTGCGCGAGACGCTCGCGACCATCCAGCCCGACGTGATCGTCAACGTCACGGCGTTCTCGGCCCGTGACGGGGATGGCGGTCCGTTCGATGTCGCCGATGTCCCGGTGCTGCAGGTCGCCCTCGCGGGATCGTCGCAGGCGGCCTGGGTGAAATCCGAACGCGGCCTGTCGCCCACCGACCTCGCCATCCATGTGGTGCTGCCCGAGATCGACGGGCGCGTCTTCGCCGGCGTGGTCTCGTTCAAGGAGCCCGAGCCGGTCGACCCCGATCTCGGCTTCGCGCGCGTCGTACACGCACCGCACGGCGAGCGCGTCGACGCCGTGACGGAGCGCGCGCTGGCGCTGATCCGCCTGCGCCGCAAACCGCGCGGCGAACGACGGCTGGCACTGGTGCTCTCCGCCTATCCGGGCCGCGACGATCAGATCGCCCACGCGGTCGGCCTCGATGCGCCGGAGAGCGCCGTCGCGGTGCTGCGTCTGCTCGCCGAAGCCGGTTATGCGGTCGACGCTGCGCCCGCAAATCACGCCGCGCTGATCGATCGGCTGCTCGCCGAGGAGACGGCGTGGCCGCTCGCCGACTACGAGGCCGCCCTCGCCACGCTCGACCCGATACTGCGCGACGCGCTTTTCGCCCAGTGGGGCGCCCCGGCGGACGACCCGTCGGTGCGCGACGGCCGGATGGTGTTTCGTGCCGTCCGCTGCGGGAAAGTCGTCGTCGCCGCCCAGCCGGAGCGCGGCAGCCGCAGCGACCGGGCGGCCGAGTATCACGACGCGCGGCGGGCGCCGCGACATAGCTTCGTTGCCTTTCACCTGTGGCTGCGCCGTGTCGCCGGCATCGATGCGCTCGTCCATCTGGGCGCGCACGGCACGCTCGAATGGCTGCCGGGAAAGTCCGTGGCGCTCTCCGGCACCTGCTGGCCCGATGCGCTGCTGGGGCCGACGCCGGTCGTCTATCCATTCATTGTCAACGATCCGGGCGAGGCTGCGACGGCGAAGCGCCGGCTCGGCGCCGTCACGATCGGCCACATGACGCCGCCGCAGCGCAGCGGCGTCCTGCCCGACGGTCTGCACACGGTGGAGCGGCTGCTGGACGAATACTCCAATGCGGACGGGCTCGATCCGCGGCGGCGCGAGCGCCTCGCCGCCGACATCGTCGCGGCGGCCCGCGACAGCGGGCTCGATCGGGACACCGGGCTGTCGCCCGACACGCCAGCCCACGACGCCGTGGTGAAGCTCGACGCCTTCGTGTGCGACGTGAAGGCGACACTGTTCTCGGACGGGCTGCACGTGTTCGGCCGCGCGCCGGCGCTGCCCGCGGACGACGACGAGACGCTCGCCGGCATGCCGTTCGATCGATGCGCCGAGGCCGAGCGGGACAGCCTGCTCGCCGCCCTCGATGGCAAGGCCGTGACACCGGGGCCGGCCGGCTCGCCCTGGCGCGGACGGCGCGACGTGCTCCCGACCGGGCGCAATCTCTTCGCCATCGATCCGCGCGCGGTGCCGAGCCGCGCCGCCGCCGATCAGGGCGAGCGCCTCGCCGACGCGCTGCTGACGCGACACCTGCAGGACCATGGCGAGTATCCGGGCTCGATCGTGGTCGATCTCTGGGGCTCCGCCACCATGCGGACCGCGGGCGAAGAGTTCGCCATGGCGCTGCGGCTGATCGGGGTCGTCCCCGTGTGGGACAACACCTCGGACCGCGTCTCCGGCTTCGAGGTGCTGACACTGGCCCAGCTCGGCCGCCCGCGCATCGCCGTGACGCTGCGCATCTCCGGGCTGTTCCGCGACGTTTTTCCGACCCTGCCGGTGTTGTTCGAGCAGGCCGTGACCGCACTGGCGGCCCGCGACGAGCCGATCGAAGAGAACCCGTTCGTCGGACGCGACGCCGGCCCGCATGTCTTCGGCCCGGCGCCGGGGGCCTACGGTGTCGGCGTCGCCGAGGCCGTCGACGACCTGACGCCCGAGACCGCAGCGGCCGCCGCGGAGGCCTGGCTGGCCGGCAGCGCGCACGCCTATGGCGGCCGCGACGACGGCGTGTTCGCGCGCGATGCACTGGAGCAGCAGGTGGCGGCCGCGGCCG
>NZ_NPEX01000428.1 GCF_003258865.1 Rhodoplanes roseus | reverse complement strand
CCGGGACGACGGAGAGAGTAGCCAAACCCCTCGCCGGCGCGGACGACGGCGATCGAAAGGCTCTGCCCTGCCCCGGCCCGTTCGTCACGCCCCGCCGGACGCCGCCGAGGGCAATCCGAGGGCGGCGACGCCGGCCTCGCGGGCCCCCTGCAGGCGGCGCTGCTCCTCGACGAAGACCTTGGCGGCGGCGCTCTCGAACAGCTCGTGAGCCTCGTCGTCGGCGTCCCAGTCGCTCATCGCCGTGTCGGTGTAGGCGAACTTCTGCGGGTCGTGCTTGATGCCGAGATAGATGCGGCGCAGGCGCATGTACAGCGTTCCCCACCGCACCAGCTTGACGGCCGTCTCGGCCCAGTAGCGCGGATAGAAGGTGAGCGCCGGCTCGCGCGGGAAGCCGGGACGCCGGTCGGTGCGCGACTTCTTGCGCAGGAAGCCCGACTCCAGCGGATGGATCCGCTCGAAGTCGATCGAGCCCTTGAACCAGGTGATCAGAAACAGCGCGTTGGAGGCGTTGCCGCCGCTCGCCGCCACCCGCTTCATGATCGTGGTGATGTGCTCGGTCGTGTAATAGCGCTGCCAGGCGAGCCGGTAGGCCTCGTTCCAGTCGGCCGGGATCATCCGCGGATGCGGCGCGCAGACGTGATTGAGGTCGTAGCGGTTGAGGTCGGGCTCCAGCGGCACGCGCGAGCGCACCGCCTTGCGGTGATCCTCGGAGCCGGGCAGCGGCGTCAGATAGAAGAACTCCAGCAGGTCGACCGGCAGCTCGCGCTTGATCACGTCGATGTCGTGCAGGATCGACTCGACGGTGTCGTTCGGGAAGCCGAGGATGTAGCCCGCATAGGTGATCACGCGGGCCGACTTCCAGGCCAGCAGCATCTTGCGGTACTCGGTGATCTTGTTCTGCCGCTTCTTGGCGTCGGCGAGGTTCTGCGGGTTGATGTTCTCCAGCCCGATGAACACGCGGCGCACGCCGGCCCGCGCCGCCTTCTCGATGAAGCCGGGCAGCTTGTGACAGAGCGTGTCGACCTGGATGATGAAGCCGATATTGAGCTTCTCCGTCTCGCGCAGATGGATCAGCCGGTCGAGGATCGGCTCCCAGTCCTTGTTGCGGGCGAAGTTGTCGTCGGTGATGAAGAAGCTGCGCAGGCCCTGGGCGTAGTTGGTGCGGACGATCGTCTCGATGTCGTCCGGCGAGCGGCGGCGCGACTTGCGGCCCTGCACGTTGATGATGGTGCAGAACGAGCACTGGTAGGGACAGCCGCGGCCGGCGTCGAAGCTGGTCGCCGCGCCGGCGGTGCGCTGCACCCGCTCGGCCGCCATCAGCGGGATCGGCGCGCCCTCCAGCCCCGGCAGGTCGTCCATGTAGTCGTAGGTCGGCGCCAGACGGCCCGAATCGGCGTCGCGCAGCACCCGGTCGAGCCGCCCCTCCGCCTCGCCGGCGAACAGCGAGATGCCGAGCGCGCGGGCGTCGTCGAGATCGCGGTCGACGCCGCCCAGCATGCTGGTGACGCCGGAGACGTGGAACCCGCCGATCGCCACCGGGATCTTCTCGGCGCGCAGCGGCCGCGCCAGATCCAGGGCCCGTGGAAACTGGTTGGACTGCACGCCGACCAGCATCACCATGCCGGCGCCGGCGGCCTGGATCATGGCAGCCAGCGCCTTCGGCCGGATCCGCGTGTTGGTCTCGTCGAAGGCGTGGATGTCGATGGCGACGTCCCGGCCCAGCACATGCCGCTCGGCGCAGTCCTTGGCGATGCCGTAGAGCGCCGCCAGCGAGTTCGACGGGATCGGCGAGCGCATCCATTGGATGACGTAGCCGTCGTCGTCGTAATGCGACGGCTTCACCAGGATCAGGCAGAAACGTCGCCGAATCGTCATGAGAACACCGAGTCGCATCGGGGGCTGCGGTGGCAATGCATGACGCGGAGCGTGCCTGGAAACATGGTCCCGGCACAAGCGAATTTATCGAACGACTTCCGTCGTCTTTGCCGGTCCGGAGCCGTGCGCGACATCTTCATGAACCGCGGCCGCCGGTCCAGGACGGCAGGCCGGCCTTCGGCCGCGCGGGCGGCATCGAAATCACCGCCCGCCAGCCGGATTGCGTCCGTAAAAACAATGGGACACATCCCGAAACACGCCGACCAGGCTGGTCGTGGCCCGGCCCGCCCGGCATCCCCCCGGTGCGCCGGTCCGGCTGCCAGTCCAGAGAATCACCCATGTCGTTCCGCGATCCGTTCGTCGAAAGATTCGCCACGCACCCCGACTGGGGCCGCTTCATGCCACCTCCGCCGCCGCTGCCGGCGGACCGGAACCCGATCGACCTGGTCGGCGTCGACGCGCCGCTCACCCGTCTGAAGCGGTCGGAGACGACCGACGACCCGATCTGGAACGGCATCGCGGCACGAATCAACGCCTATCCGCTCCGCACCAGCGACCAGTGCTCCGAGCAGCACTATCACGACGTCTTCGACTTCCTGCGCATCAACAACGGCGTGGTGCGCCGGGTCGTCGAATGCGGCGTGTTCCACGGCGGACTGAGCGTGCAGCTCGCCGGCTGCGCCCTCGCCTCCGACCTGTCGATCGATCTCGTGGACGTCGATCCGGGCGCCCTGCTGGCGACCTGGCACCGTATCGCCCGAACGTTCCCGGAGGCGCTCGATCGCGTCCGCCTGTTCTGCGGCGAGCTGCCGAACTACGTGCAGGCCGTGATGCACGATCCCGCCTTCGACAACGCGCTGGTTCACCACGACGGCTCGCACCGGTTCAACGTCGTGATGCGCGATCTCTCCGCACTCTATTTCGTGCGCAAGCGCGTCCATGCCCTGATCATCCAGGACACCCATCTGCGCCACTCGGACCCGGACAATGGCTGCTTCGTCGACGCCGCCGTCGCCGCCGTGTTCGGCTTCGATCCGCACTACCAGCCGATCGGCGTGACGTTCCCGGGCACCACCTTCCCGGTCGGCTATGTGCCGGGCGAGCGGCACAACGTCTATTTTCAGGGGGGCCGGCCGGAGGGCATGATGATCCCGTTCGCCGAGAACACCTTCCTGTATCCGCACCCGCTGATCCACACGATCGACGACTTCGTCCAGTGCCCCGCCACGCCGCGCGCCGTGGCGTGATTGGCGAAACACCGACACGTCATATCAATTCCGGATGACCAGCGCCGGTTTTAACCCTCTCCCCTCGTGGGAGAGGGTGGTTCTTCGCGCAGCGAGGAACCGGGTGAGGGGGCTCTCCGCGAACTCCGACCTTGTGGCACGCCCCCTCACCAGCCTCGGACCTTCGGTCCGAGCCACCCTCTCCCGCGAGGGGAGAGGGGAAGAGGTGCCGCGTCGTGACGCAAGGCGAACTGATCACTCGGAAGCCGTATCATGACCCCGCTCGTCGCGGCCATCCACGTCTTGCGACGTCCGAAAGAAGACGCCCTTCGAGAAAGGGCGTGAATGGCCGGACACGTACATCGGCGCCAATTTGAAGTCCGAAAGCCTCTCCTCCGTCGTGCTCCGCGCCGGCGAGGGCTTTGCACAATCCATCATTCCGGGGCGCGCCAAAGGCGCGAAC
>NZ_NPEX01000427.1 GCF_003258865.1 Rhodoplanes roseus | reverse complement strand
CGCGACGGCGGCGGCCGGCAGGTCGCCCGCCTCCAGGGCGGCCGCCTCCGCGGCCGCGAAGGCGGCCCCGGTCCGACGCGACGGCTCGATCTCGCTCATCGGTTCACCACCGGGGCCCGGAGGCGTCCGCTCAGTTCTTGCCGACCTTGGCCAGCGCGGCGTCGAGCGGGGCGAGGTCCCAGAAGTCCTCGACCTTGTAGTCGGAGTTCTGGCCCTTGAAGCGGCCGGCGGCGATCAGGAAGTCGAAATCGGCCTTGGCGGCCGCGGCGCCGCCGCCGTCGGTCGGGAACAGCCCGCCCGGCACCGCCATCTCGAAATAGGGCGTGATGTCGTCGGCGAGCGGCTTCGGCAGATCCTTCAGGAGGCCGAGCTCGGCGCGCAGCCGCGCCGGCGCCTTGGGGTCGGCGTTGACGGCGCGCAGCGACTTCAGCAGCTCCTCGCTCAGCGTCTGGATCAGCTCCTTGTTGTCGCCGATGAACTTGGTGGTGGCGTAGAAGATCTCGTCGCTCGCCGACTGGCTCTCCACCGGCAGCACGATGAACTTCTTGGGGTCCTCCTCGGTCAGCTTGCGGGTGTTGGGGAGGTCGAGCAGCGTCGCCTTCATGGTGCCGCGCCGCATCGCGATGATGCGCACCTCGGAGCCGGGCACGAAGCTGATCTGGCCGAACTTGACGCCGTTCACCTTCTCCATCTGCAGGGCCATCGCCTCGGTGGCGGAGCCGCGCGCGTGAACGGCCATGTCGGCGCCGTTCATGTCCTTCCAGGTCTTGTAGAACTCGCTGTTCACGACGGGGAAATAGGCGACCCGCCTGAGCAGGAAGAAGTGCCGCACCGGCGCCTTCAGGGTGTCGATGCCCTTGTAGGCGTCGCCGATGCCGATATCGATCTCGTTGTTGATGACGGCCTGGAAGACGACGTCGTCGGACTTCAGCGCCATGACGTTGAACTTCACGCCGAGCCGCTTCTCGGTGTTGGCCATGGCGATCAGCTCGGGCAGGTTCTGGCCGGTGAGCGTGTCGGCCTGGCCGACCCGGATCACCCGCTGGGCGGCGGCCGGCTCGGTCCAGGCCAGGAGGGCGGCGGCGACCAGTCCGGCGGAGCACCAGGCGAGGCGTCGGAGGGGAGCCCGTTTGCAGGCCAGGCGTTCGGGGGTGAGCATGCGACATCTCCGTCGAGGCGTGTGCACCGGCCGTGCACGCGGCGGGGCCCGGACCCGGGCTAATTCGGCCGGCTTTTCATCACCAAAGCAAATCAAAACAACTGATTGATTGATCCAGATGAATTATAGATGCCGGGTGAAGGCCGGTCGGCCCCCGAGGCGCGCGATGGATGTGGACATCCGCAACTGCGGGTGGACTCGCGGCGGGCCGTCGAGCTAGCCTCGAAGCCTTATCAGCGTGTTCATCGGGTGGGGTCGTGTCATGCACCGATCGCCGCGAGACGTGCTGCTCGACCCCGAGCAGCACCGGCGCAACGCATTGAGTTTCACCGGCCGTGCCGAGGCGACCGGCTCCGCCGAGGAGCGTGATCACTTCGTCAGGATGGCGCGCACCTCCGAGCTGCTCGCCAAGAACGCCGACTGGCTGCGCTCCATCGACGCCTTCTTGGCCGACTGGCGTCCGAAAGCCTAGGCTCGGGCAGGGCGGACACCGCCGGCGCGCGGTCCGGAATTACGGATTGCGCGAAGCCGTCGCGAAGCGGAGCGCGACCTTGAAGCGGAGTGCGACTATGAAGCGGAGCGCGCCTCTGACGGCGCGTCTCGCGCGGCGCGCCTAACTCACGGCGTCTAGCCGGCCCGGCGAATCGCTCGCCCTCTGCAAAATCCTTAAGAATTCGTTACCGAGGCGGAACCATCCCCGGACATGCGCGTTATGGTCGTACAAGGCGAATTCCTCAGGGGGACGCTCATGTTCGACAATATCGCAGGTACGTCACACCTCCTCGGCTTCGATCGCGGCGACTGGGCCCTTCTGGTCGGCGGCTGCGTTCTCTCCACCTTCCTGACCTTCCTGGTCTGATCCGACCGCCCCGCGTCCTCGGCGACGCGGCTGCGACGCGCACGCGTGAGCGTGCCACGACAGATCCGGTCGCATCGGCTCGCAGCCGCGACCGTTGCGCGGACGAGCCCCGCCTCAACCATCCCGATACGAGCGCTCTGCGCATCCGACGTGCCGTCAGGCGGGACCGGCCACGTGCCCGGCCGGCGTGTCGCGTCCGGCGTCCGGCACGGTCGTGGACCGGCGCTCAGGCCCGCACCAGCAGGCCCGGCTCGGTGCGCTCCATCGCCTCGATGGCGGTCAGGCGCGCCTCCATGACGGCGAAGGCCGAGCGGATCGCCACCAGGTCGTCGACCTTCCACACGAGCTGCTGCCACGGGCGGGCGAACTCCAGGTCGCCGCCGATCCGGTGGCCGGCGTCCTCGAGCGCCCGGGCCGTGGTGTCGGCGTCGGCGTCGAGCGGCACGAACACCTGGTAGCGGGCGCGCTCGTTGTACCAGGCGAGGGTCAGCGGGTCCGACAGGATGCCCATGTTGAGCCAGGCGCGCTCGTAGAGGCCCATGCGCATCTCCACGTCGAGCGTCGCGGCGGCGCAGACGACATGCGCCCCGAGCGCCTCCGACGGGGCCGCCCCGGCGGCGCCGTCCGGCACGAAGATCGGCACGTAGCGCTCCGGATCGAGCCCGTCCGCGAAGGCGACCCAGTCGGCGACCCGGCTGTTGCGGGCCGGCGAGAGCCCGCTGTTGCGCAGCGTGATCACGACCGGGCGACGGTTCTGCGCCGTGCGGGCCAAGAACTCCTCGGCGGCGCGGCGGCCCGGCGCCGTGGCGGCGAGCAGCGGCCACACCGTGCCGGCCCGGCGCGCCTCCTCGCGGGCCGCGGACGGGTCGGGGCGGCTCGGCAGGAAGACGCGGTAGTCGGCCGGGTAGAGCTTGTGCGGGTCGTCGGTGATCAGCGACCAGGCCTGCTGGCGATCGGCGCACACCGCATGGGCCCGCACGCTCGGCAGCATCGCCAGCAGCGGCAGCAGCTCGTGCCGCAGCCGCCACAGCCGCGCCTCCGGGTCCTCCACGGTCTCGTGCGCCGGGGTCTCGCGCTTGACGCCGTGATGCGGCCCGAGCACCACGATCACGTTGATGCCGGCGAGGCCGCGCTTGCGCCGCTCGATCTCGGCGCCGGCGAGCGTCGCGGCGAGCTCGAAGGACACCGGCGCGGCGGCCAGATCCCAGACCACCTGCAGGGCGTCGTCCGACCACGCCTGGCTCGCCGTGGTGGTGCGGCGGAAGCGGTCGCCCAGCGCCGTCACGGCGGAGCGGACCTTGCGGGTCAGCGCGACGCGCGGCGCCGCGAGCTCGTTGTGGGCGAGGCGCACGAGGCCGCGCGGGCCTTCACTGCGCAGGCCGTGCAGGAGGCCGCGGAACGTGGAGACGCGAAAGAACCGGGGCATGGCGCTCGATCGATCTGGTGACGCAATCCGCACAGCATTGGACCGGCCGGCGCCGGCCCGCAAGGCCGCCGCGTGGCCGAGGTCCGGTCCAGGGCCGCGCCGCCCCGTCGTGATCGCGCCTGCGGCAGCCC
>NZ_NPEX01000426.1 GCF_003258865.1 Rhodoplanes roseus | reverse complement strand
GACGTGGTTCGCGGTCGACGCCGCGGCCGAGACGTTGCGGCTCACCACGGTGGGTCGCTGGACGGTGGGGACCCGGGGGGCAACGGAACGGCGCTCAGACCATCGCGACCTTGCCGGTGGCGATGTCGTAGACGCCGCCGACGACCTTGACCTTGCCGTCCGCCACCGCCTTGGCGACGATCGGCTTCGCCTCGGTCAGCCGGCGCACGTTGTAGCGGACGTTCTCGGCGATCGCCGCGTCGAGCGGGTTCTCGGCCTTGCTCTTCTGCGCGAGGTCGATCGCCGGCTTGATCGCCTCGATCAGCAGCGGCATGTGGCCGGGCAGCTTGGTCTTCTCCTTCAGCACCTTCATGGTCGCGGCGACGGCGCCGCAGTTGGAATGGCCCAGCACCATGATCAGCGGCAGGCCCAGCACCGCGACGCCGTATTCGAGGCTCGCCAGGCCGTGGTCGTCGACGAAGTTGCCGGCGAGCCGCACCACGAACAGCTCCCCCGGGCCCTGGTCGAACGCGTATTCGGGCGCCACCCGCGAGTCGGCGCAGCTCACCAGGCCGGCGATCGGATACTGCGCGCCGGCGCGTGCCGCGCGGCCGGCCGAGAAGTCGCGATTCTGCATCGTGTCGCCGGCATAGCGGGCGTTGCCGTCGACCAGCCGCTTCAGCGCCTCGTCGGGACCGATGGCGTTCGGGCGCGCGGCCGCATCCTGGGCGAAGGCCGAGGCGATGCCGGTGGCGGCGAAGCCGCCCATCAGGGCCGATCCGGCGCCGGCCGCGAGCAGCGTGCGGCGGGAGAGCGAGAATCGTGTGGTGGCGTGAGTGCAGCGGGGGTCGTCACACATGAAGAAGGTCGTCCTCTCGGGCCGAGGCCTCGGCGGCCGTGGGTCGGATGGCGAAGGCGCGACCGCCCGACGGCGTCGTGCCCCGCCTCCAGGCTCCAATCTTCGCGTTGATGGGCTATAAATGCCGAGTCCAAACTTTGCCGGGATTTTTGGGGGCCGATGCGAGGGAACGGGGGCCGCGACGGGCAGGAGAGCGCGGGAGCCGTGGTGGCGCCCGCCGCCGTGCCGCCCGACGCACTCGTCGATGCGGCCGCACGTCTGCGCGAGACCGCGCGCTTCCGGCCGGCGCTCGCCCGCTATTGCCGCGGCATGGCGGACGCCGGCCCGATCGCCTGGCCGGCCCAAAAGCTGTTCGACCAGTACCGGCGCTATCTCGTCGGCTACATGCTGATCCACAACTGGTACGCCTGGACCAGCGCGGGAGGGCCGCTGCCGACCGTCGCGGCGCTGCAGAAGATCGCGGGCGCCTCGGCCCGCCAGGTCGGCGAGGTCGTCGCGATGTTGTCCGCGCGGGGCTTCGTCACGGTCACGTCGGACGCGTCCGACCGGCGGACCAAGCTGCTCGCGCCCGCGCCGGCGCTGGTCGGCGAGATCGGCCGCTCGGTGCGGCTGTTCGTCGGCGCCGTGGACGAGATCCTTCAACGCCGCCCGGCGTGGGCCGACGCGCTCGCGGACGCCGACCGGCTCGGAATCGTGCTGCAGCGATCGGCCGCTTACGTGCGGACGAACGGCACGCTGATCCACCCGTTCCCGCGCGTGCTTCAGTTCGCCGGACGGGACTGCGGCTATCCGCTGCTCTGTGCCGTGGTCGGCGCCCACTACGCCGAGACGATCCCGGGCGCGCCGCGTGCGGCGCCGGTCGGCGCGCGCCGGCTCGCCGCACGCTTCGGCGTGTCGGCCGCGCATGCGGCGAGCCTGTTGGCCGATGCGCGCCGGCAGGGCTGGTTCACCACCGGCCCTCGCGGCCGGCTCGCCATCCCGGCTCCCGATCTCCTCGACGAGTTCGAGCGCTGGGCCTCGTGGCAGATGGCACATTTCCAGGAGCTGGTGGACACCGTTCCGTGTGAACCCACCCGAGGCCCGGCCGTTGGATAGCAGGGGCATCAGCCCCCATTCCCGCCCGCGGGGTCAGCGAGGTCCCGCGCGGCCTTGAGGTGAGGCATTATGACATTTCGCAGGAACGCGACGACCTCGGCCAGAGAGCCTGGCCGATCTGCGACGCCCCGCGTGAAGTCGTCCCATTGGCCAAGTTTGAGGGGATCGCTCGCGAAGCCGGACGAGAGCGCGTCAGGCAGCCCGATCGGTATCGCGGTTCGGCGTCGAGAAAACGTGGCCGCGATGGCTGTGACGAGGCGGGACGCGTCATACCGGGACGGCGTCGCGAGGTGCCAAATGTCGTAGAAATCTTTCATCCGGCTGTTGGCACGACCAAGGACCACCATGGCGTGGAGTTTCTCAGCAATCACGGCTTCGGGTGGATAAGTGCGTAGTCGGGGCGCACCGCGACCGAGAAGAACCGGAAAGTCCATCTCCTGGATCTCCGGCGCGACAGCATCGCCGAAGCCGATATCGACGATCACGCGGGTTGTAGCTCGGTCTACGGTTGCGGTCGTTCTGAGTCGTACGCCCGCATATTCCCGGGTGCTTCCGACGGTCTCTGCAGTGAGGCCTGAAAGATCGAACGCGACGGCATCGTCGACCAGGACGGCACAAATTTCGCAGAAGATGCGGCAGATCTCGTCCGGGGCCGGATCGCCAAAACCGAGCAGGTCGAGATCGCGCGTAGGACGGTAAGGCTTGTCGCTCCAGGCCAACAACAGCATGGCGCCCTTGAGGACGAAGCGGTCCCGGTAGACGCTGCGGCTCAATCGGTCGAGCAAGCCTTCCAGGACATACCGGGTCAACGCACGATCGAACGTCTGACTGTTGTCCACGGCCCAGGCTTGGAGTCGGGCTCTGACCGACGCACCGCGGTTCCTGAGTGGCCTACGAGTTTGCAACGAGCGCCTCTAGATAGGGCCGCACGGAATCCCAGATGCCCGCTCTCTCGGCGTAACCGGCGATCTCGGCAGGCGTGGCCTTTCGACGATTGAGCGCTTCCTTCATGGCCTGAACGGCCTCGGCCACTCCGATGTCGGACTCGTACCAGCGTTTCTGTCGGAGGCCATGGAAGAACAAGTCCGAGACGGTCTTCGCAGGGCCGTAGATCCTGACCGGGACGCGGTCGATCTCGTGTGTCTCGATCCCTTCGGAGAAGACCCGGTCGTTGAAGCGGATGATCGCTACAGGCAGGGCGTGAATGATCGGGCGCCAATCGCGGGCACTGATTGCCAGCCAGATCTGCCGCGGCATTCGGTCGGTGAGGTCGTGGAACGAGAGAGCCGTGTCGAGGCAAACAACACCGTTCGGAACGAGCTTGGCGGATGCACCGAGCGTATGGCGGAAATCGGTCGCAGGGTCCGGGAGCGAATAAAGGCCGCGGGCGACCTTCTCGACCTGCCCGGACGACACCAGTCGCTTGACGGTGGCTCCGGTGACCCCCTCCGCCCGGAATTCCGACGCCCGCATCAGTCGGCGGGCTTGGAGAAGCGCAATGGCACGATCGGGCTGGCGCTGGGGGAGTCGGGACATAGCCGTGTATGATACATTTCCTCGCTATGTAGCAAGCCAGTCACGAGGATTTGTATCATCAGGCGGGCCTCGGAGCGCTTTGGAGCTGCCGCTCGCTGCTTCACAAACGAAAACG
>NZ_NPEX01000425.1 GCF_003258865.1 Rhodoplanes roseus | reverse complement strand
GCGCTGACGCGCGCCCCGACCCTCCCCCTCCAGGGGAGGGTGAACCGCAGATCGCATCTCCTTCACGGTCATCATCACTCCTGCGCCTTCGCAAACACGTAGCCGGTGCCGCGGACCGTGATGACGCGGCGGGGCTTCTTGGGGTCGTCCTCGATGGCGGCGCGGATGCGGGAGACGTGGACGTCGATCGAGCGGTCGAACGCCTCCAGCCGCTCGTGCTTGACCAGATCCATGATCGCCTCGCGGGTCATCACCCGGCCGGCGTGGCGGGCCAGCACCAGCAGGAGCTCGAACTGGTAGCCGGTCAGCGGCCGCGGCTCGCCGTCGAGCCGCACCTCGCGGGCGCCGAGATCGATCTCCAGCCGGCCGAAGCGCATCAGCTCGGCGAGCGGCTCGCCGCCTTTCGAGCGGCGCAGCACCGCCTTGAGGCGGGCCAGCAGCTCGCGCGGCTCGAACGGCTTCGGCAGATAGTCGTCGGCGCCGACCTCGAGGCCGATCACCCGGTCCATGGCGTCGCCGCGGGCCGTGAGCATCAGGATCGGCGTGCGGGAGCGCGCCCTGACGGAGCGGCAGACGTCGAGCCCGTCCATGTCGGGCAGCATCAGGTCGAGCACCATCGCGTCGAACGCCTGACGGTCGTGCAGCCCGATGCCGGCCTGGCCGGTCGGCGCCACCGTGACGTCGAATCCCGCGGCGCCCAGATAACTCCTCACCATCTCGGCGAGGCGGGCGTCGTCCTCGATCAGCAGGATGTGGTCGGGCATGGGATGTCTGCGGGATGATCCGACGGCGGGACGGGGCCGGCAGTCTAGCGCGAAACAGGAAGGAGCGCCGCCGTTCGGGGTGGGAACGGCGGCGCTCCGGTCCGCGGTCGCGGGACCCGGGGACTCAGCCCCGCGAAAAACCGCGGAAGAACCCGCCCGGCGACATCCGGTCGTCGAGCTTGCGGCGCTGCTCGGGGGTGAGCACGTCGGCGGCGTCGCCGAGCGCCTGGGCGATGCGCTTGCTGGCCTGGTCGGCGAGCGCGATCTGGTCGGCCCGCAGCTTCTCGATCGCGGCGCGGTCGACGGTCTGGGCGGTCAGCAGGTCGTGCGCCTGGCCGCGCGCCGTGCGGAGCTTCTCACGCATCGGCAGCACGTCCTTGAGGGCGGACTTGACGATGGCACGCAGCTTCTCCTGCTGCTCGTTGGTGGCGTCGAGCTCGACCGCGAGGTGGCGCACCATGCGGTCGGCGCGCTGCTCGGCCTGGGCCGGATCGAAGGCGCGATCGCCGAACGGGCCGCCCCAGCCGTGCGGGCCGAAGCCCGGGCCGCCATGGGCGAAGGGCGGGCCGAAGCCCATGCCCTGGCCGAGCGAGCCGGTGGCCGACAGGCCGACGCCGACCAGGCCGGCCGCCAGCGCGGCGACCACGGCATAGGAGGCGATGCGGCGGCCCCGCCGGGGCGCCGGGGCGGGGCTGGCGGACGGGGCCTGCGGGTCGGGAATACGGTCGGTCATGGAAGGTCTCCTCGTGTGGTCGCAACGATCGTCGGGCGCTCGCCTCGCCGGTCGTCGTGCGAAGGCTTTTGGCCGATCGGCCATGTCGTCACTGTCGGGGACCGCCGTTTCAGGGGCTTCTCCGCCGCGTAAAGTTTTGTAAAGACGAGCGGCCCGACCGGCCCGCCGGCCGTCCGATGGACAGGCGGGGCCCGGGGTTGTAATCGAGCGAACATTCATCGAACGGATCAGCCGGACCGCATGACCGACCTCGCCTTGCGCCCTCCTCCCGAGCCCTCCGCGCTCGCTCTCGCGGTCGCGCGGGCGCTCGGCGGGCGTTCGCTCGTGCTCATCGGCATGATGGGGGCCGGCAAGTCGTCGATCGGACGCCGCCTGGCGAGCCGCATGGGCCTGCCCTTCGTCGACGCCGACACCGAGATCGAGCTCGCCGCCGGCATGTCGATCCCGGACATCTTCGAGGCGCATGGCGAGGACTATTTCCGGGCCGGCGAGGCGCGCGTCATCAGCCGGCTGCTGGCCGAGGGCCCGCGCGTGGTGGCGACCGGCGGCGGCGCCTTCATGAATTCCGGCACCCGCGCCCTGATCGGCGCGCGCGGCCTGTCGGTCTGGCTCAATGCCGAGCTCGACGTGCTGCTGCGCCGGATCCGCCGGCGCTCCGACCGCCCGCTGATGCAGACGCCCGATCCCGAGGCGACGCTCGCCAAGCTGATCGATGAGCGCTATCCCGTCTACGCCGCGGCGGACCTCACCGTGCAGTCGCGCGAGGTGCCGCACGACGTCATCGTCGAGGAGATCGTGACGGCGCTGGCCGCCCATCTCGGGGTGGAGCCGCCGGCCGGCACTCCATCGACCGGCACGCCGCCCGCCGGTCGGCCGTCCGGCCCGCAGGCCGAAGAAGGATCCGCGTCATGAACGCTCCGACACGCCCGGGCGAGCCCGTCATCGTCGACGTCGCGCTCGGCGACCGCGCCTACGACATCGTCATCGGGCGCGGCCTCCTGTCGGCGCTGGGGCCGCGACTGGCGGGCCTGAAGACCGGGGCCAAGGCCGCCGTGGTCTGCGACGTGACGGTCGCGGCCCTGCACCTCGCCGCGGTCGAGGCGGCGCTGGAGGCCGTCCAGATTCCCAGCACCCGCGTCATCGTCGCGGCCGGCGAGGGATCGAAGAGCTTCGCCACCCTGGAGCGCGTCTGCGACGAGCTGCTGGCCGCCCGCATCGAGCGCGGCGACGTCGTCGTCGCGCTCGGCGGCGGCGTCATCGGCGACCTCTCGGGCTTCGCCGCCGCCGTCACGCGGCGCGGGCTCGACTACGTGCAGGTGCCGACCACGCTGCTCGCCCAGGTCGATTCCTCGGTCGGCGGCAAGACCGCGATCAACTCGAAGCTCGGCAAGAACCTGGTCGGCGCCTTCCACCAGCCGATCCTGGTGGTCGCCGACACGGCGCTGCTCGACACGCTCTCCCCGCGCGAGTTCCGCGCCGGCTATGCCGAGGTCGCGAAATACGGGCTGCTGGGCGACGCCGGCTTCTTCGCCTGGCTGGAGGCCAATGCGCGCGACATCTTCGCCGGCGGCCCGGCCCGCGAGCACGCCGTCGCCACCTGCTGCCGCATGAAGGCCGACATCGTCGCCCGCGACGAACGCGAGATCGGCGACCGCGCACTGCTCAATCTCGGCCACACCTTCGGCCATGCGTTCGAGGCGGCGGCCGGCTTCTCGGCGAAACTGCTGCACGGCGAGGCGGTGTCGCTCGGCATGGTGCTGGCGTTCCGCTACTCGGCCCGCATCGGCCTGTTGAACAAGACCGAGGTCGAGCGGGTGGAGAAGCACCTCGCCGAGATCGGCCTGCCGACCCGGGTGAAGGACGTGCCGTTCCGCTGGCCCGACGCCGATCGCATGATGGACCTGATGGCGCAGGACAAGAAGGTGAAGCGCGGCCAGATGACGTTCATCCTGGCGCGCGGCATCGGCCAGGCCTTCGTCACCCGCGACGTCGACCCGAACGACATCCGCGCCTTCGTGGCATCGCAACTGGCGTGAGCTCGTTTCTTCACCTCCCCCTAGAGGGGGGAGGTCGGTCCGCGAAGCGGACCGGGAGGGGGTG
>NZ_NPEX01000424.1 GCF_003258865.1 Rhodoplanes roseus | reverse complement strand
CACCTTCGGTGCGCCCCGGAACGACGCCGAACCGATCGACCGGACTTTCTATGAGCGCCGCTCAAGGGCGGCGCGGCCCCGGGAAGAGCTCCGAGGATCGCCCGGTCAGCCAGTAGACCAGCAGCCCGACCCATTCGCGCATCGCCGTGTCGGCGCGCCGCAGCCCGTCGCCGATCGAGGAGGACGGCCGCAGGTCGTCGATCGGCCCGCGGGTGCGGAAGTCGACCGGATAGGGCTCGACCGCGAAGCCCGCCTTGCGGAACACGCCGACGGCGCGCGGCATGTGATAGGCCGAGGTGACCAGCAGCCAGCGCTCGCCCGGCTTGGGCTGGGCGATCTCCTTGGAGAACACGGCGTTCTCGACCGTGTTGCGGGCCCGGTCCTCGGCGACCAGGCGCTCGCGCGGGACGCCGAGATCCTCGAGCAGCCGCATCGCGACCACCGACTCGTTGCCCTCGGGCAGCAGGAAGGCGGCGTCGCCACCGGTATGGATGATCCTGGCGTCGGGGAAGCGCCGCGCCAGCATGGCGGTCTCGGTCAGCCGCTCGGCGGCCTCGTTGAGCATGTAGGAGCCGCGGGCCTCCGCCACCTCGGGCGTCACGCTGCCGCCGAGCACGACGATGCCGGTGACGTCACCGGGATCGCGGACGATCGGGAAGCGATCCTCCAGCGGCACCAGCAGGACATTGCCGAGCGGCGACCAGCCGACCACCGCCACCAGGATCACGCTGGTGCGGCGAGGCCGGCGCCGAGGCGCCGGAACCGGGTGGCGAGCAGCACCACGCCGAGGAGCCCCACCACGACCACGAGGTTCGACGGCAGGGCGAAGAAGCCGAGGGCTTTCGAGACATAGAAGAACATGCCCCGGTGAAGCGCCCGGCGGACCGGACGTCAAGCCGGCGCGCGCGGTATTTTCGTTGCCGGACGTCGCCGGCCACCCGGCGGCACGAACCGCCGAGCCGTCCGGGCTAGGCCGAGGCCACCCGCGTCAGCTCCGGCTCGACCGCCAGGCGGCGTAGCGGGCCTTGGCCTCGTCGTTGGGCGGATAGAGGCCGGGCAGCGGCACGCCGCGCTCCACCTCGGTGAACACCCAGCTCTCGTAGAGCTCGTGCTCGGCGCCCTCGTGGGCGACATACTCGACGAGGTCCTTGGGGATCACCACGGCGCCGTCGTCGTCCACCACGATGACGTCGTCCGGGAAGATCGCCACCCCGCCGCAGCCGATCGGCTCCTGCCAGTTGACGAAGGTGAGGCCGTTGACCGAGGCGGGCGCGGCGACGCCGGCGCACCACACCGGCAGGCCGCTCGCCAGCACGCCGGTGCGGTCGCGCATGACGCCGTCGGTGACCAGGGCGGTCACGTTCCGCTTCTTCATCCGGGCGCACAGGATGTCGCCGAAGATGCCGGCCGAGGTGATGCCCATGGCGTCGGCGACGACGATGCAGCTCTCCGGCATCGCCTCGATGGCGCCGCGGGTGGAGATCGGCTTCGACCAGCTCTCGGGCGTCGCCAGATCCTCGCGGGCCGGCACGAAGCGCAGCGTGAAGGCGGGCCCGACCAGCCGCTCGCCGCTGCCCACCAGGGGCTTCGGCCCGGCCATCCAGCAGCGCCTGATGCCCTTCTTGAGCAGCATGGTGGTGACGGTGGCGGTCGTCACCTTCTTGAGCAGTTCGTAGAGCGCCGCGGACATGGGGATTCCACCTTGTTGGGGGTCATTCCGGGGCGCCGCGCAGCGGCGAACCCGGAATCCAGACACGAACACCGAGCCCGCCGCTGGATTCCGGGTTCGCGCCTGCGGCGCGCCCGGAATGACGGCCGACGGACCTACGCAGCCGCCAGCCCCAGGCGCTCGTCACGGCGGCGGAGCCACAGGACGAAGGGGATCGACAGCAGCACCATCCAGGCCTTGCCGACCACCTGGCCGGCCAGGAAGTCGAGCGAGCCGAAGGCGAGCCACAGGAACAGCAGCGAGTCGACGACGAGGCCGACGACGCCCGAGGCGATCACGGCCGTCACCATGCGGCGGCGCGCCAGCGGCGTGTAGACGGCGAGGTCCGCCATCTCGGAGACCAGGAAGGCGGCCGCCGAGGCGAGCACCAGGGCCGGCGGCGCCAGAAAGGCCGAGAGCAGCGCGCCGATCAGCACCGAGAGCGCCGAGACGGCGACGCCGAGCCGGCGCTGGACGAGATCGCGCAGCACCAGGGCGACGCCGACCATCAGCACGCCGGACGGGGCGGAGAGGCCGGGCAGCACCGGCACCAGGCACGGGCCGTGCGGCACGCAGGTCGTCCCGGCGTGCTGGATCAGCCAGTTCGCGGCCGGGATGGTGAGAGCGAAAAGTGCAAGGAAAACCAGACCTTCGGTCCGGCGGCGAACATCGGGGGTGAACGACATCAGCGATTCGACATCCATTTCGAGAACCCCTCGGCCCGCAGGCGGCAGGCCGGGCAGGTGCCGCAGCCATAGCCCCAGGGATGGCGGTCCGAGCGGTTGCCCACATAGCAGGTGTGGGTCTCTTCGAGAAGCAGGTCGACGAACGGAGCGCCCCCCAGCTCGTCGGCGAGACCGAAGGTCTGCGCCTTGTCGATCCACATCAGCGGCGTGTGGAGGACGAAGCGCCGCTGCATGCCGAGATTGAGGGCGAGCTGCATCGCCTTGATGGTGTCGTCCCGGCAGTCCGGATAGCCCGAATAGTCGGTCTCGCACATGCCGGCGACGAGGTGACGGGCGCCACGCCGATAGGCCAGCGCGCCCGCGAAGGTGAGGAAGACCAGGTTCCGGCCCGGCACGAAGGTGGTCGGCAGCCCGTCCTCGGCGACCTCGATGGCGACGTCGCGGGTCAGCGCCGTCTCCGAGACGGCGCCGAGCGCCTCCAGCGGAATGACGTGGTCGTCGCCGAGCCGCTCGGCCCAGCTCGCGTCCAGCGCCGCCATTTTCGCGCGGATCGCCGGGCGGACCGACAGCTCGACCGCATGGCGCTGGCCGTAGGCGAAGCCGATCGTCTCGACCCGCGAATAGCGCGACAGCGCCCAGGCGAGGCACACGGTGGAATCCTGGCCGCCCGAGAACAGGACCAGCGCAGTTTCGTCGGCGACGGTCATGACGCGCCGGTCCCGCTTGCGAGCTCGCGCAGGAGCTGCCGTGCCCGTGCCTTCTCGGCCGGCCGGCCGGTCGCGAGCGCCTCGTCCAGCCGCGTCCGCAGCACCTCCGCGAGGGCCGGATCGGTCCCGGCCAGCGCCGCATAGGCCGAGAGCGCCTCCACCCGTACGATGACGCCGGGGTCGGCCAGCCAGTCCTGGAGCAGGTCCAACGCGGCGGCGCGGTCCCGCGCCTCCAGGACGAGCCGCGGCAGCATCCTGGCGAGATGCCATTTCAGCTCGGGATCGGCGGCGTCCTCGGCGCAGCCGAGCAGCCGCTGCTCGTGGTCGCGCAGCAGATCCGGCGCCTTCGCGGACGCCTTCTCCAGGGCGTCGGCCGCCCGCATGCGGACGCCGCGATCGAGGTCGAACAGCAGCGTCACCAGCTCGCCGCCATCGTCAACTACGCCGACGGCTGTGCCGTGCGCCTCGCCGCGGTTCCGCCCGACGTCGCGGCGCTCG